>SLSW01000200.1 GCA_007130245.1 Micromonosporaceae bacterium
GCCGCTCGCCGCAGAACTGCGCCAGCGTCCAGTAGAACGCGTCCACCCCGGCGGTGCGGCTGGACACGTCCGGGGTGCCGGTGGGGTCGCCGGCGCGCGGCGGGGCGTGGATGTGCACGTCGGCGAACGGCCCGGCCGGCAGCCCCAGCGCGGCGTACGCGGTGGTGAGCTGCTCGTCGTGGGCGGAGTTCGGGTGGTCGAGGTAGTTGAGGTCCTCGCCCTTGACGTTGAAGATCAGCGCGCGGGCGTTGACGCCGTCGGCGCCCAGCGCCCCGGAGTGGAACACCGAGTAGAGCAGGAACGTGGCGAAGCTGGTCTTGGTGGCCACCCCGGACACGCCGGAGATGGACACGTGCGCGCCGCGGGTGCCGTCGAGGAAGTCGGCGTTGAGGAACACCGCCTGGCCGTCGCGACCGGTGCCGATGGGCACCCGGCGGGCCATGCGGTCGAAGTGCAGGGCGGCGGCGCGGTCGTCGCCGTCGGCGCGGTGCACCGGCGCGCCCGGGCTCGGCGGCACGTAGATCTCCGGGTCCACCCGGGTGACGGTGATCTCTGCCGCCTCCTGGATCTGGGCCGGCAGCATCCCGTCGGCGATGGCGAACACGTCCGAGTCGAACTGGGCGCCCTCGTGCCGGGCGCGCACCGTGGTCACCACCCCGGCGATGGTGACCCGCTCGCCGCCGGGCAGCTCGCGGTGAGTGACCACCACATCGTCCAGCTGCAGCCAGCCGCCCGGGTCGACGGCGGTCCAGAACTGCAGCGGGGTGGCGTCGGAGGTGCCGAGCACGCGGCCCACCGGCGGCTGCGCGGGGTCGGGGGAGGGTACGCCGTCAGGGGTCACACCCGCATCGTGCCGTACCGGCGGCGCGAACGTGTGTACCCCGCCGCGCGTGGCGGGCAGATTGGCGGGCCCGGCCCGCGCGGATCAGCTGGTGGCCCGGTGGTAGCGCAGGAACAGCACATCGTCGGCGGTCAGTGCGTGCCGCAGCGTCATGGCGCGCAGCGGGCTGGCCGGGCCGGCGGTGATGCGTCCGGCGCCGGCGCCGGCCAGCAGCGGCGAGACGGTCAGGCACACCTCGTCGACCAGGTCGGCGGCGGTGAGCTCGCCGAACAGGCGTGGGCCGCCCTCGGACAGCAGCTGGTGCAGGCCGCGCTCGCGCAGCAGCGCCACGGCGGCGGGCAGGTCAACACGGTCCTGGCCGACTGTGAGCACCTCGGTGGTCTCGGACAGGGCGGCGCGCCGGTCGGCGGGCGCGTCCGCGGCCGTGAGCACGATGGGCCGTCGCGGCGCCTCGCGGAACGCCGGACGCGCGGGGTCGAGGTCGAGGGTGCGCGAGAGCACTACCATCACCGGGTCGGCGGGCAGGCCGCGAGCGGTGCGCCAGCGGCGCCACGAGTCGTCTGCCCGCAGCGGCCCGTACCGTTCATCGCGGACCGTGCCCGCCCCCACCAGCAGCGCGTCGCACCGCGCCCGCAGCAGGTGGAACACCCGGCGGTCGGCGGGGGTCGACAGGCCGGCGGACCGCCCGTCGACGCTGACCGCGCCGTCGATGCTGGTGACGAAGTTGACCCGCAGCCAGGGCGCGGCCGGCGGTGCGTACCGGTCGGCCAGCGCGTCGTGGTCCAACGGCCCGGTCTCGGGGGCGAGCGCGGTGATGTCGATGTGGGTCACCCGCTCAGTAGAGCAGCGCGGCGACACCGCCGGCCGGCGGGTCAGTCGCCGGGCGGACCGGTGGTCTGGGTGTCGCGCGGCGGGGTGGTCCGGTGCTGGCAGTCGCACCAGCTACGGTCGCGGGACCGGGCGCGACACTCGTCGTGGCGCTGATCGCGACACGCACGGCAGATCATGTGATAGACGATAGGTGGCAGTTCACGCCTCTGCGTCAAGATTGGAGACCATGTCACGTCAGATCTACCAGCTGAAGATCACACTGAGCGACATCACCCCGCCGGTGTGGCGGCGCGTGCTGGTGCCGGGTGGCTACACTCTGGACCGGGTGCACCGGGTGTTCCAGTACGCGATGGGCTGGCAGGACGCGCACCTGCACTCGTTCGACATCGAAGGTCAGCAGTACGGCGAGCCGGACCCGGTAGGCGAGCTGGTGCTGCGCGACGAGATGGACGTACGCCTGGACGCGGTCGCCGGCAAGGGCGACGTGTTCCGGTACACGTACGACTTCGGCGACTGGTGGGAGCACGAGGTGACCGTGGAGGACGTGTTCGCCGCCGAGCCGGACGAGCGGTATCCCATGTGCGTGGCCGGTGAACGGGCCTGCCCACCGGAGGACGTGGGGGGAACGCTCGGGTATGGCGAGTTGCTGGAGGCGCTGGCCGACCCGGACCACCCGGAGCATGACGAGATGCGCACCTGGCTCAGCCGCGCGTTCGACCCGGAGGAGTTCGACCCGTCGCCGGTGACCACCCTGCTGCGCCGCCTCACCTGACCTGACCTGCAACGCCCCCGCTGAGCGGCTACGCCTCGGCCGGGTCGCGCCGCTGGGCGTTGCCCTGCCGCAACCGGGTGACCAGGTCGTGCACCGGCTTCGTGCCGCTGCCCACGATGACACCCGTCACCAGGGCGTCGGCCCACACCGGCACCGCCTGCCAGGTCGGGTCGTCGGCGAAGACCAGGATCCGCAGCAGGTAGAAGCCGGCGGCGGCGGCCAGCACCGTGGCCACCGCGGTGGCCAGGCCCCACGCCAGCAGCGCCCGCTCGGCGCGGTGCTGCTCCACCTTGGCCTTGGCCGCGGCGACCGCCGCCAGGGTGGCGTGCGGATCCCGGTTGGCCAGGTCGGCCACCTGCTGCTCGTAGCGGTTGCGGGCGCGGCGGCCGGGCAGCCAGCGGGTGAACGGTTCCAGCAGCCGCTCCACCACCAGGGCGAACAGCAGCAGCGACACGATGGCGGCGAACTCGTTGCCGACCGGCAGGGTGGGCACGGCGTACCACTCGTCGATGAGAAAGGCGAGCGCGCCGCCGCCGGCCACCAGGCCCAGGCCGAGTCCGATGGCCCACAGCCGCGCGGGCCGGTCGGGGGCGGCGGCCATCTCGTCGGCGCCGCCGCTGACTCCGGGACCGGTGGCGGGCGCGGCTGCAGGGGCGGACGGCGCCGCTCCCGCCGCCGCGTCGTCGATGTCGGCCGCGGACGGCTGCCGCGGCACGGTCACCGTGGTCGGGGTCGGCGCGGCCGGCGCCTGCCGTCCCTCCACCGCCGCCCGCCGTACCAGCGCCATGGCCGTCCTCCCCTGGTGATAGCGGAAGCGCCGGCGGGTGACCCGGCCGACGTGCTGTGAGACTACTGGTTCCGCTGCCCGATGTCTGCCCCTGCTGGGCGGTTTCGTCCGGTTATCAGATCTCGTCGGCGAGCGCGACCACCGCGGCGACAAGCTCCGCTCCGGTGAACAGTGCGGCGTCGTTGTGATCGGCACCGGCGACCTCGGTGACCTGGACCGGGCCGGCCGCCTGCCGGGCGACCTCGCGGCTCTGCTGCGGCGGGATGATCGAGTCGCGGCTGCCGTAGACGACCGCGGTCGGCGCCGGGACCCGGGCGATGTGCTCGATGACCGGGTAGCGGTCGCGCAACAGGGTGCGCACCGGCAGGAACGGGTAGTGGGTCGAACCCACCGCCGCCAGGTCGGTGAACGGCGAGCGCAGCACCAGCCCGCCGGGCGGGTGTTCGGTGGCCAGTTCGGTGACGACGCCGACGCCGAGGCTCTCGCCGAAGTAGATGAGCCGCTCCGGTGGCGTACCCTCCCGCTCGACCAGGAACCCGTACGCCGCGCGGGCGTCGCGTGCCAGGCCGTCCTCGGTGGGGCGGCCCGGGTTGCCGCCGTAGCCGCGGTAGTC
The DNA here is from genome assembly GCA_007130245.1 of Micromonosporaceae bacterium. Classification (GTDB taxonomy): domain Bacteria; phylum Actinomycetota; class Actinomycetes; order Mycobacteriales; family Micromonosporaceae; genus Natronosporangium. The sequence goes on from SLSW01000200.1 coordinate 3,845, forward strand.
CATCAGCAGCACGGTGAACCCCTCGGCGGCCAGCACCTGCGCCATCGGTGCCCGCCCCTCGCGGTTGCCGGCGTTGCCCGGGGCCACCAGCACCGTCAACTGGCGGTCGGTGGCGGTGTCGTCGGGCGGCACCAGCCACGCGCCCAGGCTCAGCCCGTCGGAGGTCTGCAGGGTGACGTCGCGGGCTCCGGGCACGACCTCGGCGGCGGGCGGCACGTCGCCGCGGTCGGGCAGGTAGATCAGCCACCGCTGGGCGAGCCACACCAGTGCCAGCAGCAGCGCCAGCACGAGCAGCACCACCAGCGCCGGCTTGAGCACCGGCGCGAACCGCGCCATCACCTCAACCCCCCGTTGATCTAGGGATTATTCGCGTGGATGGAGATCATCTCACATGAACAACCCCTAGATCGGCGGGAGGTGGGGGTGAGGCTACGGTGAGAACGTCAGTGAGGATAGCGAGGGGACGATGGCGGATTTCAGTCTCGAGCACGCGCAGGGGCGGCAGGAGCTGCCCGTACGGCAGGCGGTCGAGGGCCCGTCCGGGCTGGACATCAACGGGTTGCTGCAGCAGACCGGGCACGTGACGCTGGACCCCGGGTTCGTCAACACCGCCAGCTGCGCCTCGCGCATCACCTACATCGACGGTGACGCCGGCATCCTGCGGTACCGCGGGTACCCGATCGAGGAGCTGGCCGAGCGTTCCACCTTCCTGGAGACGTCGTACCTGCTGATCTACGGTGAGCTGCCCAGCGCCGAGCAGCTGGCCGAGTTCACCGACAGCGTCCGGCTGCACACGCTGCTGCACGAGGACCTGCGCCGGTTCTTCGACGGGTTCCCGCGCGAGGCGCACCCGATGGCGGTGCTGTCGTCGGCGGTGAGCGCGCTGTCCACGTTTTATCAGGACAGCCTGGACCCGTTCGACCCCGAGCACGTGCACAGCTCCACCATCCGGCTGCTGGCCAAGCTGCCGACGATCGCCTCGTACGCGTACAAGAAGTCGATCGGGCAGCCGATGCTCTACCCGGACAACTCGCTGGCGTACGTGGAGAACTTCCTGCGGATGACCTTCGGGGTGCCGGCCGAGCCCTACCAGCCCGACCCGGTGCTGGCCCGGGCGATGGACGTGCTGTTCCTGCTGCACGCCGACCATGAGCAGAACTGTTCGGCCGCCACGGTGCGGATGGTGGGTTCCAGCCAGGCGAACCTGTTCACCTCGATCTCCGCCGGGATCGACGCGCTGTCCGGGCCGCTACACGGCGGGGCCAACGAGGCCGTGCTGGCGATGCTGGCGCAGATCCGCGACGAGGGCGGCGACGTGGGCGCGTTCGTGCGCCGGGTCAAGGACCGGGAGGCAGGCGCGCGGCTGATGGGCTTCGGCCACCGCGTCTACAAGAACTACGATCCGCGCGCGAAGATCGTCAAGCGTACGGTGCAGGAGGTGCTCGCCCGTACCGGCACCTCCGACCCGCTGCTGGATCTGGCCCTGGAGCTGGAGGAGGTCGCGCTGACCGACGACTTCTTCATCTCCCGCAAGCTGTATCCGAACGTGGACTTCTACACCGGCCTGATCTACAAGGCGATGGGCTTCCCGAACAAGATGTTCACGGTGCTGTTCGCGCTCGGTCGGCTGCCGGGCTGGATCGCCCAGTGGCGGGAGATGATCGAGGACCCGGAGACCAAGATCGGCCGGCCGCGCCAGGTGTACGTGGGGGAGAAGGAGCGCAGCTACCTTCCGCTCGACCGGCGCTGAGTGATGCGGGCGCCGCGCGCCGGATCGGAGATATGACCGGGCGCGCGCGGTCCGGACATGCTCCCCCCTGCACATCCAGACCTGCGCGCGCCCGTTCCCCCCGGTTGAGCCCTGTCGGAGACCCGCGGGCTGTCGGCCTCAACGCAGCTCCTGTATCTAAGGGTGCACACAGAGTGACCGAACGTCAACAGCTGCATATCAATTAGTGGGAAAAATCTGAAAAATCTTGGCTTTGTACTGTCAGGATCCGGTCTCACCGTGTTCGACGCAGCTGGCACGCCATCCGGTCGGCAGCACCTGTACCTTCATCCGCCGCCGGCAGTGCGGGCAGAACCGCGGCGGTTCCAGGGCCCGGGCCGCCGCACACGCGTCGTGCCCACTCTCGTCGGCCACCCAGCCGCAGCGGTCGCACCACCGGCCAACCACCGTCGCGCCATCTGCGTCGTCCACGAGCGCGAACGATACTCCCGGCGGGGGTTGACCTTGACGCAGCGTCAACCAGCACGCTGGGCGACATGAACGAGATGCTGTCGATCGGCCAGTTCGCCCGCGCCGCCGGGCTCAGCCCACGGGCGCTGCGGATCTACGACGAGGTCGGGCTGCTGGCGCCGGCGTCAGTGGACGAGCACACCGGCTACCGCTGGTACCTGCCCTCGCAGTTGCGCCAGGCCGCGCTGATCCGCGCCGGACGGGCAGCCGGCATGCCGCTGGCGGACGTCGGCGCGCTGCTGGCCGAGGATGCGGCGCGGGCACACGAGCGGATCGACCGGCACTGGCACACGCTCGCGCGGGCCCACGGCGCGGTGCGGGCGGTCATCGACCAGCTGCACGGGCTGGTCGACGGTTACGAACCAACGGAGGTGGACAGGATGGACGTGCAGGCGATCGTGGTGTATGCCGACGACATGGACCGGTCGCGGCGGTTCTACGAGGGCGGGCTCGGGCTGCCGCAGGTGTACGAGCACCACGGGCGGTACGGCTACCAGGTAGGCGCGAGTCGGCTGCTGCTGCACCCGCGGGGTGAGGGCACCGGCATGCCGGCGCGCGCGCCAGGGGAGGTCACCGGGTACGGGGTGGAGGTGTCGCTCGGGGTCGATGACGTGGACGCGCTGGTGGAGCGGCTGCGGGCCGGCGGCGTACCAGTGGAGGAGGATCCGCGCGACGAGCCGTGGGGCGAGCGTGACGCGGTGGTGCGCGATCCCGACGGGCTGCGCGTGCGCCTGTCGCAGTCGCTGCCGGAGACCTGGCTGGCCAGCTCCCGGCCCCGGTAGGCGCTGACGCCCGACTGCCCTGCACACGCCCGCTTGGGGGGCTGAATGGTGATCAACTGACGGCACAAAACTCGCATAACAGTAATAGCGGGCGCCACCCAGCCCCCCAAGCTGACGGTGTGGCGGGAGGCGGGGGATGTGAGGGGGTGGGGCGGCTAGAGGGTCGCGGACAGGGCCTTGACCGGCATCTTCAGGTCCGCCAGCAGGTCCAGGTCCGCCTCGGCCGGCCGCCCCAGGGTGGTCAGGTAGTTGCCGACGATCACCGCGTTGATGCCGCCGAGCAGCCCGTCCTTCGTACCCAGATCACCCAGGGTGATCTCCCGCCCGCCGGCGTACCGCAGGATGGTGCGCGGCAGCGCCAGCCGGTACGCGGCGATGGCCCGCAGCGCGTCCTTCGCCTCCACCACCGGACGGTCACCCAGCGGCGTGCCGGGACGCGGGTTGAGGAAGTTCAACGGCACCTCGTGCGGGTCGAGCGCAGCGAGCTGGCCGGCGAACTCGGCGCGCTGCGCCAGCGTCTCGCCCAGCCCCAGGATGCCGCCGCAGCACACCTCCATGCCGGACTCGCGCACCATCCGCAGCGTGTCCCACCGCTCCTGCCAGCTGTGCGTGCTCACCACCTGCGGAAAATACGACCTCGCCGTCTCCAGGTTGTGGTTGTAGCGGTGCACCCCCATGGCCACCAGCTCGTCGACCTGCTCCTGCGTCAGCATCCCCACCGACGCCGCGATGTTGATCTCCACCTCGTCCTGGATCGCCTTCACCCCGTCGCGCAGTTGCGACATCAGCCGCTCGTCCGGCCCACGCACCGCCGCCACGATGCAGAACTCGCTCGCCCCGGTGGCCGCGGTCTGCCTGGCCGCGGCCACCAGCGACGGGATGTCCAGCCACACCGAGCGCACCGGGGAGGTGAACAGCCCGGACTGGGAGCAGAAGTGGCAGTCCTCCGGGCAGCCGCCGGTCTTGAGCGACACGATGCCCTCGACCTCGACCTCCGGGCCGCACCAGCGCATCCGGACCTCATGGGCCAGCTGCAGCGCCTCCGGCAGCCGCTCGTCCGGCAGGGAGAGCACCGCGAGGACCCCGTCTTCGTCCAGCCCGGTGCCGTGTGCGAGGACCTGGGTACGCGCAAGATCAAGGACATCTGACATGCCCGTACCCTATCGGTGGCTGCGAATCGACCGAGTAGCCTACGGGCGCACCGCGTGCCGGACGGGGGAGACGATGATGCCAACAGCGCCGGAGCCACGGCAGCGAGGACGGGTACGCAGATGGTGAGCAGCTGGGTGCGGGAGTGGCAGCGCCAGGCGGAGCGGCGCGCCGCCGCCGGGCTCACCCGGCACCTCCGACCGCGGGGGCCCGACGACGGCATCGTGGACCTGGCGGGCAACGACTACCTGGGGTTGTCCCGGCACCCGGAGGTGATCGCGGCCGCCGAGTCGGCGGTCAAGGCGTACGGCCTGGGTTCCACCGGGTCCCGGCTGGTGCGCGGCTCCACCGAGGCACACGCCGACCTCGAGCACGACCTGGCGCGGTGGCTGGGGGCGGAGGCGGCGCTGGTGTTCTCGTCGGGCTACCTGGCCAACCTCGGCGCGGTGGCGGCGCTGGTCGCCCCGGCCGACACCGTGGTCATCTCCGATGCCTACAACCACGCCTCGCTGATCGACGCGTGCCGCCTGGCGCGGGCGCGCACCGTGGTGACCCCGCACAACGACCCGGCCGCGGTGGACGCGGCGCTGGCCGGGGCCGCCGACCAGCCAGCGGTGGTGGTCACCGAGTCGGTGTTCTCCGTCGACGGCGACGCGGCGCCGCTGGCCGACCTACACCGCGTGGTGCGCCGTCGCGGGGCGCTGCTGCTGGTCGACGACGCGCACGCGCTCGGCATGCTCGGACCGGCCGGTGCCGGTGGGGTGGCCGCCGCCGGGCTCGCCGGCGAGCCGGACGTGGTGGTCACCGCCACCCTGTCGAAGTCGCTGGGCGCGGCCGGAGGAGTGGTGGTCGGGCCGGCAGCGCTGGTGCGGCACCTGGTCGAGACCGGCCGACCGTTCATCTTCGACACCGGACTGCCCCCGGCGGTGGCGGCCGGGGCCCACGCCGCGCTGCGGCTGGCCCGCGACGGCGACCACCTGCGCGAGGAGGTGCGCCGCCGCGCCGGCGACCTGGTGCGGGGGCTGACCGCCGCCGGGCTGCGCACCACCGCGCCGGACGCGGCGGTGGTGTCGGTGTTCGCGCCCGACGCCGACGCGGCACTGGCGTGGGCGGCCGCCTGCCGCGACCGGGGGCTGGCCGTGGGCTGCTTCCGGCCGCCGTCCACCCCGGATGGATCGTCCCGCCTGCGGCTGACCATCAACGCCGGCGTGCCGCGCGCCGAGTTCGACCGGGCGCTGGAGGTCATCGTGGAGACCGCGCCGTGAGCGCGCCGCCGGTGCGGGGCGTGGTGATGGTCACCGGCACCGACACCGGGGTCGGCAAGACCGTGGTCACTGCGGCGATCGCGTCAGCCGCCATCGCCACCGGCCTGACGGTGTCGGTGGTCAAGCCGGCGCAGACCGGCACCGCCGACGGCGCGCCGCTGGACGTGGACGAGATCTCCCGGCTGGTGGCCCCGCACGCCGCCACCACCCTGGTGGAGTATCCGGACCCGCTGGCGCCGCTGATGGCCGCGCGAGTCGCGGGCGTGACACCCCTGGAGCTGTACGACGTGGTGGACGCGGTGCGGGCCCAGGCGAAGGACTTCGACCTGGTGCTGGTGGAGGGCGCCGGCGGGTTGCTGGTGCCGATGGGGGTACGCCCGTCCGGGGCACCGTGGACGATGGGGGACCTGGCGGTCTCGGTCGACGCCACCGTGGTGGTGGTGGCGCGGGCCGGTCTGGGCACCCTCAACCACACCGCCCTGACACTGGAGGCGCTGCAGCGCCGGGCGGTCGCCGCGCACGTGGTGTTCGGGTCCTGGCCGGCCGAGCCGGAGCGGGTGCACTGGAGCAACCTGGACGAGCTGCTGCCACACCTGGCGGGTTCCGTGCCGGCCGACGTTGGCGACTCGGACCCGGGAGTGTTCCGCCGCTCCGCCCCGGGCTGGCTCACTCCCACGTTGCACGGGGTGCTGGACGACTGGGATTCCTGAGGGTCGGAGGCGGGTTTGTGTTGGCATCCCGCCGGCTGGCGCCTCCTGGTAGCGAGACGGCCGGGCACCGGGCCCGGCCACCGTGGCCAGGGAGTGCGCCATGTCCCGCAACAGCGTCATCCGGTGGGTCACCACCCATCCCGTACCCCTGCTGGTCTCCGCGGTCGTGCTGGTGGCCGCGGCGGCGGCGGGTGTGGCCGTCGCCGGTCTGGCGCCGGCGCGGACGGCCGCCTCGGCGGTGACCGTCACCGTCGACGCCGACCTGCAGCCGTCGGTGGCGCAGATCGACCCGCTCGGCGGGCTGGCACGCGACGTCGGGGTGCTCGCATATCCCGACGGCATCGTCGAGGAGGTGGTCCTCGACGAGGTCATGCTCTACGCGCGCACGCCCGCCGAGCTCGAGGACTTCCTGGCCCGCCGGGACGGCGTGGTGCTGGACTCGTTCCCGCCCGACGCCGACGGTGGCCAGGACCATCTGGTGCGGGTGGACGCCGACCGTGCCGACGCGGACCGCATCGCGGCCGGACCGGCGTGGCAAGCCGGTGACTACCGGGTCAGCCACGAGCGGGTCACCGGCCTGCTGGCGCTGACAGCGGCGGCGTCGTCCGGTCTGCAGGTGCAGGTCAATCCGCTGGTGAGGTCACAGAGCATCGGAGCCGGCCGGGCGTACGAGGCTGAGGACGTCATCGACCACGACGACCCGGAGCCGGAGAACGCGTTCGAGTGGTCGTACCTGCGCGAGGGCGGCGCCCTGGACACCGGCGTGGCCCGCGCCTGGCAGATCCTGCTGGCCGAGCAGCGGCTGGAGCCGGCGGTGCGCTTCATGGTGGTCGACGGTGGATTCGCCCGAAACCAGGACTTCCCCGACAACTCGACGATCCGTCACGGGTCGTGGGGGGAGAAGAATGCCGTCGGCTGCGGCGACGACCCGTGCCTGTGGCACGGCACCGACATCGTGATGGCCGCCGCGGCGAAGGTGGGCAACCACTACGGCGTCGCCGGCCCGGCCGGCCCGGTGACGTCCACGCTGGTCGCCGTCAGGCAAGGGGCCGACTACTGGACCAGCATGCGGCGCAGCGTCGACGCGGCGGAGGAGGAGAAGCCGCATGTGGTCAACCTGAGCTTCGTGCGGGAGGTCAACGGCGGTAACACCCACGCCCGCACGTGGACCGACCGGCGGATGTCGCAGGTGCGGGACACCGGCGCGCTGATCGTCGCCGCCGCCGGCAACAACGGCGCGGTGGTCGATGCGGCCACCGACCGCTACTACCTGCCGTGCCAGAGCCCGCACGTGCTCTGCGTCGGCGGGGTCGAGGGTAACGCCGAGATCCATGCGGACTCCAACCGTGGCCGGAGCATCAACCACCGGTCCGTCGAGATCTACGGCCCGATGTGCGTGCTGTCGCTGGCGGACCCGCCGCGGGCGCTGACCAACTGGCGCACCGGCTGGGTCTGCGGAACCAGCTACGCCGCGCCGTTCGTCGGTGGGGTGGCGGCGCTGGTGATGGCGGCCAACCCGGACCTGGACGCGGACGAGGTGCGGCGGATCCTGATCGAGACCGCGCATCCCGATGTCGATGCCAACGGCGTGGTGACCAAGCGGCGGGTCAACGCCCAGGCGGCGGTGGTCCGGGCGCTGGACGCCCCGCCGACCGTGACCATCTCGTCGCCGGCCGACGGTGCCGAACTCAGCGTCGGGCAGTGGGTGGACCTGCGGGGCACCGCCAACGATGTAGCCGGCAACGCAGTGCCGCTGACCTGGCACAGCGACATCGGCGGGCACCTGGGCGAGGGTTCGGAGACCAGCACCCTGCCGCTGGCCGCCGGCACGCACGTCATCACCGCCTCGGCCACCGACTCCCACGGCCGCACCGGCGAGGCGTCGGTGACGGTGGAGGTGGTGGACACGCCGCCGGAGGTGCACATCATCTCGCCGCCGGCGCAGGCGCCGGCGATCCTCGAGGCCACCGCGGTGGACCTGCGCGCCACCTCCTGGGATCCGGACACGTTCTCGCCGGTGCCCGACGACCAGACGATGTGGTATGTGTGGCGCGACGGCGAGGCCATCCATGTCGACCAGGGCCACCATTCCACCCTGCCGGCGGCCGAGGTGGTGCCGGGCAGCTACCGGGCGCGCTTTGTGGCCGGCGTGTCCAGCGTCGAGCGCACGTTCGTCGTCGCCGCCCTGCCGCCGGGGCAGGTGCCGCCGACCGCCACCATCACCGCGCCGTCGGCGGGTCTGGAGCTGTCGGCGCTGAACGGCAACCCGCGCGCGGTCGAGTTCGCCGGATCCGGCACCGACGGTCACGGCGCGGCGGTGCACGGCACCCGCATGCGCTGGGTCGCCTACGGCACGCACGAGGCGAGGGTGCTGTGCCAGGGCAGCGGGGTGCCGGGTGGCGGCGGGTCGTCGGGTGGTTTCGTGCTGCCGCGCGACTGCGCCAGCTTCAGCGCGGACATCGGGCTCGAGCACGGCCTGGCGGAGACCACCTGGTCGGTGTGGCTGGAGGTGTACGACAGCGACGGCACCGCGACGCCGATCGCGACCGCGGCGGTGGACATCGTGGTGCGGCTGGTGGTGGCGTAGGCGTTACCCGACCGCGTCCTGCAGGAACATCCAGCGGTGACCCTCCAGGTCCTCGGCCCGGTAGGAACGCCCGTACGGCTTGCCCTCCGGCCCGGACAGGATGCGGGCACCGGCGGCGCGGGCGCGGGCGTGGTGCGCGTCGACGTCGTCGACGCGCACCAGCACGCCGTTGATGACGTACGGCACCTCGTGCGCGGCGGCGGTGGCCGCGCAGTGCTCCCGGTGACGCCTGGGCGACTCGTACCCGGGCACGGCGCCGGCCATCATGATGAGGCCGGCGCCGGGTCCGGGGCCGGTGAGCATCTCGCCGTGGCTCAGCCGGCCCTGCTCGTCCAGCCACCGGGTGCGCTCGACGAACCCGAAGGACCCGGCCAGCCAGTCCATGGCGGCGGTGCCGTCCTCATAGCACAGGAACGGGGTCACCGCCTGCTGCTCGACCGCGCGGTCGGGTTCGGTGGTGGTCATGTCGGTGTCCTCCTCGGTGGTGTAGGCAGGGCCGGCATATGCGGCGTACGCGGCGACGAGTGCCCGCCAGGCCCGGCCGGACCATTCGCGCAGCGCTTCGGCGGGCAGGCGCTCCCAGCCGCGGTGCTCCAGCGTCACCCGGGTGCCGCCGGGCACCGCCTCGAACCGGACCTCGATCTCGGTGAGCGGGTCGTCGGGCAGGTGGCGGTGGCGGTAGGTGAGCAGGAGCCGTCGCCCCGGTTCCCAGGCGAGCACCTCACCGATGTCGTACCCGTCGCCGTCGCGCCACACCTCCCGCCACCGTCCGCCGACCCCGGGTTCCAGCGCGATGCCGGTGGCGCGGTCCGGGTAGTTGAACGAGTGCGGGCCGCGCGGAAACCACGTGTCGATCTCGCCGGTGAAGACCTCGAAGGCGGCAACGGGATCGAGTCGGACCACGACGGTGCGGATGATGGCGGTCATCGCGCCGCCTCGTCGTCGGCGTGGGCGTCGGCGTGGGCGGCGGCGTGGGCGGCGGCGTGGGCGGCGAAGGCGTCCAGGTGCTCGCCCCAGAACGCGTCCACCTGGTCCAGCCACGCCCGCAGCGCCACAAACGGTTCCCGACGCAACCGGTAGACCCGCAGCCTCGCGTCGTGCGCGGCCGGGTCGACCTCGACCATGCCGCTGGCGCGCAGCACCCGCAGGTGCCGGCTGAGCGCCGCCGGGGTGATCTCCGCTTCGGTGGCGAGCTCGCCGGCGCTGCGGGGCCGGTGGCGCAGCAGATCCACCACCCGCTGCCGGGTCGGATCGGCCAGCGCTGCCAGTGCACCACTCAGTTGATTATCAATCATAGCGTTAATAATCTACTGCGTCGTGAGCTGAGCGGTCAACCGTGCAGGTGGGCGATGCTCCTCGGGTTGGCCGCGAGCCACCGGGCGAAACTGACCGGCGGGTGGCCGGCGACCGTGGCCACCGTCTCGCTGACTGCGGCCATCTCACCGGCGGCGATCGCGGCGTACGAGGTGACCCAGCCGGCGAGTTCGTACTCGGACGCCTCGTAGTGCGCCCGCGACGCGTACGCCTCGTTGAGTGACTCGGCGTGGTAACGCACCGGTCGGCCGGTGGCCCGGGTCAGTTCCTCGGCCGCTTCGTGCAGGCTGATCGCCTCCGGGCCGGTCACGTCGTACACGTGCCCCTCGTGACCGGGGCCCCGCAGCACCGCGGCTGCCACGTCGGCGATGTCGTTGCGGGCCACCGCGCTCACCCGGCCGTCGCCGGCGGGTCCGCGGATGACACGGTCGGTGCCGACGAAGAACGGCAGCGCGTCCTGGTAGAGGTTGTCGCGCAGGAACGTGAACGCCACGCCGGTGCCGCGGATGTGTTGCTCGGTATGGAAGTGGTCGCGGGCGAAGGTGAACGTCGCGTCCGGCGCGGCGCCGAGGAACGACAGGTAGACGATGCGGTCCACGCCGGCGGCCACCGCGGCGTCCACCACACCGGCGTGCAGGCCCACCCGGTCCGGGTGCTCGTGCGCGCTGACCAGGAACAGGGTGGGGGCGTCGCGCAGGGCCGCCCGTACCGCCGGCGGGTCGTCGTAGCCGGCGCGCGCGACGCCGGCACCGGGCAGGTCCGGCACCCGGGTGGGGTCACGTACCACCAGGCGCAGGGTCGCACCGGCCCTGGCCAGCCGCCGCGCCACCCGGCGACCGACCCCGCGGGTCGCCCCGGTGACGGCGATCGTCTCATCGCTCATGCCCTTCACCCTGCCACCGCCCGGCTGCGGGTGGTGCCCGTGAGGAACCGGACCGGTCACGTAGTGTGAAATGTTATGAGGCGTTCCTGGCTGATTATCCCATTGCTGGTGGTTCTGGCGGCCGGCTGCGGCGTCGGTCCGCAGGCCGGGCCACCGAGCGGGCCGTGGGTCGAGCCGGTTCCGCCGGACCAGCAGGCGTCCGCGGCCAGCGGCGCGCCGGACGGGCCGCCGGAGATCACGCTCGCCTTCGGCGGCGACGTGCACTTCGTGGAGTACGACGGCGGCGTGCCGAACCGGACCTGGCAGCTGCTCGACGACCCGGACACCGCCTTCGGGCCGGTGGCCGAACTCTTCCACGACGCCGACCTCTCGATGATCAACCTGGAGACGGCGGTCACCACCGGCGGCACCCCGGAGCCGAAGACCTTCCTGTTCCGGGCTCCGCCGGAGGCCTTCGACGCGGTGCGGGCCGCCGGCATCGACGTGGTGTCGCTGGCGAACAACCACGCGCTGGACTACGGGCGCGACGGGCTGGCGGACAGTTTGGCGACGCCGAGGCGGCCGGCGTGGCGGTGGTCGGCGCCGGTGAGGACGCCGACGCCGCGTACGCGCCGTGGGTGGTCGAGGTGAAGGGCGTACGGGTGGCGGTGCTGGGCTTCAGCCAGGTGTGGGAGCTGTGGGAGCAGTGGCGCGCGACCGAGCAGCGGTCCGGGATCGCGTACGCCATGGACGGCGACCGGGCGCTGCGGGCGGTGCGGTCGGCGCGGCAGGTGGCCGACGTGGTTGTGGTCTACATGCACTGGGGGCAGGAGGGCAACCCGTGCCCGGTGCCGGAGATGGAGGACTTCGCCGTGGCCGCGGCCCGGGCGGGCGCCGACATCGTGGTCGGCACCCACGCGCACCTGCTGCTCGGTGACGGCTGGCTGGGGCAGACGTACGTGCACTACGGGCTGGGCAACTTCCTGTGGTGGCGCGACGACCGGTTCAGCAACGACACCGGGGTGCTGTGGATCACGCTGCAGGGTGATCAGGTCGAGTCGGCCGAACTGCGGCCGGCGGTGATCTCCCGCCAGACCGGGCAGCCGATCCCGGTCACCGGAGAGGAGGCGGACGGGGTGCTGCGCCAGGTCGCGGACCTGCGGGAGTGCACCAACCTGGCGGACGCGCCGTCCCATTAGCATGGAACCTCCCCTGCCGCAGCACAGCGCGCTTGCGCACGGCGGGCGGCGCGCCGGCCCCCGGTTGGCGCGGGAGAGCGGATTCGGCTAAAGTTCTCAGTCGGCACCGGGGTACACCGGAAGCCGTGCGGGCGTAGCGCAGCTGGTAGCGCGTCACCTTGCCAAGGTGAAGGTCGCGGGTTCGAGCCCCGTCGCCCGCTCGGAAGAGGCCGCCGAGGTTGCCGAGGCCTCGACCTCGGTGGGGTGGCCGAGAGGCGAGGCAACGGCCTGCAAAGCCGTGTACGCGGGTTCAAATCCCGTCCCCACCTCAGCAGTGATTGTCGATCACGTTTTTTCGGGCGGTTGGCGCAGCGGGAGCGCGCTTCCTTGACACGGAAGAGGTCACTGGTTCGATCCCAGTACCGCCCACCA
>SLSW01000227.1 GCA_007130245.1 Micromonosporaceae bacterium
CTGACCCTGTCCTGGCTGCTGAAATACCTGGAGGGCCGGTCGGCGGCCAGCGTGGAGGTGGTGACGCTGCTGCGCAAGCCGGCGGCGAGCCGCTCCGCGCCGCCGCTGACGTACGTGGGCTTCGACATCCCGTCGGAGTTCGTGGTCGGCTACGGGCTCGACTACGCCGGGAAGTACCGCGAGGTCCCGTACGTGGGAGTACTCAAGCCGCAGGTCTACCGCCGCTAGCTGGTAGTTGGCTGGACACCTGCCCGCCGCACGCACCGTCGGCGGTCAGGACGGCCGCGGACGGTGTACCGTCGAACCAACCGAGGCGCGGTATGCCGTCGGACCGGGTGGGCGCTACGCGTCCCCGCTTCCCGGCGGCGATCGCACGGTGCGGTAGGCATTCGGTCAAGGGAGTCAGGCAGGAGGGCCCGGGCGCGACGCGCTCACACGACAGCATGGAACGGACCCGCTTCTTCCGCCGGCCGGTGGTCTGGATCATCCTGGTGATCATCGGCGCGGTCGCCATCAGCTCCTTCTTCACCCGCGGCGACGACTACACCGAGGTGGAGACCTCGGTCGCCCTGGAACGGCTCAACGAGGGCGACATCGATTCGGTGCTGATCGAGGATCGCGAGCAGACGCTGAAGATCGACCTGGCCGCACCCATGGAGGTCGAGGGCGACGAGACCGACAAGATCCAGGCGCGGTACCCGGCCGAGGTCAGCGAGCAGTTGTTCGACCGGATCGAGGCCGCGATCGCCGAGGGCCGCATCGCGGGCACGGTCGACACGGAGGTCACCCAGGACAGCCCGTGGACCACCCTGCTGATCTACATGATCCCGATAGCGATCATCGTCATCCTGATCCTGTTCTTCATGTCGCAGATGCAGGGTGGCGGCTCCCGGGTGCTCAACTTCGGCAAGTCCAAGGCGAAGCAGATCACCAAGGACATGCCGCAGACCACCTTCACCGACGTGGCCGGCGCCGACGAGGCCGTGCAGGAGCTGCACGAGATCAAGGATTTCCTGTCCGGGCCCTCCAAGTATCAGGCGCTCGGCGCCAAGATCCCCAAGGGTGTGCTGCTGTTCGGCCCGCCCGGCACCGGTAAGACACTGCTGGCGCGGGCGGTGGCCGGCGAGGCCGGGGTGCCGTTCTACTCCATCAGCGGATCCGACTTCGTCGAGATGTTCGTCGGGGTGGGGGCGTCGGTGACGGGCGACACGCCGGTGCTGATCCGGGACGGTGCCGGCACCAGGCTGGTACCGATCGGCGAGTACGTTGACCAGTTCTACCCGGACGCCTCGTCCGACTACATGGTCCGCGTCGATGGTGTGGATACGCTCGGGTACGAGCAGCGGACGAGCGGGTTCCGGGGGCGGATCCACGGGTTCGGCGGCAGCGCCTGGAAGTCGGTCGGGGGGGTCTACCGGCACAAGGTCGACGAGATCTACGAGATCGAGTACCTCGGCGGCAGCCTGCGCACCACCGGCGACCACAGCGTCTTCGTCCGTGGTCACGGCGGAATCACCGCTAAGCCGACCCGTGACCTCAAGGTCGGTGACGTGCTGGTCGACCTGCCGTTCAAGACCCGAACCGGGTACACGGCCGGAGCCGGCACCCGGCATGAGCTGCGCGCGCACGCCTTCGACACCGAGGCGGTGCCGCGTTACCTGCCGGTACGCCAGGACGACGGGGCCACCGTGGTGGTCCGTGACTTCGCCAGGACATTCGCCGGGACGTTGCCGCAGCATGAGCTCGCGGCGGTCGCCGGGGTCTCCCAGATGACGATCAGCAACTGGGTGCGCGGCCGGCACGAGCCGCGGCTGCTCTCGCGCGCCGGCCAGACCGAGCTGCCCGAGAAGGTGGAGCTCACCCCGGGCCTGTGCCGGCTGCTCGGTTACTACACGGCGGAAGGTCGGGCGAACGGGTCGGTCGACTTCACATTCGGAGCCCATGAGGAAGACCTGCACGACGACTGCGCCGCGCTCATGCGTACGTCGTTCGGGCTGGCGCCGGTTGTGGAGCACACCGTTGACAACAGCACCCGGCTGGTGTTCCACTCGGCCGCCCTCGGGCGGTTCTTCGCGCGGCACTGCGGCACCGGCAGTGGCCACAAGCACGTGCCCGAGCTGATGTGGAGCCTGCCGCGGGAGCACTTCCTCGCCTACCTGGACGGCTACGCCAGGGGTGACGGCTACACCACGCCGGAGGGCAAGCTCCAACTGACGTCGACCAGCGAGCGCCTGATCCGGGAGCTGGCATGGCTGTGTTCGATGCACGGCATCGCGGTAGGGGTCGGGCATGGCCGGCAGCCGGGCGGCCGGATCATCAAGCGCACCCCGTTGCCGGACGGCGAGTACTGGCGGTTGACGATCGGGTCGACAAGCAACCCGTTCCGCGCCGCCGCGCCGGGTGGCGGCGCCGTTCAGCGCAAGAAGCCGGTGATCACGCGGATCACTCGCAAGCCGTACGACGGATACGTGTACGACCTCTGCGGCTGTGACAACGAGGCCTTTTTCGGCGGCGACAAGCCGGTGCTGCTGCACAACAGCCGGGTGCGGGATCTCTTCGAGCAGGCGAAGCAGAACGCGCCGGCGATCGTGTTCGTGGACGAGATCGACGCGGTCGGACGCCACCGCGGCGCCGGCATGGGCGGCGGCCACGATGAGCGGGAGCAGACCCTCAACCAGCTGCTGGTGGAGATGGACGGCTTCGACACCAAGGGCGGGGTCATCCTGATCGCCGCCACCAACCGGCCGGACATCCTGGACCCGGCGCTGCTGCGGCCGGGCCGGTTCGACCGCCAGATCGCCGTGGACGCGCCGGACATGGAGGGGCGTAAGGCCATCCTGCGGGTGCACGCCCGCGGCAAGCCGTTCGCCCCGGACGTGGACCTGGACGCGGTGGCGCGGCGTACCCCGGGTTTCTCCGGCGCGGACCTCGCCAACGTGATCAACGAGGCGGCGCTGCTGACCGCGCGCCACGACAAGCGGGCGATCACCAACGAGTTCCTGGAGGAGTCGATCGACCGGGTGGTGGCCGGACCGGAGCGGCGCACCCGGGCGATGAGCGACGCGGAGAAGAAGATCACCGCGTACCACGAGTCGGGTCACGCGCTGGTGGCCTGGGCGCTGCCGGAGATCGCTCCGGTGCACAAGGTGACGATCCTGCCGCGGGGCCGGTCGCTGGGCCACACCCTGGTGCTGCCCACCGAGGACAAGTACACCCAGACCCGCGCCGAGATGATCGACACCCTGGCGTACGCGCTGGGTGGCCGGGCCGCCGAGGAGCTGGTGTTCCACGAGCCGACCACCGGCGCCGGCAACGACATCGAGAAGGCCACGTCGCTGGCCCGCTCGATGGTCACCCAGTACGGGATGAGCGCCAAGCTGGGCGCGGTCAAGTACGGCACCAGCAGCGGAGAGCCGTTCCTGGGACGCAACTACGGCCATGAGCGCGACTACTCCGACGTGGTCGCCGCCGAGATCGACAAAGAGGTGCGCACCCTGATCGAGCTGGCGCACGACGAGGCGTGGGAGATCCTCGTGGAATACCGCGACGTGCTCGACACCATGGTGCTGGAGCTGATGGAGAGGGAAACCCTCTCCCAGCAGGACATGGAGCGTATCTGCGCCCGGGTGGCCAAGCGCAAGCCGATCTCACCGTACAACGGGCACGGCAAGCGCAAGCCGTCCAGCGCCCCGCCGGTGCTCACCCCGGCCGAGCGTGCCGCGCAGCAGGCCGGCGAGTCGTGGGGGGAGCGCCGGCCGGTCGACGGGGGCCGCTCGCTGTCCTCCGACGATCAGGCCGGGGGTCCTGCTGCGTGAGCACCTATCCCGACCCCCCGCCGCACGCGTCCTCCACCGAGCCCGGTGATGACGACGAGTTCCCCATCACCCTGGGCGACGGTGCTCTGGACCATCTGGCCGCGCGCCTGGTGAACGGCCGGCTCACCGGCGGGCCGGTGGAGAAGGCGGTCGACCTGGCCCGCATCGAGAACGCGGTCCGCGAGATCCTGATCGCCGTGGGGGAGAACCCGGACCGGGAGGGCCTGCAACGCACGCCGGCGCGGGTGGCGCGGGCGTACGCGGAGTTGTTCGCCGGGCTGCGGGTGGAGCCGGCATCGGTGGTCACCAGCACCTTCGAGGCCGGTCACGAGGAGCTGATCCTGGTGCGCGACATTGAAGTGATCAGCCTCTGCGAGCACCACCTGCTGCCGTTTCACGGCAAGGCACACATCGGGTACATCCCGGGCGCGCACGGCCGGATCACCGGACTGTCCAAGCTGGCCCGGCTGGTGGAGGTCTACGCCCGGCGGCCGCAGGTGCAGGAACGGCTGACCACCCAGGTGGTGGACCTGCTGATGAAGCAGCTGGACCCGCGCGGTGTGATCGCCGTGCTGGAGTGCGAGCACATGTGCATGGCGATGCGCGGCATCCAGAAGGCCGGCTCGCGCACGGTCACCTCGGCCGTGCGGGGGGTCTTCGAGACCGACGCCAAGAGCCGTGCCGAGGCGATGTCCCTGATCATCGGTTCCTGACCTGGCGCCGCGTCCGTAGCCACCGTCCCGGTCGCCACCATCGCCGC
>SLSW01000345.1 GCA_007130245.1 Micromonosporaceae bacterium
CGCAGCAAGGGCAGGCCAGCGCCCCGGCGGCCAGGTCGTGCTCGACCCGGTCCGGTTCGGCCACGATGATCACGCTGGTGTCCTCCTGCCATGAGTGCGCAGCCTTGCCTACCACAGCCGCGCCCGGCAAGGGGTCGACCCGTGTTGGCGCCGACTCACCGCAATCATCTACGAGGGACGAATCCGGTCACTGGGACGCTCCGGCGACGTGAGCGCGGCCGGCGCCACCGGGATCATCTCCGCCGGATGTCACGCCTATTCGGCGGTCTTCGTATTCACGCTGCCGCCGCTGTCCGCACACGGAGGCACCCAGGCCCCGACCACATGCTCATCGTCAACGACGCCAAGCCGTTTCCATGTGTTCATCCTGAACGCCGTCTTACAATGAGTGGCCCAATCCTGACTGGTGGTCCCGCCGTAGCTCGCATGGTTCGATCTCAGCGCCATTCGGATGTGCGGCCCCTGTTCGTTAGGTCACAGCTGGGCGGTCCGCGCACTCTACATATGGTTGCTATCACCCTATTTTACCCTAACGTCGGACACTCATTCGAGGCAAGCATGACAAAAGGCGCCGACGCACGAGGCACGCGGGGCTCATCGCCCACAATCGGGTGGCGGGCATCTGGCATTGTGTATGCATGCCAGGCGGGCAACCCCCAGACGCTGCGCCACTGCTGTCGATCATCGTGGCCACCCACCGGGTAGAGCCCTACCTACGGACCTGCCTCGACTCCATACTGGCCGACGCGGACGACCGGGTGGAGGTCATCGGGGTCGACGATGCGTCCCCGGACCGGGGTGGGGAGATCCTCGAAGGGTATGCGCACCGCGATCGCCGGGTGCGGGTGCTCCACCTGGTCACGAACGTCGGCCTGGGTCAGGCACGCAACGCCGGCCTGGAGGCGGCCACCGGCAGCTACGTGTGGTTCGTGGACGGTGACGACGACCTGGCACCCGGCGCGGTCCCGGCGGTGCTGGAACGGCTGGCCGCCAGCCGGCCGGACGTCCTGCTGATCGACCACGTGGAGATTTTCGACGACGGCCGCGTCGAGCATCCGTGGCCGCGGGGAGTCCCACCCATCACCGAGGGACCGGTCGACCTGGGCCGCGCGCCGCACCTGCTCCGGCTCGCCCAGTCGGCGTGCACCAAGATCGCACGACGCGGGTTTCTCGACGAGATCAAGCTGCGATTCACCCCCGGCTGGTACGAGGACACCTCGTACAGCCACCGCCTGCTGATCGCGGCCGGGCACGTCGAGGTGCTCAACCGCGTGTGCTACCACTACCGGCAGCGGACCGTCGAGAGCATCACCAGCACCGTCAGCCCTCGCCACTTCGAGGTATTCGACCAGTACGCGAAGCTGTTCGACTGGCTCGACACCGACATGCCGGACGCGTACGGGCTGCGCCGGGAACTGTTCCGGGTGATGATCGACCACTACCTGGTGATCATGGGTAACGACCATCGGGTGCCCCCGGAGAGGCGCCGGGAGTTTTTCGCCCGGATGGCCGCCGACTTCCGCGCCCGGGTGCCGCGCGGCGGGTACGACGCGCCCCGCGGTGTACGCCGCATCAAGCACCGGCTGGTGCGTGACGACGCCTACCGGACCTATGCGGCGTTGCGCCGGATCTACCGCCTGGCGCGGCGGATCGTCCCCCCGCGGGTCGCCGCCCTCGCCCGCCGGCGCGGGTGGTGCGGGCGCGGGCTGCGGTCACCCGGCACACCGTCGCCTCGGCACGTACGCCGGCACGACCGCGAGCTTGCCCGGTGAGCACCTTGGACGACTCCGACCGGACCGACGGGCGGCCCGACGACCGGGCCGACGACCGGGCCGACGACCGGACCGATGCCACTGAGCTGCTGACCGCGGTCCAAGGACTGCGAAAACAACTTCAGAACGCACGCAAAGAGATCAGGTCGCTGCGGAAAGGGCTGACCCACCTGTCGGAGCAGGTGCAACAGACGCACCAGGAGCACCGGCGGCAGTTCCAGCAGATCGAAGCCCTCACCAGCCTGTACTACGCGCTGCGGCCGCGACACCCGCTCCCCGCCACCAGGGTGTGGGCGGCCTCGCCGGACCTGCTGTGGTACCTGTGCCGCACCGTACGCGAGAGCGGCGTCAGGCAGGTCCTGGAGTGCGGCAGCGGCGTGAGCACGCTGGTCATCGCCTACGCCCTGCAGGAGCAGGGTGAAGGCCGGGTCTGCGCGCTCGAGCATGACGAGGCGTACGCGCGATCCACCCGGGACCTGCTGCGCCAGCATCAGCTCCAGGCCTGGGCGGAGGTCGTGCACGCACCGCTGCGGCCGGTCGAGCTGCACGGCGACATGTGGCCCTGGTACGACACGACCGCGGTCCCGCAGCAGAGCTTCGACCTCATCTTCGTCGACGGTCCCCCGGGGGCGACGCGGGACCACGCCCGGTTTCCCGCCGTCCCGCTGCTGCGCGACCGGCTGGCTGACGACGGGACCATCGTCCTCGACGACTATTCACGGCCGGACGAAGCCGACATCGGCCGCCGGTGGCTGGAGCACTATCCGGAACTCGCCGGGGAGACGCTTCCGCACGAGAAAGGCACCCTGGTCCTGCGGCGCACGCCGGACGCCCCGGACTGACGCCGCCCGGTCAGCCTGCCTGGTGCCGTGGCCGGTTGTCGACCACGGCCGTGGTCGCCCGCGGCGCCGGCAGCCGGGCACTCCCGACTCCACGATCGTAAGATCGCGCAGTCCGCCCGAACCGGGCCATCAGTGCCGCCTCGAAGACGACCAGCAGCGCGGCCGCCACCGCCACCACCACCAGGATCGCCGCCGGTCCGGCAGCGGCCGCCACCAGCGGAGCCACCACGAACAGGGCCATCTCGAACTCGACCCCGCTGACCAGGTTCATCCGGATGCGGTGCCGGTGCAGCACCCGCCGAATCCGCGCCAGCACCGTCGGCATGGCAGCGGCGCCAGCGTCCCCGCCCGCCGTGGCACCCGAGTCGCCGCGAAGCATGCGCCGGCGAATCTGATCGATCTCGGCACCGTTGAGGTAGCCGATCAGCGCGAGGAACACCACCACGACGGCGGTGAACAGGAACAGGTCGTTACCGGTGGCCAGATACTGGCCGGTGAACAGGGCCAGCACGGCCAGAAAGGCCCGCAACCGGTCGAGCAGGAAGTCGAGCCATGAGCCAAAGACCGTCCCGTCCCCCCGCAGCCGTGCGATCTTGCCGTCGACGCAGTCCACGGTGAAGCTGACGTAGTAGAGCACCGCACCAGCGACCAGCCACGCCGGTTCCGCCTGCAGGAACGCCGCCGCGGCGCCGATACCCAGCAGGAACGCGGCCACGGTCAGCCGGGTCGGGGTGATCCACCGGTGCGGGACGATCAGTTGCACCAGCCGGCCGGCGAGCGGGTCGACAAGCAGCACGGTCCACCAGGAGTCCCGCTTCTTGTACGTCCCTCGAACCTGCTCGAGGGTGACTCCGGCCACGCGCCCGCCGCCCCTCATAACCCGCCGTTCCATCGGTTAGTTGTTCAACTCTACGCCGGCTGACCCGCCCGGGCCAGACCGGGTGATCACGCCGGCGGGGTGCTCCGCACCAGCATCTTGCCGGTGTTGTCGCCGCGCAGCACGCCGAGGAACGCCTCGACCATGTTCTCGATGCCGTCGAGCACGGTCTCCTCGTACCGGATCGCGCCCTCCCGCAGCCAGCCGGCCACCTGCGCGACGAACTCGTCGTGCCGGTGCCGGTGTGAGCCGATGATGAAGCCGCGCAGGGTGAGCTGCTTGCCGACCGCCAGCGCGAGGTTGCGCGGCCCCGGTGGCGGCTCGGTGGCGTTGTAGGACGAGATCGACCCGCACATCGCCACCCGCCCGAACGGCTTCATCGCCGCGATGGCGGCCTCCAGGTGCTCGCCGCCGACGTTGTCGAAATACACGTCGATGCCGTCGGGCGCGGCCTCGGCCAGGCGGCGGCGCACCGGCCCGTCGTGGTAGTCGAACGCGGCGTCGAAGCCGAGCTCGTGCAGCCGGGCGACCTTCGCCGCCGACCCGGCGCTGCCGACCACCCGCGCGGCGCCGCGCAGTTTGGCGATCTGCCCGGCGACGCTGCCGACCGCACCGGCCGCGCCGGAGACGAACACGGTCTCCCCGGCCTGCTGCGCGGCGATGTCGACCATGCCCACCCAGGCGGTGAAGCCGGTGAGGCCGAGCACGCCCAGGTATGCCGAGGCGGGTGCCACGGTCACGTCGACCGGGCGGGTGCGGGCCGCGTCGAGCACCGCGTACTCGCGCCATCCGGCCTGGTGCACCACCACCTCGCCGACCGCGCGCTCCGGCGACCCCGAGGCGATGACCTCCCCGACCGCGGGGCCGTCCATCGGCGCGTTCAGCTCGTACGGCGGGGTGTAGGAACGCACGTCGTTCATCTTGGGCCGCATGTACGGGTCGACGGACAGGAACCGGTTACGCACCAGCACCTGGCCGTCGGCCGGCTCCGGCACGTCGACCTTGACCAGCGCGAAGTCGGACGGCCGGGGCCAGCCGTCCGGCCGCGACACCAGGTGGACCTGCCGTCCGGTGCGGTCAC
>SLSW01000374.1 GCA_007130245.1 Micromonosporaceae bacterium
TCCAACAAAAATCAATCCCGGCAAACCCACCCACCCCAAAAGGCAGGCAGGCACCAAAAAAACGGTACTAGCTCAAAACACCCTGTCGAGTTCTCAAAGAACAAACACACACCACGAACCACCTCTTACGCAGAGGTCATCCGAGGGGCGCTCGATCAACATTACCAGCCCGACGACTCCCGGTCAACCCGGGGGGTCAGGTTCGAACCGGCCGCCGCCCTGAGCGGGCGCTTGCGCGGCCCAGTACCTGTTCAGGCTACCGCTCCGACCGATCTCTCGCAAGCACCGCTCACGCGAGCGCAAAGTACCGCTCACGCAAGCACCGCCGTCACTGCCCGTCGCGTAACACTGACCGGCCCAGGGGCCGCATGCGCGGTCCCTGGGCCGGTCGGCCGGGCCATGCCGGTGGTCAAGGGGTTCCGGGCCCGGTCGCGGCGGGCGCCTGCCCGGTAGTGGCGGGCGTCAGGCCTTGGCGCGGAAGATCCCCCACGCCAGGTTGCCTGCCTTACCACCCTCGACCCAGTGCCTCAGGCCGGTCTTCATCCGCTCCCGGTACTCCTTGCTGACGTGGCCTTCCAGCTCATCCTTCCGCCGCTCGAGCTCGTCGAGCACCCGCTGGTAGTGCCGCGGAAGCTGGTGGGTCTCCTCTTG
The DNA here is from genome assembly GCA_007130245.1 of Micromonosporaceae bacterium. Taxonomy (GTDB): domain Bacteria; phylum Actinomycetota; class Actinomycetes; order Mycobacteriales; family Micromonosporaceae; genus Natronosporangium. The sequence continues at coordinate 652 of SLSW01000374.1, forward strand.
GAAGTCCACCGACTTCACGCCCAGGCGAAGCAGGTTCCGCCGGTAGAAGTCCGGCGTACCCATGGAGTCGAGCTGCAGGCGCGCCAGGATCGGCGACAGTGCCGCCAGGGGAGTGCCGTCAGCCGCCATCGGATCGGTGAAGATCATCTGGCCGCCGGGCCGCAGCACCCGTACTGCCTCCTCAAGCACCCGGCTGCGGTCGCCGCTGTGCAGGAAGGCGTCCTGCGACCAGACCAGGTCGTACGAGTTGTCCTCGAACGGCAGGTCCTCGAACGAGCCGTCGACTACCTTGATCAGGTGGTCCAGCCCCTGCGCCCGGTTCAGTTCGCGGTTACGCTCGTTCTCCACCTCGCTCAGGTTGAGACAGGTCACCGGGCATCCGAAGGTCCTGGCCAGGTACCGTGCCGCACCGCCGTAGCCGGCGCCCACGTCGAGCACCCGCGTGTCCGCGGTGATCTCCGCGCCGGCGGCCATCTGCTCCACCGTGCGGCGGCTGGCGGCCCCGATGTCCTCTGAATCGTCCTGGTACATGCCGACGTGGATGTCCTCGCCACCCCAGATGATGGCGTAGAAGTTGTCGGCGTCCGAGGAGTTGTAGTAATCGCGTGCGGTGTTGACGGTGGACGAATACAACTGTCCCAGCTCCTCATCTCGTCGGTAGGTTTTCTCCGCGATGTGGATGAAGAAATCCGGATCGTTGTCGCGGTAGGTCTCCTGAAAGTCGCCGTAGGTTTCGATGCGCTGAAAGCCCACTTCGCGGAGCAGGCGGCGCATGTAGTCCTTCCGAAGGGGGTACATGTTCAGGTGGTAGACCGAGCCGTCCGGGAAGGTGTACCGGAACCGGGCCAGACCGTCGTCGACGTGCTCCGGCTCGGCCGACACGTTGTCACCGGCGTAGTAGTAGGTGTGCTTGCTGGAAAAGCCCTCGTCCAGGATCGCGTCATAGTTGCGCTGGTCGATGATGAGCACACCGTCGTGCTTCAGCATCGCGTAGAACTCGGCGAGCGCCTTGCGGCGGTCCCGCTCCGAGAAAAGGTGCGTGAACGAGTTACCGAGGCAGACGATCGCATCGTACTCGCCGTGCACGTCCCGGTTGAGCCAACGCCAGTCGGCGTGGACGACACGAAGGATGTGGCCGCCGTACTCCAGCCCGTTGGCGAAAGCTTGGGCCAGCATCTCGGGGCTGCCGTCGGCGCTGACGGTCTCGAAGCCCTCCTCGATCAGCCGCACCGAGTGGAACCCGGTGCCGGTGGCCACGTCCAGGACCTTCTTGACCCCGCGCGCCTTCAGTTGGTCGATGAAGAAGCTGCCCTCGGACTGATAACGCCGCTTCCAGTCGATGAGCTCGTCCCACTTCTCGACAAAGCTCGTGACGTATTCCGCAACATAATGGTCAGTTTCGCGCACTTCCAACGGACTGTCGCCAAAATCCTGCTCGGCCTCCGGGTCTAACGGCGACTCCGGGCGGCCCTCGCTGGCCACGGTTCGCTGACTACTTCGATCATTCGTTCCCATGCTCGCTCCCGAGTGTTCACGCAGCACCCATGACACTGTCACTCACAGTGACTTGGCGCTGACCTGGACCGCTCGTACATCGAGTCCGCAGTTGGGCAACCCTCCAGGCGAGCCATCGAGCCCGCCTTCAGGCGAGCCGCCGTGGCTCGCAACGGGACACTGCGGAACAAGCTGACCAACAGCTCGTTCCCGACATCCGCCGGCATAACGCTGGTCCGCTCACCAGCAGCATGCAGCCATCCGCATAAATCTCCGGCCGCACACACACAGCCAACCTAGAGGATGCCCGGAACCGTCGCAACGGCGAGGGGGCGCCGCCAAGCGCTATGCCCGGGTTTGCGAAGCCCGAGCTCGCGCGCTGTCCACGCCCTCATCCCGGGCCGCGGACGCCACCGCCGCGGCCACCGCCTCGGCCACCGCCGGATCGAGCGGACTCGGCACGATCGCATCCGGCGACAGGCGACCTGCCACCACTGCGGCGATCGCCTCCGCCGCGGCCACCTTCATGCGATCAGTAATTTGCCGAGCACCGACCGTGAGGGCGCCTCGAAACACCCCGGGGAACGCGAGCACATTGTTGATCTGGTTCGGCAGGTCCGAGCGCCCGGTGGCCACCACCGCCGCATACCGCGCCGCCACCGCCGGATCCACCTCGGGAGTCGGGTTCGCCAGCGCGAAGATGATCGGATGCGGTGCCATCCCGGCCACCGCCTCCTCACCGATGGTGCCGCCGGACACGCCGATCAGCACGTCCGCGCCGCGCAGCGCCGCCGCGATGTCGCCGGACCGGCCGGTGTCGTTGGTGGCCGCCGCGAGGTCGGCCTTCTGCCCGCTCAAGTCGGCCCGGTCCCGGTCCAGCGCCCCGCGGGAGTCACACACGACGGTCGACGACGCCCGCACCCCGCCCGCGATCAGCATCCTGGTCACCGCCACTCCGGCCGCGCCCGCCCCACTGACCACTACCCGCAGGTCGCCCAGCTTCCGCCCGAGCAGCGCCGCCGCGTTGCGCAACGCGGCCAGCACCACGATCGCGGTGCCGTGCTGGTCATCGTGGAAAACCGGGATCGGAAGGGCCTCGTCCAGCCGCCGCTCGACCTCGAAACACCGCGGCGCGGAGATGTCCTCCAGGTTGATCCCGCCGAAGGACGGAGCGATCGCGGTGACCGTCGCGACGATCTCGTCGACGTCCTGCGTGTCCAGACAGATCGGCACCGCGTCCACGCCGCCGAACCGCTTGAACAGCACCGCCTTGCCCTCCATCACCGGCATCGCCGCGCGCGGGCCGATGTTGCCCAGCCCCAGCACCGCCGAACCGTCGGTGACCACCGCGACCGTGCGCGACACCCAGGTGTAATCGGCCATAAGGGACTCATCGGCGGCAATGGCCTCACTCACCCGTGCCACGCCCGGGGTGTACGCCAGGGACAGGTCCTCGACGCTGTCCAGCGGCACGGTCGACGCGACGGTGAGCTTGCCACCACGGTGGAACACGAACGCGGGATCGTCAGTGCGGTGGACTGCCATCGAGACCTCCTTCGGCGGCCGGAAACTGCTGACGGCGGCCGACGGTGGTCGCCCCGCGGAGAGATCGTACGGGGATCACCCGTGCGGTCAGCCTACCGGCACCCGGACCGGCTCAGTCGGCGGCCGGCACCACTCCGCCGCGGATACGTGCCGGGCGTGGCCAGTACCGGCACACCACCCTGCCGATCACATCCGCCACCCCGTACGCCCGGGAGTCGTCGGTGACGACGTCGTTGTCCGACCGCAGCCACCACCCACCGTCCTGGCGGCGGACCGCCCGCTTGACGACGAGCAGGTCGGGTCGGGAACGGAAGCGGGCTACCACCACGTCACCGGTGCGCACCTCCCGGCCGCGGCGACGCACCAGCAGGGTGTCGCCGTGCCGCAGCGTCGGGGCCATCGACGGGCCCTCCACCAGCACCGCGAACACCACCGCATCCTTCTCACGCACCGCCCCCGACAGGAGTAGGGTCGGGGCACATGAGGATCATCGCAGAAATCCCGTGGAGGCTTCACATGCGACGCGTATTCACGCCACGCACGGTCGTTCGTGCTCACTGCGATCTGCCGTGCGGCGTCTACGACCCGGCGCAGGCCCGGATCGAGGCCGAGTCGGTCAAGGCGATCGCCGAGAAGTACCAGGCCAACACCGACCCGGAGTTCCGCACCCGGGCCCTGCTGATCAAGGAACAGCGCGCCGAGCTGGTCAAGCACCACCTGTGGGTGTTGTGGACCGACTACTTCAAGCCGCCGCACTTCGAGAAGTACCCGCACCTGCACCAGCTGTTCAACGAGGCGACCAAGCTCGCCGGCGGCGGGGGCGGCACCAAGGCCACGACCGACGTCGAGGTGGCCGACCAGCTGCTAGCCAAGATCGACGAGATCGCCAAGATCTTCTGGGAGACCAAGCAGGGGTGAGTCCCGACCAGGACCACGCGGACTCCGACGAGGTGCTGCTGACCGTCCCGGCCGACGGCGCCTATCTCGGAGTCCTGCGGACCGCCGCCGCGGGCCTGGCCGCCCGGCTGCACTTCACGCTCGACGAGATCGAGGACCTGCGTATCGCCGTGGACGAGGCGTGCGCGATGCTGATCCGGCTCGCCGCCCCATCCGAGGAGCTGCGCTGCCGGTTCGCGCTGACCGGTCAGGATCTCGGTGTGGAGGTGGCCGTGCCGGCCGCGCCCGCGTCGGCGGTGCCGGACACCACCTCGTTCGCCTGGAAGGTGCTCACCGCGCTGACGGACGACGCCCGTGCCACCCTGGTCGACCAGACGGCGACCATCGCGCTGACCGCCCGCCGCACCATCATCCGGCCAGCGCCGCAGACGTCGACGGAGTCAGCAGCAGAGTGATCACCGTCAGCGCGACGACGGCCACCGGCACGCTCCACCCCGGCAGCCCGGCGGTGATGAGGAAGTAGGCCACCACCACCCCCAGCAGTTGCAGGACCAACGCGGGTGCGCGGGCGCGCGGCTTACGCCTGGCGAGCGCGAACGCCAGCCCGCCCAGCGCGGCGGCCATCATGGCCACGAACACCACCACCGCCAGGGCGTCCATCGGATCGGCGGTCTCGGCGGTCAGACCCTCGTATATCAGCAGCAGCGCCACCCCGGCGACGACGACCGATTCCACGAGTATCAGTCGTACCGCCCAGCGGAGCGGAGCCGGTAGCGCGGTGTCGGCGGGAGTCACGCGCGACACCATACTCCGCCGCCGGTGCCACCACCGGACTCGCGTACGCTCCGCCCATGCGAGCGCTGCTCGTGGTCAACCACAAGGCCACGACCACCAGTGAGCGCAGCCGCGACGTGCTGGTGCGGGCGCTGCGCAGCGAGGTGCACCTGGACGTGGCCTACACCCGCCGCCGTGGCCATGCCACCGCGCTCGCGCGCGGGGCCGGCGCCGCCGGCCAGGGCGTGGTCGTGGTGCACGGGGGCGACGGCACGGTCAACGAGGTCGTCAACGGCCTGATGGAAGCCGGCGGCAGCGCGCAGGAGCGGCCCGCGCTGGCGGTGGTGCCGGGCGGCTCCACCAACGTGTTCGCGCGGGCACTCGGCCTGCCGTGTGACTGGGCCGAGGCGACCGGTGTGATCCTGGAGGCGCTGCGTGACGCGCGGACCCGCACCATCGGACTGGGCTCGGCCGACGGCCGGTTCTTCACCTTCTGCGCCGGGATGGGCATCGACGCGGCGGTGGTGCGCCGGGTGGAGCAGGCGCGCCTGCGTGGGCGCACCTCCACCCCGGTGCTGTACCTGCGGGCGGCCACCGGCCAGCTACTGGTCAGCGCCGACCGTCGGCACCCGGCGATCAGCCTGCTCACCGACGACGTGCGCGAGGAACAGCTCACGACGGTGATCGTCCAGAACACCGCCCCGTGGACCTACCTGTGGGGCCGGCCCGTCGACTTGAATCCACAGGCGTCGTTCGATACCGGCCTGGGCGTGCTGGCGTTGCGCACACTGCGGGCGGCGAGCGCGAGCCGGTTGCTCGGGCAGATCCTCGTTCGCGGCAGCGCACCGTCGGGCAGGCAGGTGGGACGGTGGCACGACCTGTCGGCACTCACCCTGGAGTCACCGCGGCCGGTGCCGTTCCAGGTCGATGGGGACTACCTGGGCGAACGGCGCGAGGTCCAGCTGGCGGCGCACCCGGCCGCGGTGCGGGTGCTGGGGGCGTCGCCGTTAGCGTGACACGCGTGAAGATGCTGGCACATTCGGGCGAACTGTACTAGATTGTCTCACGGCTGTTGTGGCCAGGGGCTGCATTGCGCCGGTGGCATGGACAAGACGGTCGTGACCTTGTTCACCGACTCGGATTTTTCCCGACGCAACCTCTTGACAATGCGACAGTTCGTGAAAGCATTCACAAGCGTGCCGGAAACAGGGCGACCGCCTGCCATGGCGGGTCACCGCGGCGCACATAAGAAAAGTTGACGCATCACGCCACGGAACAAGGAGCGTAGCCGCCATGGACTGGCGCCATCGTGCTGCCTGTCGAGACGAGGACCCGGAGCTGTTCTTCCCGATCGGGACGTCCGGCCCGGCTCTCCTGCAGGTCGAGCAGGCCAAGGCGGTCTGCCGGCGCTGCCCCGTGACCGAAGAGTGCCTCCGCTGGGCGCTCGAGTCCGGGCAGGACGCCGGCGTGTGGGGTGGAATGAGTGAAGAGGAGCGGCGCGCTCTCAAGCGTCGCAGTGGCATCCGCGTCCGCGCCCACTCGTTCTGACCCGGCAGGGCCAACGCTGGCGGCCCCGGAGCAGCTGCTCCGGGGCCGCCGCGCGTCCGCCGATGTCACACGTGCCCGCCGCCGCGGGCCCGCATCATCAAGATCCACTCGCTGTCAGCGGCAGCACCAGCAACGCCTCGGCGCCCCGCTCCCGGGCCCGTAGCTCGAGAGTGCCGCGCAGCTCGCCGGCGACCAGCGTGCGCACAATGTGCAGGCCCAGACCCTCGGCGGCGGGATCGTAACCCTCGGGTAGCCCACGCCCGGTGTCGGCCACGGAGACCCGCAGCTCATCCTTCCGCCGGCGCTGGGCATCGATCACCACCTCGCCGACCATCCCGGCGTGGAAACCGTGCTCGACCGCGTTCAGCAGCAACTCGTTGAGCGCCATCGCCAGCGGCGTGGCCACATCCGCCGGCAGAGTGCCGAAGCTGCCCTGCCGGCGGATGGTGACCTTCGCCTCCGGCAGTGCCACCTCCGCGGCCGCCGTCGCCAGCCGGTCCACGATCCCGTCGAAGGCGACCGCCTCGTCGCTGGACATCGCCAGCGTCTCGTGGACGATCGCGATCGAGGCCACCCGCCGCACCGACTCCTCCAGTGCCACGCGCGCCTCGGGCGCCCCGGTCCGCCGGGCCTGCAGCCGCAACAGCGCCGCCACCGTCTGCAGGTTGTTCTTCACCCGGTGGTGGATCTCGCGGATGGTGGCGTCCTTGGTCAACAGGGCGCGGTCCCGACGCCGCACCTCGGTCACGTCCCGCACCAGCACCAGCACGCCGATGGGCACCCCGGCCGGCACCAGCGGCAGCGCCCGCATCAGCACGATCGCCCCGCCGACCTCGATCTCCCGCCGCGCTGGGTTCTCCCCGCCCAACGCGGCCAGGATCCGCGTCGCGGCCTCCGACCCCTCCAACGGGTCATCGGCCAGCCGCCGCACCATGCCCGCCAGGTCCTCACCGACCAGGTGGCCGGTCAGCCCCAACCGCCGGAACGCCGACTGCGCGTTCGGGCTGGCGTAGGTCCCCCGCCCGCCGGCGTCCAGCCGGATCAGGCCGTCGCCCACCCGTGGCGCGCTGGTGATGTCGCCGGAGCGCCGCGGCGGCGGGAACGTGCCGTCGGCGACCATCTGCGCCAGATCGTCGGCGGTGGTCAGGTAGTTGAGCTCCAGCTGGCTCGGCGTGCGCGCGGTGGACAGGTTGGTGTCCCGACCGGCCACCGCGATCACCTCGCCGGCCTCGCCCGCAGAGGTGCGGCGGCGCACCGGGATCGCCTCGTGGCGCGCCGGGGTGTCGCCATACCACACCGGGTCTCCCTCGCGCCAGATGCGCCCCTGGGTACGGGCGATCGTCAGGTGCGTGGCCTGCGGGCCCCGGACCAGGTCGCCGACCTGGTCTTCCTGGTGTGCGGTCGGCGCGGTGGTGGGGCGCACCTGCGCGATGCACACGAACGCGTCCTGCCCTGCCACCGGCGCCCACAGCACCAGGTCGGCGAAGGACAGGTCCGAGATCAGCTGCCAGTCGCCCGCCAGCCGCTGCAGGTGGTCGACGTCAGCCCCCCGCAGGTCGGTATGTTCCTCGACCAGATCGCGCAGCGTGGACACGTGGGAAAGCCTAGAACTCCTCACCCCGACCGGCCGCCTGGCGCGGACCACCGGGGCCGTCCGGGTCCTGCCCACGCGCGAGCGCCAGCGCCAGGGCGAACCGCTGCAGCGGCAGGATATCCAGCAGCGGAGCGTGCCGTTCCTCCAGCGCGGGCACCCGTAACCGGGCCGCGGGCCGGTCCACCGCACCGGCGCCGACCGCCACCACGTCCGCGCGGCGCGACTCCAACCTGGCCAGCACCTCGCGCATTGACCGACCACCGGGGCCGGCGCCGACGACCGCCAGCACCGGCACGCCCGGGTAGGTCATGGCCAGTGGTCCGTGCAGCAGGTCCGCGCCGGACAGCGCCATCGAGGCCAGGTACGACGTCTCCATCAGCTTCAACGCCGCCTCCCGGGCGGTCGGGTAGGCGTAACCCCGTCCGGTGGTGACGATCCGGTCGACCAGGCGGTATCGCGCGGCGAGCTCCGGCGCGGTCGGGTCAGCGATGGTCAGCGCCGCCAGCTCGGGCAGCACCGCCAGCGCCGCACGCTCTCCGGGCGGCAGCGCGCCGTGACCGGCCCGGATCCCCTCGACGAGCATGAGCAGCGCCAGCAGCTCGGCCGTATAGGTCTTGGTCGCCGCGACCGCCCGTTCGGCGCCGGCACCGATGTCGACCACCAGCTCGGCGGCGCCCGCCAGCGCGGAGCCCGGGTCGTTGGTCAACGCCAGGGTGAGCGCGCCGGAACCCCGCGCGATCTGCAGCACCTGCGCGAGGTCCGGTGACGTGCCGGTCCGGCTGACCCCGACCACCAGCGCACCGGACAGGTCGGGACGCGCGCCGAAGACGGTCATCGCGCTGGGGGAGGTAAGGCCGGCCGGCAGACCGAGGCGGACCTCGCACAGGTACGCCGCATAGCGCGCGGCATTGTCGGAGATGCCGCGGGCGGCGAAGACAACCTGCCGGGGAGCGCGACCAGCTACGGTCGCCGCCACCTCGGCGATCGCCTTGGCCTGTGTGGGCTCGACAAGCCGGGTGAACACCTCCGGCTGATCGGCGATGTCCACCGCCATGCCAGCGCCGGCACCATCGGCCACCGCAGCCTCCCCGGGGTGCGCGTTCCTGCTCGGTAGCTGCTCATTCTCGCACGTCACGCGCGGGCAGGCCCACGCGCAGGGCGAACAGGTGGACGCCGGGCAGCGGGGTCCAGTCCCGCTCCGGCATGCGCTCGAAGCCGAGGCGGGTGTAGAGCCGCTGCGCGGCCTCGGCACGGTCGCGCGTGTAGATCACCACCGCCCGGCAACTCAGGTCTGCTGCGCGGTCCAGGCAGGCGCGCACCAGCGTCTCGCCCACCCCGCGGCCCTGCGCGGCCGGGTCGACGGCGAGCATCCGGAACTCCGCCTCCCCCGGTCCGGACAGCTCCGCGTACCGGGTGCCCGGCAGGACGAACAGCACCGTGCCCACCAACGCGCCGGTGAAGCTGTCCTCGGCGACCAGCAACTCACCGCCCGCCGCCCGGGCCGGCACGTCCGACAGCGTCTTCTCGTACGGGTGGCCGGGTGAAAGCTGCCCGTCCGCGCGGTAGGCCGCCACCGTCAACCGGGCGACCGCCTCGAAGTCTTGCGGGTGGGCTTCGCGGACCGTGATCGAACTCATCCGGCGACAGGTCACTCGATGATGGCGATCAGGTCGCCCTCCTGCACCACGTCGCCTTCGTTGACGGCGAGCTGCGACACCGTACCGTCGGACTCGGCGACCACCGGGATCTCCATCTTCATCGACTCCAGGATGACCAGTGTGTCGCCGTCGGCGACCTGGTCACCGGGCGAGGCTACGACCTTCCACACGTTGGCCACCATCTCGGCCCTGATCTCCTCGGCCATCGCCGTTCTCCTTCACACGGGTCACAAGGGTTGTCCGCGGCAGGGGTTCATCCAACCATGCCCGGGCGCGAGGTGCGCGACGCCGGTCTTCCGTCGGCCGCCACCGCCCACCCGGCCGGCACCACCCGGCGTACCCCCGGCCGCCGGTGGCTCGGATAGCATGACGTGTCTACTGTGACGAACGTCGAGGAGGGCGACCGTGGCCAAACGGGCACGCAAGAAGAAGGCGCGCAAGAAGAAGGCCGCCAACCACGGCAAACGGCCGCACTCCTGAGCCAGGGTCAGCTGAGGCAGGGTCAGCCTGTTGAGCCGAAGCCGGTCAGTCGCGCTGCAGCGTGCGTGATTCGTCGCTGACCAGATCGGCCAGCTTGCGGCGCAACCGCTCGCGCAGTTCGGCCGGTGCGGTCTCGGCGCCGCAGCACCGCCCGACCAGCTCCTTGACCTCCTGCTCAATGCCGTACTCCCGCAGGCACGGCGAGCACTCGTCGAGGTGCTCCCGGATGGTTTCGCGCCGTCCGTTGGAGCACTCCAGGTCTAGGTAGAGGTAGACCTCCGCGAGCACCTCGCCGCAGCTCGTCCCGCTGGTCCCGGGAAGGTCTGGGTTGCTCACGCGACTCACACCTCCTGCCCGGCGGCGGCCGGGTCACTCGACGGGGTGAAGCCCTGACGGGCCGCGTGCCCCTCCAGCATCTGGCGCAGATTCCGGCGGCCGCGATGCAGCCGCGACATCACCGTGCCGATGGGCGTACCCATGATCTCGGCGATTTCCTTGTACGAGAAGCCCTCGACATCGGCGAGGTAGACCGCGAGCCGGAAGTCCTCCGGCAGCCGCTGCAGCGCCTTCTTGATGTCGCTGTCCGGCAGCCGCTCCAGCGCCTCGGCCTCTGCGGACTTCAGGCCGCTGGAGGTGTGCGACTCCGCCTCCGCCAGCTGCCAGTCGGCGATCTCCTCGGTGGGCGCCTGCACCGGCTGACGCTGCCGCTTCCGGTACGAGTTGATGTACGTGTTGGTGAGGATCCGGTACAACCAGGCCTTGAGGTTGGTGCCCTCTTCGAACTGGTGGAAAGCCGCGAACGCCTTGAGGAAGGTCTCCTGGACCAGATCCTCGGCGTCGGCCGGGTTGCGGGTCATGCGCAGCCCGGCGGCGTAGAGTTGGTCGACGAACGGCAGCGCGTCGCGTTCGAACCTCTCGCTGCGCTGCGCTTCGGTCTCTGTCGAGGCCACCCGGGCAACCACCCTCGTCTCTGCCGGTGCCGTGGACGCCTTCCCGCCATCCCGGGCCGGCTGTTGCCGACCTGCCGAGAATACGCGTGCCGGCTGTGGCACCGAACGCTCGATGGTTTGCACCAGAATATCCCACTTCCGCTATGAACGCTGCCCGGCCGATCTGGCCGACACTGGCATTAAACGCGGTGAGCAGGTGGAACATTCCTGAGCCCGTCGACGCGACTCGTCATCCGGGACCGCCCGGGGCGCCGCGCACCGGCCGGTCAGCCGGCGTTGACCAGGCGTAATAACTCCCGCCGGTCCATGGACGGCGCGGGCGACCCGGCCGGCGCGGCACCGGTCGCGGATGTCGCGTCGGTGGCGGCGGTGGCGGCGGTGACCGGCGCCAGCTGACCGAGTTCCCCGCTGCGCCACACCACGGCCATCGCCCGCCGCTCCCGGGCGGTGGTGCCACCCCACACGCCGTGCAGGTCACCGGCCTCCAGCGCCCACGCCAGGCACGATCCCCGTACCGGGCAGGTCCGGCAGAGCGCGACCGCCGCCTCGGCCGACTCGCTGGGCGCAGGAAAGAAGGTCTCCGGATCCACGCTCTGGCACAGGCCGCGGGTTCGCCAGCCCGGGTCGCGATCCCGATCCCGGAACGCCCGCAACAGGCGCTCGTCCCGCCGCGCCGCATCGACCTCGTGCGGGCGTGGCGTCCGCGCCCGAGTCATTCAGTGCACCTCCCCCGCGGGAACCCTTCCGGCGGTGTGTTCTATCGCACCGACTGGCCCCGGGACAAGGGGTTGTATCAACATCGCCGAAAATCGCCGCAGATAATCATCCGCAACCGGACTAATCGATGCATGCGCCGCCGCACGAGCCGGCTCACCAGAGTGGTTCGGGTGCGGGCTTAACATCGACATTCGTCAATAGCTCGGGACCGTCGTTGCGGACGTTGCCGACCGCCGCACCCACCGGCCGGATCTCCATGCCGCCGAGCAGGTCCGGTGGAGGTGGCCGCAACAACGAGGCGGCCGCCGGCCCGGTCAGCCAATCCCGCCAGCGCCCCGGCGGCAGCACCAGCGGCATGCGGTCGTGCACGGTGGCGAGCGGGCCGGCGGCCGCGGTGGTCACCACACTGAACGTCAGCCGCCCGTCGGTCCAGCGGCTCCACAGCCCGGCCAGCGCCAGCACCGCGCCGTCGGCCGGCGTCAGGAAGTACGCCTGCCGGCGGCCGCCCTCGCGGCACCACTCGAACCATCCGTCCGCCGGCACCAGCGTGCGCCGGTGCGCGAACGCCGTCGCGTACGCGCGGGACGTCGCCACCGTCTCCGCCCTGGCGTTGATCATCCGCGCACCCGCCCGCGGGTCGCGTGCCCACACCGGCAGCAGGCCCCACCGCGCCACGCTCAGCACCCGCATGTCCCGCCGTCGCGACATGCGCACGATCGGCACCTCGTCGGTGGGCGCGACGTTGTAGCGGGGACCCACTCCCGCCGTGTCGTCCACCGCCTCGAACAACGCCGACAGGTCCGACGCACCTCGGGTGGTGGCGTAGCGACCGCACATCCACCGCAGCGTAGCGGCCGACGCGGCCGTGGCCTGCGCGGCAGTCGGCCGTATGCGGGGCACACTGTCTTCATGACCGCCGCCACCGCCGCACCCTCGCCGCCCCAGCCGTGGCCCGCCCCGGCCGCCACCGCCGGCGTACGGGCCACCGTCATGCTGCCGGGCTCGAAGTCGATGACCGCGCGGGCACTGGTACTCGGTGCGGTCTCCCACGGCCCGTCCACGCTGCGCGCGCCGCTGCGGGCGCGGGACACCGAACTGATGGCCGCCGGCCTGCGCGCCCTCGGTATCCACGTGTCAACGAACGACCAGAAACGGTGGGTGGTGCGCCCACAGCCGCCACGCGGGCCCGCGAACGTCCAGGTCGGGCTGGCCGGTACGGTGATGCGCTTCCTGCCCGCGGTCGCCGCGCTCGCCGAGGGGCCGGTCACGTTCGACGGCGACCCGCCGGCACGGTCGCGCCCACTCGGCCCGCTGGTGGCGGCGCTGCGCGCGATCGGCGTGCAGATCGACGGCGACGGGCTGCCGCTGACCGTGCACGGCACCGGACAGGTCGACGGGGGCGAGGTGACGATCGACGCCTCCGCTTCCAGCCAACTCGTGTCCGGCCTGCTGCTCGCCGCGCCCCGGTTCACCCGGGGCATCGTGGTGCGCCACGCCGGCGCGCGACTGCCGTCCCGGCCGCACCTGCAGATGACCGTCCAGATGCTGCGCGCCGCCGGAGCCGCCGTGGACGACACCGTGGCCGACATGTGGGCCGTCCAGCCGGGGCGGTTGGCCGGCCGGGGCTGGGACATCGAACCCGACCTGTCCAGCGCGGCGCCGTTCCTGGCCGCGGCGCTGGTCACCGGTGGCGAGGTGACCGTGCCGCGGTGGCCGCACAGCTCCACCCAGGCCGGCGACCGGCTGCGCGGGCTGTTGGCCCGACTGGGCGCTGAGTGCATCCTGTCGCCGACCGGGTTGACCGTCCGCGGCACCGGCACCATCCACGGCATCGACGTCGACCTGTCCGACGCGAGCGAGCTGACACCGGTGCTGGCCGCCGCGTGCACGCTGGCCGACTCCCCGTCGCACCTGCGCGGCATCGCCCACATCCGCGGCCACGAGACCGACCGCCTCACCGCGCTGTCCCGGGAACTGTCCGCGCTGGGCGCCGACGTCAGCGACGACGCCGACGGGCTGACCATCCGCCCTCGGCCGCTGCGCGGTGGCCTGTTCCACACCTACGACGACCACCGGATGGCCCACGCCGGCGCGGTGATCGGGCTGGCCGTGCCGGGCGTGCGGTTGAGCGACGTGGGCTGTACCGCCAAGACCCTGCCCGAGTTCCCGGCGCTATGGTCGTCCATGGTCGCGGGATAGCCGGAAGGGGAACGGCGGTTGGCCAGACGCGCCGAGTACGACGAGGACGATGTGCGGGTCCGCCGCACCCGCCCCTCCCGGCCGCGCACCCGGACCCGGCCCCGCCACGAGGAGGCGGTCGACGCGCTGGTGATCGCGGTCGACCGCGGTCGCTACCGCTGCGTGGTCGACGGGGTGACCGTGACCGCGATGCGGGCCCGGGAGCTGGGTCGCCGGTCGGTGGTCGTCGGTGACCGGGTGGCGCTGGTCGGCGACGTCACCGGTGATCCGGACACGCTGGCGCGGATCGTCCGCGTCGGTGAGCGACGCTCGGTGCTGCGCCGCACCGCCGACGACGACCGGTCCACCGCCGAGGGCCGCCTGGAGCGGGTGGTGGTGGCCAACGCCGACCAACTGGTCATCGTGTCCGCGCTGGCCGATCCTCCGCCCCGGACCGGGTTCATCGACCGGTGCCTGGTCGCGGCCTACGACGCCGCCATCGATCCGTTGCTGTGCCTGACCAAGGCGGACCTCGGCGACCAGGAGACGCTGACCTGGCTGCTCGACTACTACCGGGAGCTGTCGCCGCCGTACGTGACCTGCCGGCCGGACCAGCCGCTGGACGACCTGCAGGCCGCGCTGGCCGGCCGGATGTCGGTGCTGGTGGGCCACTCCGGCGTGGGCAAGTCGACGCTGGTCAACCGGCTGGTGCCGGACGCGGCCCGGGCGGTGGGTGAGGTGAGCGCGATCGGCCGCGGCCGGCACATCTCCTCCAGCGCGGTGGCGCTGCCGCTACCGCGCCGGCCGCGGTCGCGCACCCACCCAGGCTGGATCATCGACACGCCCGGCGTCCGCAGCTTCGGCCTGGCCCACGTGTCGGCCGGCAGCCTGCTGCACGCGTTCACCGATCTCGCCGACGGCGCCGCCGACTGTCCTCCGAACTGCGGGCACACCGGTGACGACTGTGCCCTGGACGCGTGGGTGGCCGCTGGCAACGCCGACCCGCGGCGGCTGGCCTCCTACCGCCGGCTGCTCGCCTCCCGTGCCGGGGACTCAGGGGGCGCTGGCGCGGCGGAGATCCGATAAGTTCTCTGCCATGGCGCCCCGCTACTCCGATGACCTGTCGCTGGCCCACGTGCTGGCCGACACCGCCGACGCGATCTCGGCAGCCCGGTTCCGGGCGCTCGACCTGCACGTGGAGGCGAAGCCCGATCTGACTCCGGTCTCGGACGCGGACACGGCGGTGGAGAAGGCGCTACGGGCGACCCTGGCGCGCACCCGCCCCCGCGACGGCGTGCTGGGCGAGGAGTTCGGCATCACCGAGGCGGCGGCCGGGCCCGGCACCCGCCAGTGGGTGATCGACCCGATCGACGGCACCAAGAACTTCGTGCGCGGCGTACCCATCTGGGCCACCCTGGTCGCGCTGATGGAGGGCGACGAGCCGGTGGTCGGGCTGGTCTCCGCGCCGGCGCTGGGGCGCCGGTGGTGGGCGGCGAAGGGCCACGGCGCCTACGCCGGACGCCACACCGCCGCCGCCGTGCCGATCTCGGTGTCGGGGGTGAAGCGACTGGCCGACGCCTCGTTCTGCTACTCGGACCTGACCGGGTGGGAGCAGAACGGCAGACTGGGTGCCATGCTCGACCTGATGCGCAGCACCTGGCGCAACCGCGCGTACGGCGACTTCTACGGCTACATGCTGGTGGCCGAGGGCGCCGTCGACGCCATGGTGGAGCCGGA
>SLSW01000002.1 GCA_007130245.1 Micromonosporaceae bacterium
TCAAGATCAAGTTGTCCAGGCCGGTGTCGCCGCCGTCGGCCCAGTGCCGCAGATGGTGGGCGTCGCACCAGCTCGCGGGCCGGTCGCAGCCGGCGAACCGGCAGCCGCCGTCGCGCAGGTTCAGCGCACGCCGCATGCCCACCGGCACCACCCGCGTGAGCCTGCCGACGTCCAGCAGCTCACCGTCGCCGCCCAGCACCGCCGGCACCACCCCGGCGTCGCACGCGATCCGGCGCGCCTGCGACGGGCTGACCGGCTGCCCGTCGGCCAGCACCGGCACATCGCCGAGCTGGTCACCGCGCTGGTCACCGCGCTGGTCGCCGCGCTGGTCGCCGCGCTGGTCACCGCGCTGGCCGTGGTGCCGGTCGCGTGCAGCCGCCGCCCGCAGCGCCCGCAGGCTCACCGTCACCTGCACCTGGGGCCGCACACCACCGCTGGTCGGCGCCTCGCCGGCAGCCAGCCAGCCGGCGCAGACGTCGACCAACGCGTCGGCGCGCCGCTGCGCCGGGGTGCGCTGCTCGTGCTCAGCCGGCACCGGCATCGCCGCGCGCAGCGCGGCCAGCACCACGTCGCCGCTGGCCGGATCCAGCAGACCCTGCAGGTGCACCATCCCGCCCACCGTGCACGCCGCGGTCACATACCGCTGCCGGTGCTGCCGCGTGGCCCGCTCATCCTCCCCCTCGACGTCCAGCAGCTGGACGACGTGCGCGCAGGCGACCCGCAGCTTCACCGGCGCCACCTGACGGGCCAGGTCCAGCAGGATCGTCTCGTACGACGACACCGCCTCGACCCCGACCTGGCTGACCAGTGTGGCCACCGCGGCGGCATGCTCCAGTGTGATCTCGCCGGCCGCGAACGCCTTGGCCAGCTGCGGCAGCCCGTCCAGGTGTCGCCCCACCCGCAGCAGCTGCGTGGCCTGCCCGCCCAGGCGAAGCCGCGAGCGCAACCAGGCCATGGTGGAAGTCTGCCCGTCGTAGCGCGCGCCGGCACGGGCGTCGAACGCCGCCACCTGCTCGGTCAAGGCCGCCTCGACCATCGCCTTGACCTGCACCAGCTGCCGCATCCGTGACACCAGCACGGCGTCGGGCGCGCCGGCGGCGTCGGCCGGCAGATCCCCGATCGCGGCCATCACCGCGTCCAGCTCACCACCGCTCATCGCCGCCCCTACCCGTACGCATGCCTCACTCTATCAAACATACGTTCTATATACAAGGGACGTGGGACGTCACCTCAGATCCGCCAGGCACCGCTAGCGAGCGTGGCGGCGACGTCTGCGGCCGGATCGAGGAAGCCGCGCAGGACGGCAGGGATCCGCACCCGCCTGGTGCGAGGATGCTCCGGTGGACACTCGGGGCCGGCTGCTGACCGTCGCCGCGCTGGCGGTGGCGGTGATCGCGGTCGCCAGCTCCGGACCGCTGGTGGTGCTCGCCGCGGTGTCGCCGCTGGCGGTGGCGTTCTGGCGCAACGCCCTGGCCGCCGGGGTGCTCTGGCCGGTCACCGCGGTCCGGCACCGCGACGAGGTCGCCGCGCTCGGGCGCACCGGCCTGGCGTACTCGATGCTGGCCGGCGTCGCGCTGGCGGTCCACTTCGGCACCTGGATGTCGGCGTTGACGCTGACCAGCGTCGCCACCGCCACCGCGCTGGTGTGCACGCAGCCGGCGTGGGCGGGGCTGATCGCGGCGGCGCGCGGCCACCGGCTGTCCCGGCTGACCTGGCTCGGGATCGCGGCCGCGATCACCGGCGCGGCGCTGGCCACCGGCGCCGACCTGACGGTGTCCACGCAGGCGGTGGCCGGTGACCTGCTCGCCCTGGCCGGCGGCGTCGCCGGCGCGGTGTACGTGACGCTGGGCGAGCGGGTGCGCCAGCAGGTGAGCACCACCACCTACACCGCGGTGTGTTACGGCACGTGTGCCGCGGCGCTGCTGGTGGTCGTGCTGGTCGCGGGCGTGCCCCTGACGGGCTACCCGGCGGCGAGCTGGCTGGCGATCATCGCGCTCACCATCGGCCCGCAGTTCCTGGGACACTCGCTGTTCAACTTCACGCTGCGCCGGCTGTCGGCCACCCTGGTGAGCGTCATCGCGCTGCTGGAGGTGCCGGGCGCGGCGCTGCTGGCGTGGTGGTGGCTGGCCCAGGTGCCGGCAGCGGCCACGGTGCCCGGCATGGTGGTGCTGACCGCGGGGGTGGCGGTCGCGGTCTTCGGCTCACGGTCCTCGCGACCCGCCGGGCCCGCGCCCGGGTGAGACCGTTCAGCCCTTGGGGATCTGGCTGACGTCGATGCGCTTGCGGAACACCCAGTAGCTCCACGCCTGGTAACCCATGACCAGCGGCAGGAACACCAGCGCCACCCAGGTCATGATCCGCAGGGTGTACGGGGTGGAGGAGGCGTTGGCGGTGGTCAGGCTGTACGCCGGGTCGAGGCTGGACGGCAGCACGTTCGGGAACAGGGCGGCGAACAGCGCTACCACGACCAGCCCGATCGCCACCGCGGTGCCGGTGAACGCCCAGCCTTCGCGGCGCACCCGGTTGGCGGCCAGGCCGGCCAGCAGCGCCAGGGCCGCCGCACCGGCCAGCGCCACCGCGGCAGCTCCGGCGGAGACCTCGACCATGGTCCAGCCGAGGAAGACCACGGCGGTCACCGCGGTCGGCGGCCCGAGCCGGCGCGCGAGCCGGTTGGCCCGTACGCGGATGTCACCGCGGGTCTTGAGCGCGAGGAACACCGCGCCGTGGGTGACGAACAGCGCCAGCGTGGTGAGACCACCGAGCAGGGCGTACGGGTGCAGCAGGTCGACGAGGTTGCCGACGTACTCCCCGGCGGCGTCCACGGGCACTCCCCGCACGATGTTGGCGAACGCCACGCCCCACAGCACCGCCGGCACCAGCGACCCGAACACGATGGCCCTGTCCCAGCGGGCTCTCCACCGCGGGTCGTCCCGCTTGCCGCGGTATTCGAAGGCCACCCCGCGCACGATGAGCGCCACCAGGATCAGCAGCAGCGGCAGGTAGAAGCCGGAGAACAGGGTGGCGTACCACTCCGGGAAGGCGGCGAACATGGCGCCGCCGGCGGCGATCACCCACACCTCGTTGCCGTCCCACACCGGGCCAATGGTGTTGATGACCACCCGCCGTTCCCGCTCGTCGCGCCCGAGCACGGGCAGCAGCGCGCCGACACCGAAGTCGAAGCCCTCCAGCACGAAGTATCCGGTGAACAGGACGGCGATGGCGATGAACCAGAAGGTGGTCAGTTCCACGGTGGCTCCCGGTCAGTAGGCGAAGGCGAGCGGCCGGTCCTCATCGGAATCCGGGTCGGACTCCGCGGCTGCCGCATCCGGCGGGGGCACTTCCGGCAGCCCCTGCCGGGCGTACGTGAGCAGCAGCTTGATCTCGATCACCGCCAGTGCGCCGTACAGCAGGGTGAGGACGGTGAACGAGGTCACCACCTCGCCGGCGGACACGTTCGGCGAGACCCCGTCGGCGGTGACCATCTCGCCGTGGACCACCCACGGCTGGCGGCCCATCTCCCGCATGATCCAGCCGAACGAGTTCGCGGCCACCGGCAGCAGCGGCAGCAGCAGCCCGGCGCGCAGCAGCCACCGGGAGGTCGGGGTGCGGCCGCGGCGCTGCGACCACCACGCCCACAGCACGATCAGGGCGGTGAGCACCCCCAACCCGATCATCATGCGGAAACTCCAGTAGGTCACCGGCAGGTTCGGTGCGTACGAGCCGGCGCCGAACATCTCCGCGTAGCTGATCTGCAGGTCGTTGACGCCGGCCACCTCGCCGTGCCAGTCGCCGGTGGCCAGCCAGGACAGCAGCCCGGGGATCCGGATGGAGAAGACCTCCTCGGTGCCGTCCAGGGTGCCCACGGTGAACAGCGAGAACGCCGCCGGCGACTCGGTCTCGAACAACCCTTCGGCGGCCGCCATCTTCATGGGCTGGGTCTCGGTCATGACCTTGGCCTGGATGTCTCCGGAGATGACCAGCACCGCCATGGCGACCAGGGTGGTGACGCCGCCGAGACGCAGCGCCGAGCGCCAGGCCGGGTCGGTGTCGCTGTCAGGGCGCCGCATCAGGTGCCACAGCGCGACCGCCACCAGCACCGCACCGGAGACCAGGAAGCAGCCGGCGATCACGTGCGGGAAGGTGACCAGGGCGACCGGGTTGGTCAGCACCGCGCCGATGTCGGTCAGCTCGGCGCGACCGGCCTCCTCGTTGATCCGGAACCCGACCGGGTTCTGCATCCAGGAGTTGGCCGCCAGGATGAAGTAGGCGCTGAGCAGGGTCCCGACCGCGGCGGCCCAGATGGTGGCCAGGTGGATACGGCGCGGCAGCCGGTCCCAACCGAAGATCCACAATCCGATGAAGGTGGACTCGAGGAAGAACGCCAGCAGCGCCTCGATGGCCAGCGGCGCACCGAACACGTCACCGACGAACCGGGAGTAGCTGCTCCAGTTCATGCCGAACTGGAACTCCTGCACGATCCCGGTGACCACGCCCATGGCGAAGTTGATGAGGAACAGCTTGCCGAACA
>SLSW01000300.1 GCA_007130245.1 Micromonosporaceae bacterium
CAACTGCGCGGTGCTGCTCGGCGTGGAGATCAACGCGGAGCTGCAGCGGGGGCGGCGGATCCAGGCCGGCCGCGACGACGATCCCGGCGGTCCTGCCCTGCCGCCGCGCTTCCCGACCTGACCCCTCTCTTCTCGTCGATCTTGCACTTGTGCACGTCGTTACATGCTGATATGCCCGTTTTGAGGCGTGCTCAACTGCAAGATCGGCGCGAAAAGGCGGGGCGGGACTCCGGGTCAGGAGGTGGTGGGCCAGGCCTTGGACAGCAGGTCCCGGGTGTCGGCCAGCAGCTGCGGCAGCACCTTGGTCTGACCGATCACCGGCATGAAGTTGGTGTCGCCGCCCCACCGCGGCACCACGTGCTGGTGCAGGTGGGCGGTGATCCCGGCGCCGGCGACCGCGCCCTGGTTCATGCCGATGTTGAACCCGTGCGCGCCGCTGACCGTACGGATCACCCGCATCGCGGTCTGGGTGAAGGTGGCCAGCTCCGCGGTCTCGGCCGGGTCGAGGTCCGGGTAGTCGCCCACGTGCCGGTACGGGCACACCATCAGGTGGCCGGGGTTGTACGGGAACCGGTTGAGCACCGCGTACACGTGCGCGCCGGAGGCGATCACCAGGCTGTCCGGGGCGGGGACGGAAGGGGCGGCGCAGAACGGGCAGCCGCTGGGCTCGTCGTACCCTTCGGCCGGGCGGTCCTCTCCGGTGACGTACGCCATCCGGTGCGGGGTCCACAAGCGCTCCAGCGCGTCCGGACCGGTGCGGGACGGATGTGGGGGCTGCTCGTTGGTGTGGTCGGTGTGCTGGGACAACGCCGGCGCCGCCTTCCTTGCTGGTCTCCGCGATGCTACCCAGCGGAGCCGGGTGTCGCTCAGCTGCCCGAGGGGCCGCGGGGCCGGGGCGGGCTGCGGCGCGCCGCGCCCAGGTGGACGATGTTGTCGCCGTCGTGCACGGAGGCGGCCAGCCGGCCGGGGCGCCCGCCGACACCGCGGGTGAGGTGGGAGAGCACCTGGTCGGCGACCAACGGGCGGGCGAACAGGTGGCCCTGGCCGAGAGTGCAGCCGAGCTGCCACAGCAGCTGGCGCTGGGCGTGGTTCTCGATCCCCTCGGCCACCACCGCCAGGTCGAGCGCCTTGCCGAGCTGTACGGTCGAGCGCACGACGGCCCGGGCCTGGTGGACCGCCTCGGCGTCGGGAAGGTCGTCGTCGTCCTCGGTCGCGGTGGCGTCGCCGTCGGGGTGGTCGTGGCCGGCGTCATCGGCGAGCCAGGGCTCGCGGAGGGTGTGCACGAACTCGCGGTCGATCTTGAGTTGGTGCACCGGGATGCGCGCGAGCACCGCCAGCGAGGAGTGCCCGGTGCCGAAGTCGTCCAGGGCCAGCCGTACCCCGATGTCGTGCAACTGGGTCAGCACCCGGTCGACGGTCTCCACCTGGCTGATCGCCAACGTCTCGGTCAGCTCGAGGCACAAACGGTCCGGTCGGGTGCCGTGGGCGTCGAGCGTCTCCAGCACCATGCGTGGCAGGCCGGTGTCGAGCAGGCTGCGGGCGGAGATGTTGACCGACACGGACAGGTCGTGGCCCCCAGCGCGCCACGTGTTGCGCGCCGAGAGCGCGTCGTCGAGCACCGCGGCGGTGAACTCGCCGAGTTGATTGGACCGCTCCAGCAGGTCCAGGAACAGGCGCGGTTCGAGCTGGCCGCGGGTGGGGTGGCGCCAGCGCGCCAGCGCCTCCGCGCCGTGCACCTCACCGGTGGCCAGGTCCACAATCGGCTGGAAGTGCAGCACGAACTCGCGCTGCGAGACCGCTTTCGGCAGCCGCCCCGCCAGCGACAGCCGGTCCCGGTCGGCGGTGTCGCCGGCGTGGCTGTAGCAGACCAGCCGCTGGGCGGTGCGCTTGGCCTGGTACATGGCCACGTCGGCGCGCCGCATCAACTCCGCGGCCCACTCGGTTGGCGTGTCCGCGAGCGCGCCACCGCTGCCGCTGCCCCGATCGCGGTGGCTGCCGCCGTCCGGGTCGACGTCGCCGGCCTGCGCGGGGTCGACCGCCAGCGCCAGTCCGGCGTTGGCCTCGATCACCAGCGGAAGCCCGTCGATCTCGATCGGCTCGGTCAGCTGGCTCAATACCTGTTCGGCGTGTTGACGGACCATGGCCGGATCGTTGGCGTGGCGCAGCAGCACCGCGAACTCGTCGCCTCCGAACCTGGTCGCCGTGTCGTGCTCACCGACGGAGGCGGCCAGCCGGGCGGCGACGCGGGCCAGCACCTCGTCGCCGGTGCGGTGCCCGAGGGCATCGTTGACCTCTTTGAAGTGCTTGAGGTCCACCATCAGCAGTGCGATGTGGCATTCGGCGGCGCGCGGGTCCGCCAGCGCCTCGTTGAGCAGCCGCTCCAGCTCGCGGCGGTTGGCCAGCCCGGTCAGCGGGTCATGGGCGGCGGCGTGGGCGTGCACCCTGCTCGCCTGCCCCAGATGTCCGTACGCCACCGCGTTGCGGACGGCCGTGTCGAGCGCAGCGGCGTAGCTGTTCAGCATCGCCTCCTCCCGGTCCGACATGTTTACCTCGCCGCGGAACCGCAGCCGCAGCGCGCCGATGTCCCGGCGCCCGGGGTACCCGTGCAACGCCACCGCATAGACGTTCATGTCATCGACGGGCGCGTCGGCCGGGTCGCCGTCGAAGGTGACCTCGTTGCTGGTGCCGCGCACCAGCCGCCGGTCGAGGCCCAGCCACAGCTCCACCTCGATCTCGTCGGCGGAGAACAGCTTCGCTCCACCGGTGACGGCGGCGTGCACCACCTCGTCCAGGTCGACGCCGGTGAACTTCTCGGTCGCAGCGGCCAGGTGCTGCCACGCCTGCCGCTCCTGCCGGGTGCGCACCCAACGCTCGTGCCACAGGTGAGCGATCAGCACCACCACCGGCAGCGCATACAACAACTCCGGCTGCTGGTCGAGCGCCGCGATGGCGAGAGCAGCGACTGCAAACCGGCCGAAGAGCGCGATGTGCCGGATATCCCAGTCTTCCCGGTAGCGGTCGCGGATACGTGTCCTTGACGAAAACGCAATGACAGGGAAGAAAAGCGCATCATCGGCAAGTGCGATTACTAGAAACGCAAGAGCGAGCAGCAGGTAATCTTCCGGCATAGACGGTGGGGCTGAGTAGCCCAAGGCGGCCATGACCAGCGCACCTGCTGCTGCCGTTATTGACTCCTTAGCTGTCCCGAACGCCACGCGTGTCGGGCGGAGTCTCCGTTGAGCCTTGCCGAGCGCGATGCCGATCGCTGTAAGAATCACCACCCAGGGCAGCGGGAGTATGGCAAGGCCGATCAGTATGACCGCGTCCGCCCAGGAGACGCCATGCACGGTCGAGCGGATGCGAACTCGGACAACGAGTCGGTCCGCAATGACCACTAGGAGCACGAACGCAAGTGCTAACCACGGTGACGGAATGGTGTGACTGTCCCCGACAAGTCCAAGGATGTCGGCAACAGCGAGCGCCATACACACCAAACCCAGGAACACCACGAGGCCGACCATCGCGCCAAGACGCTGATCGGCCTTGTCGTTCCTGCCCATGCCAAACAAATCCCATCCTTTGCGCGGGCAAGGGACATGTGTTGGCGAGCCTACGGCAATGTCGCGCTGAGCGCCGACTGGTCACTCCCAGGTACCGGTTCGCATGGCCAATCTCCTTTGCTTCTGTCAGGTACGGGCGGCTTTTGCGTCAGCCACCACAAGCAAACAGAAGGCCACCATCTCCTCCAACGAGTCGCGGTGGGTTGAGTTAACTGCTGGAATACAGACCTTTAGTCCGTATCACCGAGCATCAGCAGCCTCAGCAAATCATGCACAATGCGGACACTCCTGTCCAGTCTGTCCCCGCGCGCATACTGTCCGTCTATTGACTCCAACGCGTAGTCGAAGAAAAACAGTCCTCAACCGAGGGCGCGAACACCGTGTCATCCG
The DNA here is from genome assembly GCA_007130245.1 of Micromonosporaceae bacterium. Classification (GTDB taxonomy): domain Bacteria; phylum Actinomycetota; class Actinomycetes; order Mycobacteriales; family Micromonosporaceae; genus Natronosporangium. The sequence goes on from SLSW01000300.1 coordinate 3,951, forward strand.
TCCCCCTCGAGCGCGGCGAGTCGCAGTTCCAGGTCGGTCACTCGGTCGCGGAGCAGCGCGACCTCGGCTTCGAGACCCACTTCCCTCTCGGCACGACGTTGGATGCGAGGCGACCGGCCGGCGCGCTCGATGACCGCCTCCAGCGGGACCAGCCGCTGTGGTCCGTGCGGGCCGTCAACCACGCGGGATGGGATCTCACCGTTGCGGTACCACACGCGGAGTGTCGAACGGGAGACGCCGGTGTCGGTCTCGGCTCGGGCAAGTGGCACCCAGGGTTCCCCCTCGATCTGGGCGAACAGCTCAAGTTCTGCTCGCCAACGTTCGAGACGCTCCTCCCACTCGCTCGCCATCTCGTACGCCTCCTTGCCCGCTGCCCCTAATAGTAGCATGGTCTTGACAGGGTCTGCGACGATGATGGCATGTTCGAGCGATTCACGGGGGCGGCCCGCCGAGTGGTCGTGAACGCGCAGAGCGAGGCCCGGCGTCTCAAGCACGACTACATCGGCACCGAGCACATCCTGCTCGGCGTCGTGGCGGAGAGCGACGAGGTCGCCGCCCGGGCACTGGACGGGC
>SLSW01000333.1 GCA_007130245.1 Micromonosporaceae bacterium
GGCAGCCCTTCGGTCAGCGCCTGCCAGCTGGTGCCGGCGTCAGTGGACCGGAACACCCGGCACCGTTCCTCGGTCGGAAACCGCCGGCTGTCGGCGGTCAGCGGGAAGTTCCAGATCGTGTCGGGAGTGCGGGGGTGGGCCACCATCGGGAACCCGAAGTCGCTCGGCAGGCCGTCGGCGATGGAGGCCCAGGTGCCGCCGCCGTCGTCGGAGCGGTAGACACCGTGGTGGTTCTGCGCATACAGCCGCTGCGGGTCGCCGGCGTCCCGGGCGACCTTGTGCACGCACTGGCCGAACTCCGGCCACGGGTCGGGGAAGAAATATGCCTTGATGCCGGTGTTGCCCGGCGTCCAGCTCGCACCACCGTCGGATGTCCGGTGGACACCGCCGGTGGACATCGCCACCAGCACCGAATCTGGCTGCTGCGGGTGCGGCAGCACGGTGTGGATCGCCTGCCCACCGAACCCGGCCTCCCACTGCGGCCGGTGCGGGTGGTCCCACAGCCCCCGCACCAGCGCGAAGCTGGCACCGGCGTCGTCGGAGACGAACAGCGCCGACGGCTGGGTGCCCACGTACACCCGGTCGGGCTGGTCGGCCGACGCGGGCGTGATCTGCCACACCCGCTCCAAGGTGGCGGCGGTGTCGGCCGGGAACGCGACCGGCGCCTCCTCAGGCTCCTGCCAGGACGCGCCGAGGTCGTCGCTGGTGGCCAGGCTCGGCCCGAAATGGGAGCTGCTGACTCCGGTCAGCAACCGCGGCGTGCCCCGCCGCTTGTCGATCGCGACCGCGTAGACGGCGGTCATCGGGAAGTGCGGCCCGGACCAGCGCCAGGACCGGCGGCTCTCGTCGCTGCGAGCCAGGAACAGGCCCTTGCCGGTGCCGACCGCGAGCAGAACAGTCATCTCGACCTCCACGTACGTGATGTTCCCGGATTGTGCACCCCGGCTGTGACATCGGCACCCGATTACCATGGGACCGGTGAGCGAACGCAATACCGACGTCGTACGGTTCCGCCACCACCCGGGGCGTGGCGTCGCCGGCCTGATCGTGACCATCAGCGTCCTGACGCTGGCCAGCGTGTCCGACTGGCTGGCGTTGCTCGCCCTGCCGCCACTGGCCTGGACGGTGTGGGTGTGGCGGGCCGGCACCGACGCCGACCGCACCGGGATCCGGGTCCGGGCGCTGGCCGGTCGGAAGTGGATTCCCTGGTCACGGGTGCGCGGCCTGGCCACCGAGGGGCACCGGGTGGTGGCCACGTTGACTGACGGGGCGACGGTGCCGCTGACCGCGGTCACCCCGGCCGACCTGCCGCGGCTCGCGGCCGCCAGCGGACAGGAACTCTCCCGCGTCGGCACCAGCCCCCCGTCGACCTGACCGGACCCCCGTTGATCTAGGGACTCTTCACGTGAATAAAGATCAAAACACGCGAACAATCCCTAGATCGCGGAAATAGGGGGAGTTTGGTTAGTCTGGGCACGTGACCTCCGGTACCCCGGTTCGGTGTGGCGTGACCACAGTCACACGAGGCGTCGAGCGCACACGCGCGGCCACCACGGTCGGTGTGACTCTCATCGCGACTTGCGTCCATGGCCAGCGACCGCCGTTGATGCGACTATCGGGTGCCGGCGGCGGCGACCCCAGGACGTTCCGCGCCTGCGCCGACCACGAGCGGCGGTGACGGTGCCGGATCGGGCTGAGCCGACCTGAACCCGACAGCAGAGGACGACGACCTATGGCGGAGCCGACGACCACCCGTTGGTGGCGCCAGACGCTGTCACTGGGCGAGCACGGCGCACGGGCAGCCTGGCGAACGGTGCGGTCCCGCCGCACGGTGAGTGTGCTGGCGCTGGTGGCGGTGACCATCGTCGGCGTGCTGATCGGTGTGGCGCTGGGTGGACGCACGGTCACCGAGGTAGGCCCGTTCCACGCCGAGTTCCAGCTCAGCCCCTCGGTCAGCGGGGACACCACGGTCGAGATCCCGCCGTTGGGTTCGCTGCACTTCGACAGTCACGACGGGCCGACCAGGCTCACCCTGCAGCTGGGATCACTCGACCAGGCCCGCGTCCAGGAAATGATCGACGACCCGCGGGGCATCGTCCGCGCCAGCGAGACCGTGGTCGACGACGTCGTCGACGGCATCGTCCGGCTCGGCTTCGGTGGCCTGGGTGCCGGCGTGCTCGGGGCGATGCTGCTGTCCGCGCTCGTCTACCGCAACGTACGCCGGGTGGCCTGGTCCGGCGGCCTGGCGCTGACGATCCTGGCCGCCAGCCTCGGCATCGGGGCCGCGACGTTCCGCACCACCGCGGTGGAGGAGCCGCGGTACGAAGGTCTGCTGGTCAACGCCCCGGCGTTGGTCGGCGACGTGCAACGCATCGCCGACGACTGGGAACGCTATGCGCAGCAGCTGCAGGGCATGATCGCCAACATCAGCCTGCTCTACACCACGGTGTCGACGCTGCCGGTCTTCGAGCCGGACGAGGAGCTGACCCGGGTCATGCACGTGGCCGACCTGCACCTCAACCCGAACGCCTGGCCGGTCATGCAGACCGTCGCCGAGCAGTACGACGTCGACTTCATCATCGACTCCGGCGACATCGTCGACTGGGGCACCGGGCAGGAGTCCGCCTACGTCGAGCCGATCAGCGACTTCGACGTGCCGTACGTGTTCGTGCGCGGCAACCATGACTCGGAGGCGGTGACCCAGGCGGCGGTGGCTGCGCAGCCCAACGCCATCGTGCTGGACGACGACATCGTCACGCTGAACGGGCTCACCGTCGCCGGCATCGGTGATCCGCGGTTCACCCCGGACCAGCGCACCGACCCGTTCCTGGACGATCCGGATATCACCCGCCAGCGGGTGATCGACTCCGGCGCCCACCTCGCCGAGACGATCCGCCGCCACCCGCACCCGGTGCACATCGCGGCGGTGCACGATCCGCTGGCGGCGCTGGAACTCGACGGCGCGGTGTCGTACGTGCTGGCCGGGCACGCGCACGAACGCCGGGTGGGCCCGGTGGTGGAGGCCGCTGAGAACGGTGAGGCCGAGCTCGGCCCAGGCGACACCATGCTCATGGTGCAGGGCTCCACCGGTGGTGCCGGGCTGCGCGGCCTGGAGGGCGAGCATCCGCGACCGCTGGCGCTGTCTGTGCTCTACTTCGACGACCAGCAGCGGCTGGTGGCCTACGACGACATCGAGGTCGGTGGGCACGGCCTGTCCGAGGTGTCGCTACAGCGCCACATTGTCGAGCAACCGGCCGCCGACGAGGCTACCGAGCCCGCCGAGCTGATGGACCTGTTCCGGTCACCGACGCCTGAGCCGATACCGACGCCATAGCCCGGCCGCTGCCCGTCTGCGATCTTGGTCGCCCGCCGCCGATGGAGGGGCCACGGGCGACCAAGATCTCACGACCCGGGATCTGCGCCGTTCGTCAGGCGGTCGAGCACCAGCTCGCGTACGGTCTTGGCGTCGGCCTGGCCGCGGGTGGCCTTCATGACCGCGCCCACCAGCACCCCGGCGGCGGCCACCTTGCCCTCGCGCACCTTCGCGGCCACGTCCGGGTTGGCGGTGATCGCCTCGTCCACCGCCGCGGTCAGCGCCCCGGTGTCGGAGACGATCGCCAGCCCGCGCGCAGCCATCACCTCGGACGGGTCGCCCTCGCCGGCGAGCACGCCGTCCAGCGCGGTGCGGGCGAGCTTGTCGTTGAGCGACCCCTCGTCGACCAGCCGCTGCAGCTGCGCCACCTGCGCCGGGGTGGCCCCGACCTCGGCCAGCTCCACCCCGGCCTCGTTGGCACGGCGCGACAGCTCCCCGAGCCACCACTTGCGCGCGGTCTCCGGCGACGCTCCGGCTGCCACCGTCTGCTCCACCAGGTCGAGCGCGCCGGCGTTCACGATCGCGCTCATGTCCAGGTCGGACAGGCCCCACTCGGCCTGCAACCGGGTGCGCCGGGCCCGCGGCAGCTCCGGCAGGCTGGCACGCAGCTGCTCCACCCAGGCGGCGTCCGGCGCCAACGGCGCCAGGTCCGGCTCCGGGAAGTACCGGTAGTCCGTGGCGGTCTCCTTCGAGCGCCCGGGCGTGGTCTCACCGGTGTCCTCGTGGAAGTGCCGGGTCTCCAGCACCACCCGCTCGCCGGCGTCGAGCACCGCCGCCTGCCGGACGATCTCGGTGCGCACCGCCCGCTCCACGCTGCGCAACGAGTTGACGTTCTTGGTCTCGGTGCGGGTGCCCCACTCCTGCCCGGGTGCGTGCAGCGACGTGTTGACGTCGCAGCGCAGCGAGCCCTGCTCCATGCGCACGTCGGACACGCCCAGGGTCCGGATCACGTCGCGCAGTTCGGCCACGTACGCCCGTGCCGTGGCCGGCGCCAGCGCACCAGTGCCGGTCACCGGCTTGGTAACGATCTCCACCAGCGGGATGCCGGCCCGGTTGTAGTCGACCAGCGACTCGGTGGCGCCGTGGATGCGGCCGGTGGCGCCGCCCAGGTGCATCGTCTTGCCGGTGTCCTCCTCCAGGTGCA
>SLSW01000090.1 GCA_007130245.1 Micromonosporaceae bacterium
CGTATCGAGGAGCTGGACTGGCGACGCACCCCGATGGGTGAGCTGACCCTGCGGCGGCGGTGGGACCCGCTGGCCGGCCGTGACGTGTTCGAGATCCGCCTGAACGACGAGTTCCTCATGTCCAGCATGTTCACCGCCGCCGAGATCGAGATGGCGCGCCTGGCGATGCGGCGGCTGCCTCAGGAGCCCGTGGACATCGCGGTCGGGGGGCTCGGTCTCGGCTACACCGCGCAGGCCGTGCTGGAACATCCACACGTACGGTCGCTGGTGGTCGTCGAGGCGCTCGGCGAAGTGATCGAATGGCACGAACGTGGCCTGATCCCGGCCGGCGCGGCGCTGAGCGCCGACCCGCGCTGCCGCTTCGTGCACGGCGACTTCTTCGCGCTGGTCGCCGGCGGCGGGCCGGACCCGGACGCGCCGGCGCGACGCTTCCACGCTGTGCTGGTCGACATCGACCACTCGCCCCGTCACCTGCTCGACCCGGCCCACGCCGACTTCTACCGGCCGGACGGGCTGCGGGCGCTCGCACGGCACCTGCACCCTGGCGGCGTGTTCGCGCTGTGGTCGAACGACCCGCCGGACGAGGAGTTCACCGCGTCGCTGGCGCAGGTGTTCGCGGACGTACGTGCCGAGGTGGTGCGCTTCGCCAACCCGCTGCAGGAACGGGAGGCGACCAACACGGTGTACCTGGCCAGCGTCGAGGCTTATGCGGACTGACACCGCCACGTCACGCCCCGCGTTCGGTGTGGATGTGGAATGGTTTCACCTCGCGAACGTCCAGCGAGGATGTGAGGGGCGTCAAACTACAAACCCGACACGTTACCCGCAACCTGCTCGCCGCCGCGCCCGGGACCGGTTACCGTCGCATCTGTGACCGCTCAGCTCGTGGAGGCAGACGACCCCGCCAGCGAGAGCCCGGAGGAGATCAGGGAACGGGCCATCTCGCTGGTGGACTATCTGCTGGCCGTGCGCGCGCTGCTGGACACTCCCGCCCGGACCGTGCCGGAGGCCGATGCCTACTGGCAGGACGACCTGCCTCGCCACGAGGCCTGCGCGCTGGGACCTGACCGCCCCGGCGGCAGTTGGGTGCGGGTGGGACGGCCGGCGCCGCCGCCACCACCGCCGGTGCCCGCCGCCGTGCGGCGGCACCTGGTGTGGGACCTGTCCCCGCAGACCACTCCGACGCTGGTCACCGACGCGGACACGAGCCTGCCGGAGTCGGTGGCGGCCGAGTTCAACGACTGGTACGAGACCGTGTGGGCACCCTGGTCGCGGGAGGCAGCGGTGGCCGACGCCACCCGCCGGCTGCACGACCGTCTCTACGACCTGCGCTACAAGCTCGACATCGACGCGGCCCGCAGCGAGCTGGTCTTCGGCCACCTGGTGCTGGACGGCACCGTGGCCGGTCACCGGGTGCACTATCCGTTGGTGGTCACCCCGGTGGCGATCGAGTACGACCCCGACAGCACCACGGTCAGCGTCAGCCCGCAGGGGCCACCCCGCCTGCAGCCGGACGCCCTGGCCGGTCTGGACGACCGCCGCGTCGCCGACCTGCTCGACCTGGGTGGCACCGGCGGGCAGGTGGATGTCGACCTCGCGGACGAGACCGAACGGCGCGACTTCGCCGCCCGGGCGATGCGCCGGCTCGGCCTCGACCCGATCATCCGTGACACCCGCGACCAACCGCAGCAGCCGGACGGGCTGCCCGGCCCGCGCGAACAGGACCGACAGCCTCGCGTGCTCGACACCGGCGTGCTGTTCGTGCGCCCGCGGCAGCGGATGGTGCGCCGCTTCCTGGAACGCATGCGCGAACAGCTCGACACCGCCGACGCGACCGCCGTCGGTGCGCTGGCGAACGTGCTCGCCCACGAGCCGAGCATCCTGCAGATGCCCGACGACGACACCGACGCCTGGGCCCGGACCGCCGGACGGCTGCTGATGCCGATGGCCACCAACGACGCCCAGGAGTCCATCGCCCAGCGTCTGGCCGCGCACCGCAGCGTCGCGGTGCAGGGCCCGCCCGGCACCGGCAAGACCCACACCATCCGCAACCTGGTCTGCCACCTGGTCGCGCAGGGCCGGCGGGTGCTGGTGCTGGCGCAGAAGGAGGATCCGCTCCGGGTGCTGCGGGACGGGCTTCCGGAGGAGATCCAGCCACTGTGCCTGGCGATCCTCGGGCGCAGCGCCGACCAGTTGGTGCAGCTGCAGACCGCGGCGAGGGAACTGTCGGACCGGGCGGCGACCCTGGACCAGGACGCCGAGGCGGAGCGGGTGCGCCAGCTCACCGACGAGATCACCCGGGCCGAGCAGGAACTCGCGCAGGCGCAGGATCGTCTGCGGGCGGCCGCCGAGCGCGATGCCGCCACCTACCCACTCGACGGTGGAGACACGCCGGCCACTGTGGTCGGTCAGTGGCTGCGTCGCCACGAGGCCAGCGACCGGCTGATCCCGGACGCGCTCGGCCCCGATGTCGAGCCACCACTGGACGCGGCCGAGCTCGCCGAGCTGGCCGATATCGCCCGCCGGATCCCGACCGCCGACCGGGAGGCGGCGCTGGGTGCCCTCCCGGCCGTGGGCAAGCTTCCCGCCGGTGAGGCCGTCGTCAGCCGCCGCGAGGCGCTCGGCGACGCCCGCAAGGTCGTCAACGCGCTGCGCGACCGGGGGCTGGCCATCGACGGGGTACGCCAGCTCGGCGCCGAACAGGTCGACGAGCTGGCCGCGCAGCTGCGGGGCGCGGCCGACGCACTGGCCGGGCGGGAAGGCAGCTGGACCGACCGGCTCGGGGTGCTGGTGCGCGACCCGAACTGGCAACAGGTGTGGGACCGGCATGTGGAGGCCTGCCAGGAGCTGCTGGCCGCACTGGCCCGGCGCACCAGCATGCTGGCCGGTCGCGACGTGCGCGTGCCGGAGCACTACGCCGCCACCCCGCGGCGGCTGCTCGAGCACCTGTCCGACATCCGCGACCGGTTTGCCGCCGGTAAGAAGGTGGGCCGGATGGCAGGTGCGGAGCTCGCGCGGGTGGTCGAGGCGTGCCGGGTCGACGGCGAGCAGATCCGTAACGTCGACGACCTCGACCTGGTGGTCGCCACAGTGGAGCGGGTCCAGCTACGCCACCAGCTCGACAACCGGTGGGCGGAGTGGTCGGAACGTCTCGGCGTGCCGGAGCAGCAGGGACCGGCGGAGCTGTGGGTCGGCACACTGCTCTCCGACGCCGCGGACGCGCTCGACTGGGAACGCCGCCGGTGGCCGGCGATCTACTCCGCCCTCACCTGGGCCTACCCCGCGTGCCCGCGCGCGGTCGACCCGCGGCAGGCCGGCGAGCTGGCCGGTGCGATGGAGGCGTGCGCGAACGTGTTCCGCGCCGACCAGCTGGATGCGGAGGAACGCGCCACCGAGCAGTGGCTGCGCGGGCTGGCGGCCGACCGGATCGCCAGCCCGGTGACCGCCGAGCTGCTGGCCGCCTGGGAGGCCGGCGACGCCGACGCCTGGGACGCCGCCGCCGCCGAGGTGCGCCGGCTGGTGGCGCTGCGCCCCGACGCCGACCGGTACGAGGAGCTGTGCGACCGGCTGGCCGAGGTGGCGCCGCAGTGGGTCACGGCAGTCGACGCGGGCCAGGCGCTGCCGGCTTCCGGCGAGGATGCGCTACGCGCGTGGCGGTGGCGGCAGGCCCAGACCTGGTTCGACGAGCAGGTCGCCAGCGTCGACACAGTCGAGATCGGACGGCACATCGAGCGCTGCCGCGACCGGATCCGCCGGCTGACATACGAACTTGTGGTCGCCTCCGCCTGGCTGCAGGTGTCGCTGATCCTCGACGACCGCCGCAAGGCGGCACTTGCCGACTGGACCGCCGCACTGCGGAAGATCGGCAAGGGGACCGGCAAGAGCGCCTCGCACTGGCAGGCCGCCGCGCAGCGGGCGATGGCCGAGGCGGTCACCGCCGTGCCGGTGTGGATCATGTCCATCGACCGGGCGCTGGAACAGTTCCACGGCGGCGATCCGGTCTTCGACGTGGTGATCGTCGACGAGGCCTCGCAGGCCGACATCTTCTCCCTACCGGTGCTGAGCCTGGCCCGCCGTGCCGTGGTCGTCGGCGACGACCAGCAGATCGGTCCGCAGCTCGTGGGTGTGCCCACCGACCGGGTCAACGCATTGATCAGCTCCCACCTGGCCGACGTGCCCTCGGCCGAGCACTTCGACACCGAAAGCAGCCTGTACGACCACGCGGTGCGGCGCTCGCCGCAGCGGATTTTGCTCACCGAGCACTTCCGGTGCGTGCCGCCGATCATCGCGTTCTCATCCGAGACCTACTACGACGCCAAGGTGCAGCCGCTGCGCCCGGACCGGCCGGCCGGGCTCGGCTCACCGGTGCGGGCGGTGACCGTGACGGACGGTCGCCGCACCACCCTGCCCGAGTACGGGCAGGTCAACGTGCCCGAGGCGGAGGCGCTGGTGGAGCAGGTGGCCGCGATCGTGGCCGACCCCGCCTACCGGGGC
>SLSW01000186.1 GCA_007130245.1 Micromonosporaceae bacterium
ACCAGGAACCATCCCGCCGCGGGCAGCAGCACCGCCCACCGGGTGCCGGTGGCACGCGGGGCGAACCAGAGCAGCGCCGCCGCCCCGGCCACCGCGAACAGCAGCGCCAGCGGCAGCCGGACCACGCCGAACCCGGTGTCGAGCCGCCACGGCACCGCCAGCACCGCCGCGGCGGCCACCACCACCCCGCCGGCGAGCGACACCAGCGCCCCGGCGAGCCGCACCGCCGCGTCCCCGACCCGCGACCACGCTGTGTTGCCGACCCGGGGCGGGGTGTCGCCGGTGGTCACCGCGGTGCCAGGCCGGCGAACAGGTCGTCCTCCCAGCCGTACGGGCCGTTGCCCGGCCCGCGGGCGCCGGAGGCCAGCACGTAGTGCTCCACCGCCCGGAAGTCGTCCCCCCAGCTTCCGGCCAGGGTGTGCAGCCACGACCCGGCCGGGATCTGGGTGGCGTGGGCGCGCATCGCCGCCGCCTTGGCCTCGCCGTGGGCGGGCGCGGCGACCCGGGCGGCGACCTCCTCGTCCGGCGTGCCGAACGGCAGCTCCTCCACGCTGCTGACCTCAGCGAACGGGTTGTCGCCGGCACCGGCGAACTGCTCGATCCCGGCGGCCAGCACCGACCGCGGCACCGCCGTCCAGTAGATCTTGGCTGGCGCTACCCCGTCGGCGACGGCCAGTTCGGCGGCGCGCATCGCCACCCGGTGCGCCTGGATGTGGTCCGGGTGCCCGTAGAAGCCGTTCGGGTCGTACGTCACCAGCACCCGCGGGCGCACCTCGCGCATCACCTCGACCAGCGCTCCCGCCGCCTCGTCCAGGTCCGCGCGCCAGAAGCAGCGCGGATGCTCGTTGGCCGCGGTGCCCATCATCCCGGAGTCGCGGTAACGCCCCGCCCCGCCGAGGAACCGCTGGTCGGTCACGCCGAGTGCCGCGCACGCCTCACGCAGCTCGGTGAGCCGGTAACCGCCGAGCTGGTCTGCCGCCTCCGGCGCCAGCCCGGCCAGCTCCGGCACGTGGACCTCGCCCTCCTCACCGAGGGTGCAGGTCACCAGCGTGACGTCGACGCCGGCGGCCGCGTAATGCGCCATGGTCGCACCGGTGCTGATGGACTCGTCGTCCGGATGGGCGTGGACCAACAGGATTCCGTGCACCCGCTCACTGTAGTTGGCCGCGTCCGGCCGGCCGATCCGGTCAGATGGTGGAGCGCCCAAACCGGTCGCAGACGGACGCGACGGCAGGCACCATGACTAACGTGAAGCACCCACCAGACGGGCTTTCGGGGGGACCGCGACGGGTGAGCGTCGCCGGTGACGGCTCCCGGGTGATCTTCCTGCGTCCGGTCGACGGCGATCCGGCGTGCACGGCGCTGTGGGTCTTCGACACCGACAGCGCGACCGAGCGGCTGGTCGCCGCCGCACCCGTGAACTCGTACGCCACCGACGCTGACGCCACCACGGCGGTGTTCACCCGCGACGGCCGGATCCTGCGCGCCGACCTGGTCTCGGGACGGGTCCAGCAGATACCGGCCAGCCGGCCGGCGGCCGGTGCGCGGCCGGACCCGACCGGGGCGTGGATCGGGTACGTGCACGACGACACGCTGCGGGTGATCGGGCCGCACGGCGACGTGCTGCTCGCCGGCGAGCCGGACCCGGCCGACGGTGGGCAGCCGCACGTGTGCTGGGGGCGTCCCGGCTGGTGGTGGGCGCCGGACGGGCGGGCGGTGCTGGCCGCGCGGGCCGACACCCGCGCCCGCCGGCAGGAGGTGAGCCTGCACCTGTTGGAGCTCGACGGCGGATGGGTGGACGTGCACTGGGACCGGGAGACCTACCCCTACCTGGCCAGTGTCAGCTGGAGCGATCACGGCAGCCCGGTGGTCGCGGTGCTTCGGCACTCCCAGCAGCACGGCCTGGTGCTCGCGGTCGACCCGCGCACCGGCGAGACCCAGGTGCACGCCGAGCTGGCCGATCCCCGGTGGGTGATGCCGGTGCCGGGCACCCCGCGTCACCTGGCCGACGGCCGGGTGCTGGTCGGCGGGGAGCTGGCCCACGACGGGTACGACGCCCGCTGCCTGTTCGCCGACGGCACCCTGCTCACTCCGCCGTCGCTGTACGTGCGCCGGGTCGTGGGTCGGATGCCCGGCTCCACCGAGTTGCTGGTGGAGGCGACCTCGGGCGAGCCGAGCGAACAGCACCTCTACCGGGTGGGCACGTCGGTGAGCGCGGCCGGGATCGACGCGCGCCGCGTCACCGCCACGCCCGGCTGGCACCGCGCCGAGGTGGGCGGCGACACGCTGGTGATCGGCTCGGAGTCGCTGGACCATCCGGGCCGGCGGTGGACGGTGTGGCGCGCCGGAGTGCAGGTGGGCGAGCTGGCGCCGGGCACCACAGCGCCCACCCCACCGGCGGCGCCCCGGCCGGTGCTGCAGCGTGCCACCGACCGGCGACTGCCCACCGGGGTGCTCTATCCGGGCGGGCAGATCACCGGCGGCCGCCTGCCGGTGCTGGTCGACGTCGCCGGCGTAGGGTCGGCCGCGCGTGGGCTGCCCCAGGGAGTGCGCGCCACCCGCGCGGCGTGGCTGGCGCGGCAGTGGTGGGCAGACGCCGGCTACGCGGTGGTGGTGATCGACTTCCGCGGAACGCCGGGGGTGGCGCCGTCGTTCGAGAAGGTGGCGCACCGGCGGCTGGCCGACCTGGCACTGACCGACCTCGTGGACGCGCTGGTGTCGCTGGCGGGCAAGCACACCGACCTGGATCTGGACCGGGTGGCCATCCGTGGTCGCGGCACCGGCGGCTGGCTGGCCGCGCTCGCGGCGCTGCGCCGCCCGGAGCTGTTCCGGTGCGCGGTCGCCGAGGCGCCGCTGGTGGACTGGGCGCGGCAGGACCCGCTGGTGGCCGAACGCTATCTCGGGTCGGCCGACGAGGGACCTGACATCTACCAGCACCACTGCCTGCTGCCCGACGCGGCCGAACCGCCGGGCACGGTCGCCGCGCCGCTGCTGCTGGTGCCCGACGCCGCCACCGCGGCGCCGGTGCGCGACCTGGCCGCGGCCCTGGCCGGCGCCGGCCGCCCGCACACCGTGCTGCCCGCGACCGGACCCGACGACGACCCGATCGACTCGGCCTGGCCCGCCGAGCTGGACTTCCTGCGGCACCACACCGCCCGCTCCCCGGCCGCGGCTCCTTCTTGATCGGGGTCGAATCCGGCGGATAGGGTCATCCAATGACCCAGTTCGACGTCGCGAGCGCGGCGGTGCAGGCCGCGCTCGACGCCGGGGCACGATACGCCGACGCGCGCGTCATGCACCGGCGCACCGAGTCCATGTCCGCCCGCAACGGTGACATCGAGGACCTCAGCCAGGACGAGGACGCCGGCATCGGCGTACGGGCGCTGGTGGGTTCCTCCTGGGGCTTCTACGCCACGCCGGAGCTGTCCGACGCCTCCGCCCGCGCCGCCGGCGAGCGCGCCACCGCCATCGCCAAGGCCAGCGCGGCCGTGCCCGGGCCGGCCGCGGACCTGGTGCCGGTCACCGCGGCGGTCGGGTCCTGGGCCTCCGAGTGCGAGATCGACCCGCTGTCGGTGCCGCTGTCGGACAAGGGCGACCTGCTGGTGCACGCCACCAAGACCATGCGCGAGCACGGGGCCGACCACGCCGAGGGCATCTACCAGATCTGGGACACCAGCAAGTGGTTCGTCTCCAGCGAGGGCCACCGCGTCGACCAGCGCATCCGGGAGTGCGGCGCCGGCATCGAGGCGCACGTGGTCGGTGAGGGCGAGACCCAGCGCCGGTCGTACCCGTCCTGGCGCGGGCAGTACGGCACCCGCGGCTGGGAGCTGGTGGGCGAGCTGGACCTGGCCGGCAACGCCGCCCGCACCGCGGAGGAGTGCCGGGCGCTGCTGACCGCGCCGGAGTGCCCGGCCGGCACCACCGACCTGATCCTCGGCTCCGAGCAGCTGGCGCTGCAGATCCACGAGTCGGTCGGCCACGCCATCGAACTCGACCGCATCCTCGGCTGGGAGGCCGCCTTCGCCGGCACCTCCTGGCTGGACCTGGCCCAGCTCGGCAAGCTGCGCTACGGCTCGGAACTGATGAACATCACCATCGACCCGACCATCCCGGGCGCGCTCGGGTCGTTCGGGTACGACGACGAGGGCACCCCGGCGGCGCGGCGGTACGCGGTGCGCGACGGCATCTGGGTGGGCGCGCTGGCCGGACGCGACTCGGCGGCGGTGGCCGGGCTCGACTATGGCGGTGCGGTGCGCGCCGACGGCTGGTCCCGGCTACCGATGGTGCGCATGACCAACGTCGGGCTGGAACCGGGGCCGCACACCCTGGAGGAGATCATCGCCGCCACCGACGACGGCATCCTGATGGACGTCAACCGGTCCTGGTCCATCGACGACCGGCGGCTCAACTTCCAGTTCGGGTGCGAGATCGCCTGGGAGATCAAGAACGGCAAGCGCGGCCGGATGCTGCGCAACCCCACCTACA
>SLSW01000021.1 GCA_007130245.1 Micromonosporaceae bacterium
CCGCGGAACTGAAGGCTCATCGCAGACACGCTAACCGCTCAGCGGGAACTCCGCGACGGTGTGCCACGAGCCCGGATCGGGCGATCCCTGCAGCAGGGTCGCCACCGTGACCTCTTCGCGGATGGGAAGATGCGGCTCGATCGCCCGCGCCGCCGCGACCAGGACCTCGCGCGGCGCGTCGTGGCCGATCGTCACGTGCGGCACCGGATCGGGGTGGGCACCCTCGTAGGGCGCGATGCCGGGAAACCGCTGCCGGACGGCGGTGGTGAGAGCGCGGAACGGCTCTGCCGGCTCGGGCGCCAGCCACAGCACCTCGTCGTTGAACCAGCCGAACTGCCGCAGGGTGACCTGGAACGCGGGCACGGCGGCGGTCGCCTCGGCCACTCCCGCCAGCACGTCATCGTCGATGCTGGCCGGTGGCACGAACGGATAGAGCACCGTCACGTGGGCGGGCACTCCCCAGGCCGCCGACCGGTCCAGGCGCGCCCGGTGCGGCCCGAGGACGGCGTCCGCCCGGGGCAGCACGATCGCCACCGCGCTCTCTGTCGGGTGCACGGCGCCATCGTTCCAGGGCGGCGAACGTGGCAGCAGAGTGCGTCGACCGGCAAGATCGGCGGGCCACTGCCAAGCGGTGGTGGCGCGAGCGAGCAACGCGTGGTTGCGGGCCAGCGAGTGCAGCAGCGTATTCCGCCCGAGATCAGGCACATGGTGATCGAAAACGCACCGACGTACCTCGACGAGACGAACGATCCAGACCAAGTCGCGTTCGATCTCGAGTGGATCAGAGAATTCCCGCGTCCGGTTCTCCTCACGCAAGGGGATCAGAGCCCGCCCTTGTTCGCACCGGTCATCCCCAGGCTCACCGAGGCGCTGCCATCCGCAGAAGTAGGCACCCTTTCGGGAGCGGGGCACTTCGTACAGGCGGAGAATCCGCACGACTACGCCGAAGCGATCACCTCCTTCGTCCTCAGCCACACCACGTGAGCCATTCAGGCCTCATTACTGCATCCCGCAGGAAGCGACGTGATCGGCTTCTTCCGCCCGGTTCCTCCCGTCTGGACTTGTCAACCAACTAGTGCGCAATCAGTCAGTCACTTCCGACGGAGCCAGCCACACCGTCACCCGCCGCGACGACATGCCGGACGGCTCCCAATGACGCCGACCGAGATCGCAACAATCCTTCAGCGGGACTCCGCCTCGTCCCGCCGACGCAGCGCCTCAGTCTCGTAAGCGAGAGGCGATGTCCTCGCTGGTGGTGGCCGCTATTGGGGCTAACCGGGCGCGGGTGTAGATCTGTCCCGCTCGGCCAGCAGGCGTTCGATGGTGTCCGTGGCTAGTGACAGGATCTCGTCGGGCGCCAGCTGCCGGCCGCGCTCGGCCGCTGCCCGGTAGGACTGCGGGTCGAGGCGGTCACGGGCGGACTCGGCGGCGGCGCGTAACCGGGCCGCCTCTGCGCCGTAGCTGGGAGGGTCGGCGCCTGCGGTGGTGGCCGCGGCGTGCAGCACCGTGGCGACCTCATCCTCGCCCAGCCGGACGAGTGACTCGACCAGGTTGCGCAGTGTGACCCACTGCTGGGTCCAGTTGTTGCTGCGGCGCCACCGGTCGATCAGCGCCGCAAACTCGGGCAGCGCCTCGGCCGGGTCGCCCAGGCGGCTTCGCACCGTCGCGGCGGACACCTCCGCGACGCCGGCCACGAATCCGTTCCGCACCGAATCGGCGATCTGGCGAGCTTCTGCCAGCAGGGCCAGCGCGCGCGGAGGGTCGTCGCCGCCGACGACCTCACCGCACACGTAGCGCGCCCAGGCCAGGCCACTCGGGTTCCGGAGCCGGTGGGCCCGGTCGCGGCAGGCTGCGGCCAGCGCCGCCGCCTGCCGGGTGTGGCCGCTGTAGGCGCGCACCAGCGCCTGGCTGCCGAGGGTGAACACGGCGGTGTGTGCATCGCCAGCCTGCTCGGCGAGGCGGGTGGCCTCGGCGAAGCGATCGGCGGCCTCGTCCATGTGCCCCTTAAACGCCGCCACGTCAGCGATGACCTCGTACAGCACCGCGCGTGCGGCCGGCTCGTCGCCGCCGGCGGTGTCCAGCCCTCGCTGCGCGTACGCCTCGGCGGTGTCGAGGTCGCCGCGCATCCAGGCGGCCACCCCGGCGGCGGCCAGCGCGCCCGGCAGCGCCGGGTGCCCGGTCAGGCCGGGAAGGGCCACCGCCGCCTCCGCCCACTCGAGCACCTCCCGGTGCGGGCGGAAGCCGCCGTAGCGGTGCAGCGCCCGGGACGTCCGCAACACCAGGTCGCCGTCGCCGGTCCGCAGCGCCCAGCGGTGTGCCGCACGCAGGTTGTCCACCTCCGTGTCGAGCTGGACGACCCAGTCCGCCTCGGCACTCGTACGCAGCTTGCTGGCGGCCTGTTCCGCGAAGGCGACCATCGCGCCGGCGTGCGCGCGGGCGGCGGCGGCGGCCTCACCGCGTTCGACCAGCTGCTCCCACCCGTACGCGCGCAGCGTCTCCAGCATGGTGTAGCGCGGCGGCTGCCGGTCCCGGACCGGAACGAGCATCGACTTGTCGACCAGGCCGGCGACGACCGCCGCGGTCCTCTCCTGCGGTGCCCCGGTGCCGGCGGTGACCTGCTCGGCCAGCGGGAGCGTGAAGCCTCCGGCGAACACCGACAGGTGCGAGAACACCCGCCGTTCGGTCTCGTCCAGCAACTGGTAGGACCAGTCGACGGTGGCGCGCAGCGTGCGGTGCCGTGGCTCGCCCGCGCGGCGGCCCACCTCCATCAGGGTGAACCGTTCGTCCAGCCGGGCGGCGAGATCGGCGGGCTCGAGGGCGTTGGCCCGGGCGGCGGCCAGCTCGATCGCCAGCGGGAGACCGTCCAGCCGCCGGCACACCTCCACCACCGCGTCGGCGTTGTCGGCGGACAGCTCGAAGGTGGGCGAGACCGCGCGGGCACGGTCGGCGAACAGCCGCACCGCCGGAGCATCGCCCGGGTCGGCGTCCGCGACAGCGCCTGCCGTGACTGCCTCGACCGGCAGCGGCGCCAGCGGCAGGACCTGCTCGCCGTCGACGCCGAGCCGCTCCCGGCTGGTGGCCAGCAGCACCACCCGTGGACAGCGGCGCAGCACCGCGTCCGCGAACGCCGCGACACTGTCCAGCAGGTGTTCGCAACAGTCCAGGACCAGCAGCAGCTCCCGCTCCTGCAGCGACTCCACCACCACCTCGACGTCCAGCGACCGCCCCGGCGCGGCGGTCACACCCACCGCGCCAGCGACCGCGCCCGCGATCGCGTGGGCGGCCGCCGCACCGTCCCCGATCGGGCCCAGCTCACACAGTCGAGTCTCCGGCGCCGCACCGGAGGACCGGGCGTCGGCGACCGCGAGCGCCAGGCGCGTCTTGCCGACCCCGCCGGGGCCGGTGACCGTCACCAGCCGGGCCTGCCCCAGGGCGGCGTTGACGCGGGCGAGGTCGTCGTCGCGACCGACCAGCGAGGTGGCGTACCGGGGCGGCCGGTGACCGGGGGCGACCGACGGCGCGGGCTGCGGCGCTGCCGGTACCACGGCCGGTGCCTGTCGCCGGACGTCCTGTTCGACGGCGGCCAGCCGGGGAGAGGGATCCAGACCGACCTCGTCGGCCAGACGGCGCCGGTACGCACGGGCCCGCTCCAGCGCCTCGGCTGTGCGTCCGCTGGCGGCCAGCGCGCGTACGAGCTGCTCGTGGGGGCGCTCCTGCAGCGGCTGCGCCGCCACCGCCGCCTCCAGGTCGGCCACGGCCTCCGCGTAGCGTCCCAGCTCCAGCAGCGCATCCACCCGGGTCTGCGCCGCGGCCAGCCACAGCTCCTCCAGCCGCAGGCCCACACCGCGCCCGGCGTCGGTGCTGGCGAGGTCGACGAAGGCCGGTCCGCGCCACAGCCCCAACGCCTCATCGAGCACCGCCACCGTCTGCGCCGCGTCGGTGCCCGCCCGGGCGGACGTGAGCAGGCGCTCGAAGCGTACGGAGTCGACCTGGTCGGGTTCGACATCGAGGGCGTAACCCGCCGCGTGCGTGGTCACCCCGGCGCTGGCCTGCCACCGGCCGAGCGCGTCGCGCACCCGTGCGACATAGGTCTGCAGGCTGTTGCGCGCCGAGGGCGGAGGGTCGTCGCCCCACAACAGCTCTGTCAGCCGGTCGGTGGTGACGACCTTCCGGGGCTCGATCAGCAGCGCCGCCAGCAGCATGCGTTGTTTCGCGCTGCCGGGACGGTGCACCTGGCCGCGAGAGTGCACCTCCAGCGCGCCGAGCACCCGGAACTCCACCTCGTGCCCCTCTGTGTCAACCCTCGAGCGAAGAGTATCGGCTCGGACCGGCCGTACGCGAGCCGCACACGCGAGCCGCGCACGCGGGTGCGCACGCGGGGTGCACGCGGGCTGCACGCGAGCTGCACACGGGCCGGTCAACGGTGGACGGGCGTCCAACGCAGATCGGTCCGGTACGACC
>SLSW01000367.1 GCA_007130245.1 Micromonosporaceae bacterium
ACGTGTACGTGATGGAGACCGACGGTTTCGTCATCGACACGGTGCTGGCGCGGTGGAGCGACGAGTACGGGTTCCTCAGCTTCGCCAACGACCACGGGCTGTTCACCAACTGCGAGGGCTATGGCAACGGAGACGCGGCTATCTACCCGGGCTCGTCGTCGGACATCAACCGCGACGCCGGCCACGAGGTGGAGCGCTACGCCATCGAGATCAACGGATGCTACGCGCACCACAACCTGCTGGGCTACTCCGGCACCGCAGGCAACTCGGTGTGGGCGCACAACAACGTGTTCGTCAACAACGCCGCTGGTGTGGCGATGGACTCCGCCTTCACCAACCACCCCGGGATGCCGCAGAACCACGCGCTGTTCGAGCGCAACATCATCGGCGACAACAACCAGGACTACTACCGGTACGTGCGCGACGGCACCTGCCTGCTGCCGGTAGAGGAACGCGGGTACGAGGACGGGGTGGTGTGCCCGGCGGTCGGGCTGCCGGTGGGCACCGGCGTGATCAACCCCGGCGGAAACTACAACCTGTGGCGCGAGAACTGGGTCTACGGCCACTCCTACGCCGGGTTCATCACCTCCTGGGTGCCCGGGTTCATCCGGGGCGAGACCGGCTGGTCGGAACAGTTCGACACCTCCCACCACAACCGCTACCTGGGCAACCGACTCGGTATCACCCCGGACGGCGACGAACGGCCGAACCGGCTCGATTTCTGGTGGGACGGTCAGGGCAGTGGCCACTGCTGGGACACCCCGCGCGAGGCCAGCACCGACCCGCTGGCGATGCCAGCCTGCGGCGCCGACGGGTTCCCGACCGGCCCGCCGGTGACCCGGCACGTCGCCGAGCCGATGAAGCTGATGAAGCTGTACGTGTGCGCCGAGTACTCCCGCGACGACCAGTTCATGCCGGCGAACTGCGACTGGTACGGCGCGGAGGGGCTGCAACGCGTCGAGGTGCAGGCGGCACTGGCCGGGGCGGCGCTGGTGGGCCTGCTGCTGCTGGGGCTGTGGGCGCGGCGGGTACGGCGCTCACCACTGGCCGGGGTCGGGGCACTGGCCGCGGTGGCCGGCCTGACCGTGTCAGTGTTCGGCGCGATGGACGGCACCACCCCGCTGGGCCCGCTCGGGCTCGCGCTGTTCGGTGCCGGGGCGGTGCTGTTCGGGATGGCGGTGCGCGCGCGGGCCGGGCGGGTCGGGTTCGGCTGGCTCACCGTGGCGCTCGGTGTGCTGTCCCTGCTGGTGGCGGTCGACCGGGGGCTGGTGATGATCCCGTACCTGCCGGTGCCGCCGTCGCTGCTGACGATGCTGCTGGCACTGGTCTGGCTGCCCTGGGCGGTGGTGGCGCTGCTGCGCCGACCCGCCACGGAGCGGCCCGCCGACCCGCCGGCCGACGACGCCGACGGGCAGGTCAACCGGGAGCCGGAACACACCGGGGCGTGAGCGGGCCCCAGCCGCCGCCATCACCCCGCCGGTCACCCCGCCGGTCACTCCGCGGCAACGCAGATGGCCCGGATCGCCACCGGCTGCTCCACCACCCAGTTGTGCACCTCCGCGCGCCACCCGGCCACGTGAGGCGCGGACTCGCGCACCTGTGGGTAGAGGTCCAGGGCGACCTCGCTGGTCGGGCCGACACCGCCTCCGGCGGCGACCGTCCCGTCCGGGCAGGCCACGGTCTGGCCGTAGTGGCCGCCGTCCGGCACGGTGTGCTGTGCGCTGGTGACCTGGTAGCCGGCGGGCGCCTGGGCGCACACCGCCCGGAAGCCGACGGTGCGCTGCTGGCCACCGTCGTTGAGCAACGCCACCGTCCATGAGGTGGCCGTGCCGGACAGCCCCTCGGGCGCCGACTCCAGCAGATCGGTCCGGAAGTCACTGCTGCCGGCGCCTACCACCTGGGCGCCGCCGCCCAGGACCACCGTGCCGGCAGGGCAGGACACGCTCTGGCGCATCACCTCTCCGGACTGCACGATGGCGTCCGTGCGCACCAGCTCGTAGCCCGGCGGCGGCTCGGCGCACACCGCGCTGATCTCCAGGGTCCGCTCCGCGGCGGCGGTGTTGCGGGCCGCGACCAACCACCCGAACGTGGTGCCGCCGCCGGTCGTACCCGGGTTGGACTCCTGGACCACGACCGGGCTGGGCTCGATCGGAGCGCCGACCTTGCGTACGCCGCCACCGAGGACCACGGTGCCGGCCGGGCAGGCCACGGAGCGGCGCAGGAAGCCGTGGGCCGGCACCGCATGCTGCTCGTGGACCACGTGGTAGCCCACCAGCGGCGGCGCGCCCTCGCCGGCGCCGTCGTCGCCGCCGTTCGAGCCATCGTCCGAGCCGTTGCCGGGCTGCCCGCCGTCCGAGCCGTCATCCGCCGACCCGGCGACGTCGGTGCCGTCCGCGTCCACCTGGCTGCCCGGTGACGGACCGGGGCCGAGACCGACCGGTTCCCGTTCCGCCCGGCACGCGACCGCGATGAGCGTCACCAGCAACAGCACCGCAGCCGCCGCCGCGATCAGGGCGACCCAGACCCGAGCCGTCGTCCGTCGCCGTGGATAGATGCCCTGGTCGGCGTCCATCTCGAACTCCCTTCGCCGCTGCACCGGCGCCCGCCGGCTATCGCTGGGAGGAGGCGGACCGTGCTCGGCCAACAACTTCCGCGACCGCTTCACCCGCATCCATCCTCGGGCCGGGCCTTAAGGCTGGCTTAGCGGCCGGTTCCGGCGGCTGCGGCGGCCGTGATAGGCAGAGGCCATGGCGAGGGTTGTTCTGGTCACCGGCGCGACCGGGGGCATCGGCACCGCGGTGGTGCGGGCACTGGCCCGCCGCGGTGACCGGGTGCTGGCGGTCGGCCGGGACCCCGGTGGGTTGAAGGAGCTCGCAGGCGCGGTACCTGCGGTGGAGCCGGTGCCGTTCGATCTGCGTGAACCGGCCGCGCTCCCCGTGGCGCTGCTCGGCGTCAACCGCCTCGATGCTATTGTCCACTGTGCTGCACTCGCCGAAATTGCCTCAGTGGAGGACACGCCGTACACGCTGTGGCGCGACACCCTGACGGTCAACGTCGCCGCGGCAGCGGAGCTGACCCGCGCGCTGCTGCCGGCGTTGCGCGACAGCGGCGGGCACGTCATCTTCGTCAACGCGGCACCCGGGCTGCACGCGGTCCCCCGCTGGTCGGCCTATGTCGCCAGCAAGGCCGCGCTGCGCGAGCTGGCCGACTCACTGCGGCGGGAGGAGGCGCCGCCCGGCGTACGGGTCACCACCGTCTACCCGGGCGGCACCGCCACCGAGCGGCTGCGCACGGTCCGGGAGCAGTTCGGCCAGCCCTACCGCCCGGCCGACTGCATCCAGCCGGAGACGCTGGCGTCGATGCTGGTCGCTGTGCTCGAGAACCCGGCCGACGCCTACCTGACCGAGCTGTCGGTGGCGCCCGTCCCGCGCTGAGCGGGCTGCGGGCGCGGCAGCCGGCATGCTCGCTCGGCTTGGTCGCTCACACCCCGAACATCTCCCGGCAGCTGTCCAGGCCCTCGACCTCCACCTCGCAGAACCGGTGCGCCGGCCATCGCTCGCGGGTCAGCCGCATGTGCAGGTGGTCGGTCGGCACGCCGCGACGCAGCTCGCGGGTCACGCCGTTGTCCCGGTAGCCGAGCGCGCGCGACACCGCCTGCGACGGGCGGTTGTCGGCCCACGCCGCGGTGCGCGCCACGACCGCGTCCAGCTCGGCGAAGGCGAGGTGGAGCACCGCGGCGCGCATCTGCTTGCCGAAGCCGCGGCCCTGGAACGCCGCGCCCAGCCAGGAACCGGTGACCACCTCCCGTAGCACCGCGAAGTCCTTGGCACCGACGTCCTGGAACCCGATCGGCTCGCCGTCGTGGAAGACCGCCAGGTTGAACTGCCAGCGTTCCGGTGTCCAGGCAGAGCGCAGTCCCCAGTGGTGTTGCATGAACTCACGCTCGAACCGCGGGCTGGGCTTGTCCGTCCACGCCACGCCGAACGGCATGAACTCAGGGTCGTGGATGCCGGCGCTGGCCACATCGCACAGTGCGACCAGCTCATCCTCGGTCGGCAGCCGAAGCTCCAACCCCGGCGTGCGGATCCGCAGGTCGTAAAGCGGCCAGGTCGGATGTGCCATCCCGGAAGTATCCACCCCCACCCCCCGTTGATCTAGGGATTATGCACGTGATCGGAGATCACATCACGTGAACAATCCCTAGATCAACGGGAGAGGGGCGGCTAGACGCGGCGCTTGAAGGCGCGGACCGACAGCGGCGCGAACACCACCGCGATTGCGGCCGCCCACGCCAGCGACTGCAGCACCGGGGTGGTGACCGAGCCGGTGTACCACGGCTCGCCGAGCATCATCCCGCGCGAGGCGTCGGACAGGATGCTGACGGGGTTGACGTTGACGAACGCCTGCAGCCAGCCCGGCATGGTCTCCGCCG
>SLSW01000365.1 GCA_007130245.1 Micromonosporaceae bacterium
CGGTGACCAACCTGCTCGACGCCGCGCTGTTCTCGGTGGCGCTGCCGGTGTGGGCGCAGTCGTCCGGGCACGGCCCGGCGGTGATCGGGGTGGTCGCCAGTGTGATGAGCGGGGCCGCGATCGCCACCAGCGTGCTGGCCGCCATGGTCGGGCACCGGCTGCCCCGGCGCGTGACGTACCTGGTCTGCTTCCTGATCGCCGGCGCGCCGCGGTTCATCGTGCTGGCGCTCGGCGCCCCGCTGTGGATTGTGCTCGCCGTCCACGCGGTCGCCGGGTTGGGCGCGGGCTTCGTCAACCCGATCCTGGGCGCGGTGCAGTTCGAACGGATCCCCGCACCGCTGCTCGGCCGGGTCCGCACCCTGTCACACGCCGTCATGTGGTCCGGGATCCCGCTCGGTGGGCTGGTGGGCGGCACCCTGATCACGGTGACCGGGCTGGCCCCGGCGCTGCTGCTGCTCGGCGCCGGCTACCTGGTCGCCACCACCCTGCCCGGCCTGCAGAAGGAATGGTCCGAGATGGATGGTCAGGGTCGGGGTGGCGCAGCACGTCCCGCGTCAACGGCCGGGGTGGCTGGTCAGGCAGGTGCAGGCGGCGACGGCGCCTCGGATGCCTCCCGGACCGCGGTGTCGTAACGGTGGACCACCTGTCGGAGTTGCTCCAGCGCGTCGGCCGGGAGCGGACCTTCAGCGCCGTCGACGACCCATCGCGCGGTGGACACCAGCGTCGCGAGGTCGAGCGGATGCAGCGTCACCCGCACCGCGGTGGGCGCGATCCGCTCGACCCTCATGGGTGCCACCCGTTCCCCGGCTCAGGAGCTGAGGTAGTCGCGGATCTGCGCCACCTCGTCGCTGAAGGTCTTCTCATCGATCCTCAGCCCGTTCAGGTAGGCGCTCCAGGACACGGTGTGCTTGGCCAGGTGCACCGCCTCCTGGATCTCCTCGTCGCTGGCGCCGAACAGCTTGGCGGCCTCCGTGTGGAACAAGGTGCAGTAGCGGCAGCGGGTCTCCGAGTGGACCGCCAGCATGAGCAGTTCCTTGTACTTGTTCGGGATCAGCGTCTCACCGAGCTCCAGGCGGCGGAACAGCTGCCACTCATGATCCAGTAGATCATCGGGCACCCGGTTGAAGAAGCTGGGGACCAGCCCGAGAGCGTTCTTGATCTCATCTTCCACCTGGTGCCGCGGGCGCGTCGTCGTCTCAGCCATGATCATCCTCCTTCGGCGGTGCCGTCGGGGCAACCTCGTGCCCACGTCAGGTCCGGTACCCGGCGCCCGCGCGGACAAACGACGCTCCGGACGATTTCCGGTGGCCGCAGCGCGTGACGGGTGCTTGGATGCCACTGTGATCGACGAGGCGCGGTTGCGGGAGTGCCTGGCGGGGTGGTGGGGGCTGGCGCGTCCGTGCGTGCAGCCGCACCACGGCGGCATGAACTCGGGCACCTGGCTGGTGGCCCAGGATGGCCGGCGCTGGGTGGCCAAGGCGGTGCCGCCGGAGCAGAAGTCGGCCGTGGCGGCCGGCCTGGCGGTGGCGGCCCGGCTGGAGCGCGCCGGCGTGCCGGCTGGGGCGGCGGTGCCGACCGCCGGCGGTCAGCTGGTGGCCGACGTCGACGGTACGGCGGTGGGGTTGCTGACCTGGGTCGGCGGTGACCCGTTGACCGGCGCCGACGACAGCCAGCAGGACCTGATCGGCCGTACGCTCGGCCGGGTGCACCACCTGCTCACCGGCGTGGACGCCGACCTCGCCGGCGCGCAGGTGCAGCGGTTCCACTGGATCGACACCGACGCCGACCACCTGGCGATCCGGCCGTGGATCCGGCCGGCGGTGGCGGCCGCGGTGGCGGCGTACGACCAGTCCGGTCCGGCGTCGTTGACCTGGGGGCTGCTGCACGCGGATCCGGCTCCGGAGGCGTTCCGGCTCGACGCCGCCACCGGCGTGTGCGGCGTGATCGACTGGCAGGCCGCGCTGGTCGGGCCGCTGATGTACGACGTGGCCTCGGCGGTGATGTACGTCGGCGGCCCGGCGCGCGCCGGTGCGCTGCTGTCCGCCTACCAGCGGCAGCAGGTGCTGTCGGGAGCCGAGATCGACCGGGCGCTGCCGGTGATGCTGCGGATGCGGTGGGCGGTGCAGGCAGACTACTTCGCCCGCCGGATCGCCATCGGCGACCTGACCGGCATCGCCGGCCCGGCCGATAACGAGACCGGGCTGGAAGACGCGCGGCAGCGGCTGACCGGCGACGGTGGCCGGTGATGCCCCCCGGGACCTGGCGTTGCTGCCCAAGGCGCACCTGCACGTCCATCTGGAGAGCGCCATCCGCTGGGACACCCTGCGCGACCTGGCAGCCGTCCACGGGGTGCCGGTGCCCGACCCGCCGGCCGCCGGCCGGGCCGCGTTCACCAGTTTCTCCGAGTTCGCGGCCCACAACGCGGCGGTGCGCGACTGCCTGCGCCGACCGGCCGACTTCGCCCGCATCGCCGCGGAGTTCTGCGCCGACGAGGCCGCCCAGGGCGTGCGGTACGTGGAGGTGACTTTCACCGCCGCCGCGCACGGCCACCGGTTGGGCTCGCTGGACGCGCCGCTGGTGGCGGTGCTCGACGGGTTGGAACGCGGCTCGCAGGCGTACGGCATCATCTGCCGGGTAGTCCTGGACCATTCGCGCCGCCGTCCGGTCGCGTGGGCCCGGGACACGCTGACTTTGGCCACCCGGTACGCCGAGCGGGGCGTCGTCGCGATCGGCATGGCCGGCGACGAGGCGTACCCGCTGGCACCGTTCACCCCGGTGGTCGAGGCCGCAGCCGACGCCGGCCTCGGCCTGGTGCACCACGCCGGCGAGATGGGCGGGGCGGCGAGCATCCGCGAGGCGCTCACCGTCGGGCGTGCCGACCGGATCGGCCACGGCATCCGGGTGCTTGACGACCCGGACCTGGTCACCGAGCTCCGCCGGCGGGCGCTGCCGCTGGAGGTGTGCCCGTCGTCGAACGTGGCGCTGGGGCTGGTCGACGGCATCGGCGCGCATCCGCTGCCGGCGATGCACGCCGCCGGCCTGCGGGTGACGGTGAACACCGACATCCCCTCGGTCGCCGCCACCACCCTCACCGGCGAGTACGCCGCGCTGCGTACCCACCACGGCTACGACGATGCCGCGCTGGCCGACCTGGCCCGCGCCGCGGTCGACGCCGCGTTCGCGCCGGCAACCGTCCGTGAGCGGCTGCACCGGGAGATCGACGCCTGGCTCGACGTCACCCCGCCACCGTGACGTCCGCGGCGGCACGGCGGACGTCGTCCAGCAGGATCTCCATGTCGCGGCGGGTGGTGCGGTAGTTGAGCACGCACGCGCGCAGCGCGAACCGGCCGCCGATGGAGGCGTTCGACACGTAGGAGCCGGCGCCGCGTTGCATGGTGCGCATGATCCGCTGGTTGAGGTCGTCGATCTCGCGCTCGTCGTCGTCCGAGCGCGGCGCGCCGGCGCGTAGGCGCTCCGGCAGGTAGCGGAAGCACACGATCGACAGCTCGACCGGCGCCATCAGTTCCAGGTCGTCGCTTGCCCCGACGAGGTCCGCCCCGTACCGGGCGCAGTCGATATTGGACTCGATCGCGTCGCCGATGGCGCGGGCGCCGGCGTACGCCAGGGTCATCCACACCTTGAGCGCCCGGAACCGCCGCGACAGCTCCGGCCCGTAGTCCCAGAAGGCGAACGCCTCGGCCGGCTCGCTCTCCAGCACCCGGGTGTAGTCGGCGTCGAGCGTGAACGCGCCGCGCACCCGCTGCGGATCGCGGTAGATCAGGCAGCCGCAGTCGGCCGGCAGATACAGCCACTTGTGCGGGTCGAGCGCGATCGAGTCCGCCTCGGCCAGCCCGTCGAACAGCGCCCGCGCCGACGTCGCCAGCCGGGCGAACCCGCCGTAGCACGCGTCGACGTGCAGCCACAGCCGGTACCGCCGCGCCACCTCGGCGATGTCGGTCAGCGGGTCCACCGCGCCGGTGATCACGGTGCCGGCGCTGGCCACCACCGCGCAGGGGTCGGCGCCGGCGGCGCGGTCGGCCTCGATGCGGGCGACCAGGTCGTCGACGTCCATGCGCAGCCGGTCGTCGACCGTGACCTCGCGCACGTTGTCCCGGCCGATGCCCAGCAGCGCCGCGGACTTGTGGATGGAGTGGTGCGCCTGGCTGGAGGTGTAGATCCGCAGCGGCCGCGGGTGGGCGGCGGCGCCGCCGGCGGTGATCGCGTCGCCGCAGACGGCGTGCCGGGCGGCGGCGAGCGCGGTCAGGTTCGCCATCGAGCCGCCGCTGGTGAACAACCCGCCGGCGCCCGGCCCGACGCCCAGCGCCTCGGTGATCCAGTCGATGGCCACGTGCTCGACCTCGACCGGCGCCGGCGCCGAGCGCCATGCGGTCAGGTTCGCGTTCAGCCCGGAGGCCAGGAAGTCGGCCACCG
>SLSW01000068.1 GCA_007130245.1 Micromonosporaceae bacterium
GGCGACCTCCTCGCCCCGGCGGGTGATCACCTGCGGGCCGGCGGTAGCAACCTCCCGCAGCAGCTCACTCAGGTGTGACTTGCGCCGCGCAGGCAATCCCGGACCGGGATGACAGTTGCCGTCGGATCCTGGTCGATTACCAGAGACAGCGAGCCCGGTCCGGGTCGTACAGCCGGTGCGCCACGAACCGGTGAGCGATGGGATGCACGGTCACCAGTTCCGGATTCTCCGACGCCTGCTCATGCTGGTAGACACGCCCGTCGCGGAGGTACGTGATGCTGGCTTGCGGATCGTCGGCCAGCCGACGCTGGAGCTCATGCCAGGTGATGAAACGACCACCCTCACCGATGCGCTCAAGGCGTCGGTTCGACGAGTCCAGCACGAGCACGAGGTCATCCTGGCCAGTAGCCACCGGAAGCCGGGGGAACAGGTAGTGGTTGGAGGACATCGCCTCGGTCTGCAGGTTGCTGTACATCGCGAAGGTCGACAGCGTCTTCCCTCCGAGATAAGGCGATGCCGCGTTGGCTAGGACCAGGAGCGTGCCAGCAACAAGCGCAACCGACAACAGAGCCCCGTGTTTGGTACGCGGAACCTCACGCAGTGGCCACACGCTCGCGTTACGTGGCCAACGTTCGCGCCAGCCGCGCCAGGCGGCCTCCAGCAACAGTCCGCCGAGCACTAGAGCCGCGATGGAGAGCCAGAGCCAGTTCCGGTTCCCGGCGACGTTCGCGACCTCCAGCCCCCGACCACCGATCATCGCACCAAGGAAGGCGGTGAGCAGCACGAGCGCCGTAGCGCGGGACATCCGGGTGAGTGGCCTCACTCGCCCGACCAGGGTTCGTACACGACCTTCCAGGTGCGGGACCGCCTGGGCTGGGAGGAACAGGAATCCCAGGCTGAACAGGATCACGGTGAAGTCGATCGCCGTAGCGGTGGGGCTCATCGACATCGCGAGATGGAAGACCACCAGCACCACCACACCCGCGAGCCGGGTGACCGGGAGGAGCAGAAGCAGCGGGATCAGCAGCTCTGCGCCCGCCACGATGAACGGAAGCAGCGCCTCGGCCCGCCCCGGGACGTCCGGCATCCGCCCGCCCAAAATGGCCGTAGCGTCGTGGAACATCGTGATCGCGCAGCTCTCCCGGCGGTCGAAGAAACCGTGGTTGAGCTTCGCGAGCGCCGCCGCGCCGTACGCGATGACGATGACCAGGCGGACATAGGGCAACGCCGTGAGGAGCGGCTCGGAGGGCGGGCCTCCCTCGGAGCGCGGCACCAGCACGACTGCCGCGAGCAGCCCGATGTTGACGAACCCCATGATGTATAGGTGGTTGTCGGTGGCGGGCATATTGCCGTAGAGATACACGAGCTGTGCGGCGGCGAGCAGACCGAGGCGGAGCCGCGACGTGGGCTTGTCGAGCAGGAGCACTGCGGCGCCGAGCACGATCCACATGAAGGGATCGGTCCGGTCGCCCTTGCGTAGCAGGTGGGCGAAGTGTGCGACAGCCCACAGGATGGCGAAGATGCGCGCCTGATACTCGACAACCGCTGACCAACGCGAGGGACCGGCCCACCGTTCGTCTTTCGCCCCGGTACCTGCCTTTTCGGGCACGACCTTCCGGTGATCAGGATCGTCGTGGATCACGGACACCTGCGACCTGCCCCTCACGTGCGTAAGCCGACCCGAATCGTGGGCACTGGCACGGGCGCGCCAAGAGCTTTCCAGGAGTGCGAGCCTCAGCGCTTCCGTCGAATGGTCGAGCAGCCATCGCCCGCAAGTGTCGCTGCCAGCACCAGGCGTGGCGTGAGTCACATCGCTGTGGAGTGGCTGGGCCGCTTACAGTTGTTGTCAATCAGGATCAGTGCGGAGCGTAGATGGCGGGACCAGCGATACCAGACCGGCCGGCCCTGGGTGTGCTGGGCGGCATGGGACCAGCGGCCACGGCGGACTTCCTGCTGCGGCTAGCCCGGTTGACACCGGCCGACCGCGACCAGGACCACGTGCCCACGCTCGTCTACTCGGACCCGCAGACGCCAGACCGATCCGATGCCATCCTGGACCAAGGGCCAAGTCCCCTGCCGGCGATGGTCCGGGGAGTCGACTTTCTCAACCGGGCCGGGTGCGCTCTGATCGCGATCCCCTGTAACAGCGCCCACTACTGGTACGACGAGTTGGCGCACCGGTCAGCCGCGCCGATCCTGCACATCGCCGACGCCGCCGCTGAGCAGGTCCGAACCCGGCTGAGTTTGGGGACGGTGGGGGTCATGGGCACCGACGGCACGATCCGGTCGGGTATCTACCACGCTAGGCTGCGTGCGCAGGGCATCGCGGTCCTGGACTCGGTGGCCCATGACGACAGGGGCGCCGTCATGCACGGGATACGGGCGCTGAAGGGTGGCAGGGAGGACGTAGCACGCCGTTGCCTGCTCTCGGCAGCGGAGGGACTCGTGGATCGTGGCGCCGACGCATTGATTCTGGCATGTACCGACATCTCGGCCGCGCTGTCAGGGGTCAACTCCGTTGGCGGCGCGCCGGTGGTCGATGCTTCCGACTGCCTGGCCCTCGCGAGCATCGACAAGCTCGGTGACGCGTCGAGGTGAGCAGATCCTGGGCCGGCAGGTGGGCCGGGAAGGGTGACGCACAGTTATGCTAGGCACTCGCCGAGATCGAGGCTCCGCAATGATCGCCGAATCAGCCCGATGATCAGGCACCAGTTTAGCCCCTTGTCCACTCCAGAGAAGGTCACCGAATGGCGAGCCGTGAGGAAACGCTCATAATCACCCGCGTACGGGCTGCCTCGTTCCGCACGGAGGGTGGTCAGAACTTCCTGGTTCAGTTACGGGCCACGACCGGCGACGGGCGCACGGTCGAAGCTCTGGGTGAGGCCATGCCGCGGGGCGCCCACACCGGGGACCTGTCGGGGGATTCGTGGGACCTGTTGACCGAGTGCCTCGGCACGCTCGAGGGCCGAGCGATTCCGGCCTCCGATCCAGGGACGGCGCTGGCCTCGGTACACGGCATAATCGAGGATTTCGCTCTGCGCGCCGGCGAGAAGAAGCACGTGGTCAAGAGCACTGAACGTGCCCGGCGCGCCGCCATCCCGAAGGGCGCGCAGCCGCGTCCGAGCGTGCGACGGACGGTGAAGCGCGCGATCAAGCTGAGCATCCGGTTCGCCGTCACCTACGGCGCATTCTGGCGGCGGCCAAAGCCGTTCCAGGGAACGTTGGCCGGGATCGAGGCCGCACTCGTCGATCTGGTTTCAAAAGCCCTCGACCGTCCGTGGGAGGAACTCGCCGGACGCCGCGCCGCCACGCTGCGCCCGTTGCTACCTCATCCGTACGGATCCTCGGCGTCCCGTCACGCGGTCTTCGAGCGAACGCTGCGAAGGATGAAGGACTCCGTGGCGTTTCCCGCACCTCCGGCTCCCACGCACAATGGGGAGGCCTCGACGGTCTACGAGGAGGTGCCCTACCTGAAACCGTTGGGATCGAACGGAACGAAAGGTCATCTGCTGGAACGGGAAGCGCTCGCGCTCGGCCTGACCACGACCCGGTACTCCAAGGGCGCCTTCTCCGCCACGGATGGCGTCCATCCCCCGCTGATCTTCAAGTGGAGCCGCACGCCTCGCTCGAGCGCGGTGTCACTCGCCCTCTGCACACACAAGGAAGCCACGCGCATGCTGCTCGGACGCGCCGGAGTGCCGGTGCCGAGGGGTCGCACGTTCGCCAACGGGGACTTCGAGTCAGCGAAGGCTTTCGCGACGCGGATAGGTTACCCCGTCGTGGTCAAGCCCGCGATGGGCGTCAGGGGCATCGGCGTGGTCGCCAACATCGCCGACGAGCAGGAGCTCCAGAGGGCCTTCGACCATCTCGTCCAGAGCAGGCTGGGCAGGGACGAATTCATCGTTGAAAAGCACCTCACCGGCCGCGACTACCGAATTGTGGTGGTCGGCGACGAAGTCATCGCCGCGATCCTGCGTGAGCCCGCCTCGGTGGAGGGCGATGGAGAACACACCGTGGCAGAGCTGATCGTCAACAAGAACACCTTTCGTCAGCTCAACCCGCATCTGTGGGGACGGCCGATCAAATATGACGACGCCGCTCGTTACCAGTTGGAGCGGGCGGGTTTGAATCTCACGTCGATCCCGGAGCCGGGGCGGAAAGTCTTTCTCAGCAATACGTGCAGCTTGTCGCAGGGTGGTGATTCAATTGACGTGCTTGACGAGCTGCACCCGTCGATCAAGGACGCCTGCCTGCAGGCGGTCAGGGCGGTGCCGGGACTCTGGTTCTGCGGCATCGACTTCCTGATTGACGACCACACTAAACCGTTGTCCGCGCAGGTGGCCGGGGTGTGCGAGCTGAACGCGCACGCCGCTATCGGCAACTGCGAATATCCGCTCTACGGAACGCCGCGCGATGTCGCCCGCA
>SLSW01000185.1 GCA_007130245.1 Micromonosporaceae bacterium
CCGGGGCGGCCGAGCCGACCACCAGCGCCACCCCGTCGAACCGGCGCGGCCACCACAGCTTGAACGGGACGGCTGCGGCGGCGTGGGACGGGAACGTGGCGGGCACGCCCGCAACCTACCGTTGGTCAACCAGCGGGTGGCGGGTCGACCAACGGGTTGCGGACCGCTAACTCGGGGAAGCGTCCAAAGTCGCGGTCGGCGCTCCAGAGTTCGCGGACGCCGTGCACCCGGCACAGTGCCGCGACCCGCGCGTCGTGCACCATCGGGCCGCGCACCTGGGCGCGATCGAGCCACTGCCGCACCACTGACCAGTAGCCGGACACCTCGTGCAGCAGCACCAGCGACGGCGCGCTCAGCCACGCCTCGATCTGTGTCGCCGCCTGGTCGGGCGTGCTGGGTGGGTCATAGATGCGGGGGTGGGTGACGACCGCGTAGAACTCGTGCAGGCACGGCCACGGGATCGCCCAGGCGGCCGGCGACTCGGCAAGCCTCCGCACCACCTCGCTCGCACGTTCGTGAAACGGTGAGTCCCGGCGGTGGGCATACACCAGGATGTGTGTGTCGAGCGCGATCACCTGCGGTCACCGTAGATCGCGGCTCGCATCTCCTCCCAGCTCGCGCCCTCGAACTCCGGCCGCACGCCCTGCCCGTCGACCGAGGCGTCCGGCAGACGGAACCGCTCCCCGGCGCGACGGCGGGCGAGGGTCGCGCGCAGCCCGTCCTCGACCAGCGCCCGCAGGGTGGTTCCCTCGGCCCGGGCCAGCTCCTGCGCCTCCCGCAGCAGCGGCTCGGGAAGGTCGATGGTCGTCTTCATACGGCGAACCGTATCGCGATAACCGTATGACAGTACAGCGGACTGACATGTGGTGTGGCCCTGGTCAACCGATGAAGGCTTCAGGGCCGAGCCGACCCCAGGCCACGAAGCCGGCCAGGGCGAGATAGAACAGATCCACCACCAGGTAGGTGAACTCGCGGCGGCGGATCCGGGTGATCACCGCTCCAGTCATGATCATTACCAGGCCGAGGGCAGCCAGCGGCACCAGCACCGGCGCGATGCCGAGCACGGCGGGCAGGATCAGGCCGACCGCGGCCAGAACCTCAAGGGCGCCGATGGTTTTGACGGCACCGGCGCTGAAGTCGTCGACCCACCTCGCACCGGACGACATGGCGCTGATTTTCTCCTTGGATACGATCAGTTTGCCGCTGCCGGCGAACAGGTAGACGACCGCCAGCAGTCCGGCGACTATCCACAGAGCGAGGTTCATGGGCACTCTCCTTACAGTCGTGGGCGGGGGGTACGACTCTCTTCGGGCCAACTGCTCGCACACGGGATGCCGGGGACCCGACACCTGTGACAGCGCAGCCCGCATGACGTGTGTCACAATCCAGGGCTGTCACACACGGTCGCGGGCCCGCGTCTTGTGCCGGGGCAGCAGGCCACCGACCGGGACAGGAGCCACAGATGCGCGAGGGCGGCGGGCCGGACCGGGCGACCGAGGCGTTTATGACCCATCGCAACCTGCTCTTCACCGTCGCCTACGAGATGCTCGGCTCGGCGGCGGATGCGGAGGACGTCCTCCAGGAAACCTGGCTGCGGTGGGTGCAGGTCGACCTCGACACCGTGCGGGACCAGCGTGCCTACCTCGTCCGGGTCACCACCCGCCAGGCGCTCACCCGGCTGCGCACGCTCCGCCGGCGCAAGGAGTCCTACGTGGGCCAGTGGCTGCCCGAGCCGCTGCTGACCACACCGGACGTGGCCGAGGACGTCGAGCTCGCCGACAGCATCTCGATGGCGATGCTGCTCGTGCTCGAGACGCTGACGCCGACGGAGCGGGCGGTGTTCGTGCTGCGTGAAGTGTTCGAGTTCGGGTACGACGAGATCGCCAAAGCCATCGGCAAGAGCCCGTCGGCGGTCCGCCAGATCGCCCATCGGGCGCGGGAGCACGTGGCCGCGCGCCGGCCCCGCGGGGTCGTGTCCGCGGCCGCGACCCGCGCGGCACTTGCGGCGTTCCAGCGGGCGGTCGAGACCGGCGACCTACAGGACCTGTTGGACGTCCTCGCTCCGGACGTCGTGGTCATCGGCGACGGAGGCGGGGTGAAGCAGGCCATGCCGCGGCCGGTCGTGGGAGCTGAGAAGGTGGCTCGCCTGCTGGCCGCCGGCCTGGCCACTGTCGGCGCCGCGCTGTCGCTCCAGCCGGTGCAGGTCAACGGCTCGCCGGCGTTCATCGTGCGGCTCAACGGAGAACTTGACAGCGTGATGGCGGTGCAGGTCGAGGACGGTCTCGTCACCGGGATCTACACCGTGCGCAACCCCGCAAAGCTGTCCGGCGTGGAACGGGAGATCGCCGTGAGCCGGTGAGCGCAACTCACCACTCCCGGTGTCCGCGTGCCACTCACCGCCGACGCTGACCTGTTCGCGGGCGCGGTCGCGCTCGGCGAGCAGGTGATCTGGCTGCACACGTACGGCGAGACTCCGACACCGATCAGGGCGCCCTCGACTTCGACGGCTGACCAACCACGGCGTCGTCAGCGGCGGGAGGGGACCTTCGGTACATCGGCGCGAGACAGGTCAATCCACGGTGAAGGGATCACGGCCGAGTGCTGTCGTGATGACCTCCACTAGAGCATGGACCGTTATGGGTTGCGCGGCGTCTGCTCGGTTCTCAAGCTCACTGACGATCGCTCGCACTTCGTCCGGCGTAGCGACAACTGGCGCGTCACCGCGAGGAGTGGACAGGACGATGCCTGCCACACCCAAACCGCTCTCAGCGCTTACCGTCATCGTGCCCGTGTTCAAGGCCCGCTTGGCTGTCTCCACCTTCATGACCAGCCGCAGTGGGTCGCCCTTGATCGGCTGGAAGCCTCGCCGCTGGTAGTAGGCCGCCACCTGACTGTTGATCGCGTCAACGACGATCAGGCGACCACCAGCAGCGCTCGCCGCTTTCGTGATGACCTGAAGGGCATCCAGAAGGAGGTCGTCGCTGAGGCCCCGGCCGTGAATAGAGCGGTCCAATGCGAATCGGGTCAGGAGATAGGCGGGAACGATGCTGAAGCCACCTGCCTGCCCACCGGTAAGTTCGGACCGTTCGACCTGCGTCGGCGCGATCGAGTAGTAGGCGACCACGTCATCGCTATCCACTGCTGTCCACACATAGGTGCGGGAAGCCCCAGCAAGCTGGGCACGGCGAGCATGCTCGGCAAGCCATATGTTCAGAGATGGCTCCCCGCAATCAAACTGAGCCAGATGGTGATGATCTCTCAGTCGGTCAGATAGAAACACTTCACGCACGCCGAAAGCGGCGAGGTCGGTTAGCGATCTCGGTAAGCATCGGAGCGTCATCCGGCTCATCGAGCGATGCCATGAGTAGATCAAACTGCTCTGCGGGCATTAGGGTTCGATGCGCCTTAGCTAACACTTTGTCCGCCTCTGTGCACGCCGAGCGCACCATGAAGGCCGACACGGGTTCACCGAGCAGTTCTGCCGCCTCCGAGATACGCGACTTGCTGGTTTCGTCTGCCCGCACCTCGATGCGCTCAGTCTTGGCGCTCATCTGAGACTCCATCCGGTTATGTGACGCGCTATGACCTAGCGTACGGCGAATGTACGGCAGAATCTAGCGCGCGTGGAAAAATCTAGCGCGCGTGGAAACTTGCCTGTGACCAGCGCCGAGACCGCCAGTGCGTCGTCAGCGGCGGGAGATGGTGAGGACGGGCTGGGCGGTCTCAGCGTAGAAGTCGTTGCCCTTGTCGTCGACCACGATGAACGCCGGGAAGTCCTCCACCTCGATCTTCCAGACGGCCTCCATGCCGAGCTCCGGATACTCCAGCACCTCGACCTTCTTGATGCAGTCGGCCGCCAGCCGGGCGGCCGGGCCGCCGATGGAACCCAGGTAGAACCCGCCGTAGGTCTGGCAGGCCCGGGTCACCTGTGCCGACCGGTTGCCCTTGGCCAGCATCACGAACGACCCGCCCGCCGCCTGAAATTTCTCCACATAGGAGTCCATGCGTCCGGCGGTGGTCGGCCCGAACGACCCGGAGGCGTACCCCTCCGGTGTCTTCGCCGGCCCCGCGTAGTAGACCGCGTGGTCGCGCAGGTACGCCGGCATCGACTCACCGGCGTCGAGCCGCTCGGCGAGCTTGGCATGGGCGATGTCCCGAGCCACCACCATCGGCCCGGACAGCGACAACCGGGTCTTGACCGGATGCTTCGACAGCTCGGCCCGGATCTCGTCCATCGGCCGGTTCAGGTCGACGCGCACCACCCCACCGTCGTCGCCGAGCGTCGAATCGTCCTCGTCCGGCAGGTACCGCGCCGGGTCGGTCTCCAGCCGCTCCAGCCACACCCCGCTCGGGGTGATCTTCGCCAGCGCCTGCCGGTCGGCCGAGCACGACACCGCGATCGCCACCGGCAGCGACGCCCCGTGCCGCGGCAGCCGCACCACCCGCACGTCGTGGCAGAAGTAGCGCCCGCCGAACTGCGCCCCGATGCCGAACTGCCGGGTCAGCTCCAGCACCTCGGCCTCCATGTCGACATCCCGGAACCCGTGCCCGGTCGCGGACCCGCTGGTCGGCAGCGAGTCCAGATACTTCGCCGAGGCCAGCTTCGCGGTCTTAAGCGCATACTCGGCCGACGTGCCGCCGACCACGATCGCCAGATGGTACGGCGGGCAGGCCGAGGTGCCGATGGCACGCAGCTTCTCCTCCAGGAACTGCATCAGCCGCTCGGGCTGCAGCAGCGCCCGGGTCTCCTGGAACAGGTAGGACTTGTTCGCCGAGCCGCCGCCCTTGGCCATGAACAGCAGTGAGTACGCGTCCGGGCGCCCGCCCGGATCCTCGGCGTAGATGTCGATCTGGGCGGGCAGGTTGGTGCCGGTGTTGCGCTCTTCGAACATCGTCAGCGGCGCCAGCTGCGAGTAGCGCAGGTTGAGCATCGTGTACGCCTGATGCACGCCGGCGGTGACGGCGTCGGCGTCCCGCCCGTCGGTGAGCACGTGCCGCCCCCGCTTGCCCATCACGATCGCGGTGCCGGTGTCCTGGCACATCGGCAGCACCCCGCCGGCGGCGATGTTCGCGTTGCGCAACAGGTCCAGCGCCACGTACCGGTCGTTGCCGGAGGCGAGCGGGTCGTCGACGATCGCGCGCAGCTGGGCCAGGTGCGCCGGGCGTAGATAGTGCGCGATGTCGTGCATGGCTTCGGCGGTCAGCGTGGCGAGCACCTCACTGTCCACAGTCAGGAACTCACGACCACCCGGACCGCGGACCACGTCGATACCCTCGTCGGTCACCAGCCGGTATTCGGTGGAGTCGGTGCCGGTGGGCAGCAGCGGGGTGTAGGGAATGTCGGCCGCACTCATGGCCGTCAGCCTACTTGGGGCCGGTCGCGGCCTACCTGGGGTCGGTCCCGGGTCCGGTGTCGCTGTCCGTGCGCTCGCCGGTGCCACTGCCGCCACCGAAGCTGGCCAGACCGATGTTGCGCCCGTCGGCGAGCACGAGACCGTGGGGGGTGCACGCCAGTACCCGTGCGCCGGTACGCACCGACAGCAGCTCCTCGCCGCTGTGCGGGTCCCACACGTAGATCCGGTTCGGGTCACGGTCCGAGACCACCACCCCGCAGCCGGCCACCATCACCTCGGCCTCGGCGTCGACCGTGCGCTCCCACAACCGCTCGCCGTTGCCGCCGAGCCACACCGCATACCGCACCGTGGGGTCCTCGCCGTCTTCGACAACGGCGATCTCCGGCGTGAGGCCCTGCACCCGGTCACCGGGCCCGCCGCGCCACAGCACCCGCCCGGTTCCGGCGTCGATCACCAGGTCGTGGCCCTCCGGGTCCACCGCCACCAGCGCCAGGCCGGAGGCCACCGCGGCATAGCGCTGATCGCAGCCGCCGCCGGTGATGGTGCGCAGGTTGTACGGGTACGGACCCCACACCGGTGTGTCGGTCACCAGGTCGTGGCCGGTGACCGACAGTACGCAGACACCGTCCCGGCGGGTCGCCACCGACCTGACGACCCGGTCTCCCACGACCATGATCAGTTCTCCGTCGCCAGGTTCGAGGCGGGCCATGACCTCGCCGGTGCGGCTGTCGATCACCGCCACCCGCTGGCGGTCGATCGGTAGCCCGATCCACTGCGGTCGCCGCGGTGGACCGGCGGCGCGGTCGTCCACCCGTGCCGGCACCCCGACGACGGTGGTGGCCAGGTCGGGGTCGACCCCGACCACTGAGGAGTCGACGCCGGGCAGGTCGGCGCGCCACAACGGTTGCTCCTCCCGCGGCTGGTAGGCACGCAGTTCGCAGGAGCGCAGGCTGTCGCAACGCAGGTCCATACGGAAGTCCTGAAAGCCCCATACCGCGCGGGCGTCGTCGTCCTCGAACAGCTTGGTGCCGCTGCCGGGGTCGTGCACCTCGTAGCCGCGGGACAGCGCCTCACCGGTGATGACCACCGCGTCGGCGCCGGTGCCCGCAACGGTGAGCCAGTCCGCGGTCCACTCCGCGATCAGCTCGCCCTCATCGTTGGTCCGCCGGACCTGCGCGGCGCGGCCGGCGTCGATGGCGATCGTCTCGCCGGCCGCGAGCGCGGTCGCCGGACGCCCACCCACGCGGTCCTGCCACTCCAGGTCGGCGGCTATCGGGCGCTCCCGGTTGATCCAGTCCCACAGCGGCGGGAACGGGTTCGGCATGATGTCGGCCACGATCAGCAGGCTGAAGAACCCGACCGCGAGCAGCATCAGCAGCCGGTTCCGCCAGGCCCCGCGCTTAGCCACCCGACCACCGTAGCCATCCGGGCGACAGTCCACTCACCCCGATCACGTCCATCCCGATGCGCCCGTGTCGGTGGGGTATGGCGTCATTCCGCGGCCGCGCTGACCAGCGGCAGCACCCGGTACGGGATCTGCTCGGACAGGGCGATGATGGTGGAGGCCCGCTCGATGCCGTCGTACGACACGATCAGGTCGATCACCCGTTGCAGGTCGGCGTTTGACCTGGCCACGATGCGGCACAGCAGGTCCCCGGTGCCGGTGATGGTGTGCGCCTCCAGCAGTTCCGGGATATCCGCCAGGTGGGCGGCCACCTGGTCGTGCCCCCGGGACTGGCGGATCTCCAGGGTGACGAACGCGGTGACGGTGAACCCCAGCGCGGCCGGAGCGATCTCGGGGCCGAAGCCGCGGATCACCCCGCGGGCGACGAGCTTATCCAGCCGCGCCTGCACGGTGCCGCGCGCGACCGCCAGCCGCCGCGACGCCTCCAGCACCCCGATCCGCGGTTCCGCCGCGAACAGGGCGATCAGTTGCGCGTCCAGGTCGTCCAGCGCCCTGCCGTTGGTCAACCTGTTCACCTACTCCGCCGTGTCCCCCGCATTCTGCCACCACTCCAGCCGGACCGTCAGCTCTACCGGCCCGGGGTCACGAAGCGGTAGCGGCGCCATGCGATGGTCAATCTGTCCAGGAGATCACGGACAACGCCTGGCGATATGTGCAAGATGCCTAGGGGATCGTACGCCAGTTGCACAGGACGGCCGGACCGTTTCATGCTGCTCGGCAGGCGGACAGTCGCACGTAACCCCCAGGCACGGAGCACACCGACGCGGAAGGAGGTGCCGACATGACCCAGGCACCTGAGGACGTGAACATCGACGAACTGGTCGGGACGGTCGCGCACGACATATCCAAGGACCCGTTCCCGGTCAACGGCATCGACTACCTCAACTTCGTGGTGGGCAACGCCAAGCAGGCCGCGCACTACTACAGCACCGCCTTCGGGATGACCTGCATGGCCTACCGGGGCCCGGAACAGGGCTACAAGGACTACGCCGAGTATGTGCTGACCTCCGGCAAGGCACGGTTCGTGCTCACCGGTTCGGTGCGGGCCGGCACCCCGGCCGCCGAGCACCACGCCAGGCACGGCGACGGCATCAACGACATCGCGCTGGACGTGCCCGACGTCGACGCCGCCTACGCCCACGCCACCGCGCAGGGGGCCAAGGGCCTGGTCGAGCCGCACGACCAGAGCGACGAGCACGGCACCGTGCGGGTGGCGGCGATCGCCACGTACGGCGAGACCCGGCACACCCTGATCGACCGGTCCCGCTACACCGGTTCGTTCCTGCCTGGCTTCGTGGCCCGGGACCCGATCGTGGACCGCTCGGCCGCGATCGCCGCCGGTGAGCCCAAGCGGTTCTTCCAGGCGGTCGACCACGTGGTCGGCAACGTCGAGCTCGGCAGGATGAACGAGTGGGTGGACTACTACCACAAGGTGATGGACTTCACGAACATCGTGGAGTTCGTCGACGACGCCATCGCCACCGAATACTCGGCACTGATGAGCAAGGTCGTCGCCAACGGCACCCGCAAGGTGAAGTTCCCGCTCAACGAGCCGGCGGCCGGCAAGAAGAAGTCGCAGATCGACGAATACCTGCTGTTCTACGGCGGGCCGGGTCCGCAGCACGTGGCCCTGGCCACCGGCGACATCCTCGCCAGCGTGGATGCCATGCGCGCGGCCGGGGTGGAGTTCCTCAACACGCCGGCCACCTACTACGACGACCCGGAGCTGCGCGCGCGCATCGGCGAGGTGCGGGTGCCGATCGAGGAGCTGAAGAAGCGGGGCATCCTGGTCGACCGCGACGAGGACGGTTACCTGCTGCAGATCTTCACCAAGCCGATGCAGGACCGCCCGACCTTCTTCTTCGAGCTTATCGAGCGCCACGGCTCGATGGGCTTCGGCAAGGGCAACTTCAAGGCGTTGTTCGAGGCCATCGAACGGGAGCAGGAGCGCCGCGGCAACCTGTGAGCCGCGCCGCCCAACCCGTAGGATGCCCGGCGTGACCAAGGAGCAGGCATGAGCGTCCCGCCGGGGTGGTACAAGGACCCTGCCGATCCCACCGTCCAGCGGTGGTGGGACGGCGAGGGCTGGATCGGTGATCCGCTGCCGGCCGACGCCACGCCGCCGCCCGGACCGCCCCCGGAGACCGCCGGGACCACGCCCGAGCCGCAGGTGCCGGCGGTCCCGGGGATGTCCGGAGCGACCGAAACCCCGCCGGGGCCGCAGAAGAGCGAGCGACCGGTGACCACCAAGCTACGGCCGGACCTGGCCGCGCCGCACGCCCCCGGCTCCCGCCCGGCGGCGATGCTGGCCAGTGCGCCGCCGCAACCGCACGGCTACGCGCTGGCCACCCCGGGCGCGCGCCTGCTTGCCCGGCTGGTGGACATCGCCCTGGTGTTCGGCCTCAACGTCGCCGTCAACGGATGGCTCGTCTACCAGCTCTGGCTCGAGATCGCACCCGCGCTCGCCGAGATCTGGCAACGGGCGCTGGCCGGCGACACCACCACCGAGGGCATACCCGCCGTCGACGACCGGGCCGGCAATTTGCTGCTGGCGATCGTGTTCATCACCGCCGCGCTGTGGTTCGCGTACGAGGTGCCGGCCGTGGCCAACTCCGGCCAGACGGTCGGCAAGCGGCTGCTGCGCATCAAGGTGGTGCGGCTGGAGAGCCCGGACCCGCTCAGCTTCGGCCGGTCCTTCCGCCGCTGGTGGACGATGGGATTCCCGACCGTGCTGTGGTGGTGCCTCGGCCTCGGGTTCCTGCTGCAACTGATCGACGCGGCGTTCGTGCTGTTCGACCGCCCGCTGTACCAGGCACTGCATGACAAGTCCGCGCACACCGCCGTGGTCGCCGTTTCCTCGGGGCCCGGCAACCTGCGTACCCCCCACAAGGAGGCCTCCGATGAGTCAGCTGACGCGTCCTGACCTGGAAAAGATCCCAAGTTACGTACCCGGACGCATCGTCCCCGGGTCGATCAAGCTGGCCAGCAACGAGGTGCCGTACGGCCCGCTGCCCGGTGTGGTCGAGGCGATCACCCAAGCGGCCGCCAACGCCCATCGCTACCCCGACATGGGCGTGGTGGCGCTACGGGAGAAACTGGCCGCCCGCAACGGCGTGGACCCCGACCGGGTCGCCACCGGATGCGGCTCGGTGGCGCTGACCGAGCACCTGGCGAAGGCCACCTGCCTGCCCGGCGACGAGATCCTCTACTCGTGGCGCGCCTTCGAGGCGTACCCGATCATCGCCGCGGCCGCCGGCGCCACCAGCATCCAGGTGCCCAACGACGTCGGCCACGGCCACGACCTGCGCGCGATGGCGGCGGCGGTGACCCCGCACACCCGCATGGTGCTGGTCTGCAACCCGAACAACCCCACCGGTACGGCGGTGCGGCGCGCGGACCTGGACGAGTTCCTCGACGCGGTGGGCCCGGACGTGCTGGTGGTCATCGACGAGGCGTACCGGGAGTTCGTCACCGACCCGGACGTGCCCGACGCGCTGACGACCTACGGCGACCGTCCCAACGTGGTGATCCTGCGGACGCTGTCCAAGGCATGGGGACTGGCCGGGATCCGGGTCGGTTTCCTCATCGCCCACCCGGCGGTGGCCGACGCGGTGCGCAAGGTGGTGACCCCGTTCTCCACCAGCGCGGTTGCGCAGGCTGCGGCGTCGGCGGCACTGGACGCCACCGACGAGATGCGCCGGCGCTGCGACCTGGTGATCGCCGAGCGCACCCGGGTCACCGAAGCGGTCCGCAAGCTGGTGCCGGACGTGCCGCCGTCGCAGTCGAACTTCCTGTGGCTGCCATTGGGAGAGCGCTCGGCTCCGTTCGCGGCCACCTGCGCCGAGGGAGGCGTGATCGTGCGCCCCTTCGCCGGCGAGGGCGTGCGGGTGACCATCGGCACCCCGGACGAGAACGACACGTTCCTGGCCCTGGCCGAGACCGCCCTGACCTGACCACCCCACCCTTGTTGATCTAGGGATTGTGGCACCGTAGAAACATGCGCGGACTGCCACCCGAGCAACCGGAGCCGGCGCCCGAACCACCGGAACCGGGACCGGAACCGGAACCGGAACCGGGACCGG
Organism: Micromonosporaceae bacterium; assembly: GCA_007130245.1. Lineage (GTDB taxonomy): Bacteria > Actinomycetota > Actinomycetes > Mycobacteriales > Micromonosporaceae > Natronosporangium. Next base: position 10,902 of record SLSW01000185.1, read on the forward strand.
GACCGGGACCGGGACCGGGTCCAGAACCGGGGCCTGGACCGGGGCCGGGGCCGGGGCCTGAACCGGGGCCGGGACCGGGACCGGGGCCGGGACCGGGGCCGGGGCCTGGACCGGGACCGGGGCCGGGACCGGGGCCGGGACCGGGGCCGGGGCCTGGACCGGGACCGGGGCCGGGACCGGGACCGGAGCCACCGCCCGGACCGGGGCCTGGACCGGAACCACCGCCCGGACCGCCGGAGCCGCCGCCCGGACCGCCGGCACCGCCGCCCGGACCGCCGGAACCACCACCCGGACCGCCGCCGCCACCACCGGAACCACCGGGGCCCGGCCCGGCGCCCGCACCACCGTTCCCGCCCCCGCCACCCACCGGCGTTACCGGCTGCTGACGGCCCTCGGCGCTATCCTCCCCAGATGCCGACCCTGCCGACCTCACTGTTCTGGTCCCGGACCGACACCACCGGCTGCGACCACGCCATGATCGACGACCGGTCCGGCCTGCGCGCCCGCGGCGTCGCGGTGGCGGCGACCCCGCTGCCGCACACCTGCCGGTACGAGCTGGTCACCGACCCGTCCTGGGCCACGGCGCGGCTGGAGGTCACGACCGAGGGCGGCGGCTGGCAGCGGACGGTCAAGCTCGAGCACGCGGCCGGGCAGTGGCGGGTGACCACCTCGGAGCGTGGTGACCTCTCCCGGGCGCTGGTCGCCGCCGGGCGCCCCCGCGCCGGCCTGCCGGGCATCGAGGACCCGGAAAGGTTGGCCGACGCCGTGGACGTGGACCTGGGCGCCGCGCCGCTGTTCAACACCCTGCCCGTACGCCGCCTGGGGCTGCTCGACGCCGAGGTGGACACCACGCACCGCCTCACCATGGCCTGGGTCACGGTGCCATCGTTGGAGGTCTTCGCCTCTGAGCAGACCTACACCGTGCTCGGCAGCGGCAGGGTGCGCTACTCGTCCGGCACCTTCACCGCCGAGCTCGACCTCGACGGCGACGGCTACGTGCGCCACTACCCCGGGCTCGCCGAGCGCCTGGCGAGCTGAGCGGCCCCTGAGTAGGATCGGCCAGCACCGCCTCGAGCGCGGGCATCACCCCGTGGATGTCTGACAGCACCGCGACCCGGTCGACCATGTCGCGACCCTGCCATGCGGGAGCGCCCGCGCTCAAGGCACGTTCGCCGTCGGCAGGCACGTTCGCCGTCGGCGCAATGACGTCAGGGCCGGCGCGCCGCCGTGTCGAACAGCCCGTCCGGGTCGTAGCTCGCACGCAGGTCTGCCAGCCGGGCCTGGCTGGACCCGAACACCGCATGGCGCAGACCGTCGGCCTCGTCACCCAGGCCGGAGAAGTTGATGTAGACCCCGCCGCTGGCGTGCGGCCGCAGCGCGTCCCACAGCCCACGCGCCCAGCCCACCGCGGTGTCGTCCATCGCTGGATCCTGCCATCCCGCGTCGATGCTCACGTTGAACACATCGGACCGGTGCGGGAACGCGCTCTCCTCCGGTCCGACCCGTGCCACCGCGCCACCGAGAGTACGGATCGCGATCAGCGATTCGGGGGTTGGCCGCGTCGCGTCCCACTCCAGCAACGACGCGATCGCCTCGTCGCTCAGGTCGTGCATCCCATGGGACTTCATGTAGTAGCGCCCGCCGTGTGGGAACACCTCGTCGACCGAGGACTGGACGTCGAGGTACGGCATCGGGCCACTCAGGTCCAGCAGGGGCGTCCCCAGCGTGCCCAGCGGCGCCAGCGCCTCGTCCGCGCCGTCAGCGGGTCCGGCGAACAGTCCGATCACGAAAACGGCCTTGCGGCCGTGCAGCTCCGCCGGGATCTCCGGGTCCTCCGGCACGCTCCACAGGATCAGCTGCGGAGTCACCGACTCGGGCATCGCCGGCGCCAGCTCGCGCCACCCCCGCATGATCCGCTCCGCCTCCTCGTACGGGTAGACGTACTGCGCCTGCGCCACCTGCGGCCCGAGCGGGTGCAGGTCGAACTCGAACGAGGTCACCACCCCGAGGCCGCGTCCGGCACCGCGAACGGCCCAGAACAGGTCCCGGTGCTGCTCCCGGCTCGCGGTGCGGACCGCGCCGTCGGCGGTCACGATCTCCACCGAGCGCAGGTTGTCGCAGGCCAGCCCGAACTTCCGGGAGGTGAGGGCCATCCCGCCGCCGAGGGTGAAGCCGGCGATCCCGGTCGTGGTGACCTCCCCGCCGGGCGTCGCCAGGCCGAACAGCTGGGTCTCCCGGTCCAGCTCTCCCCAGGTCACCCCGCCCTGGGCGCGCACTGTCCGGCGAACCGGATCCACGTGGATGCCCTTCATCGCCGACAGGTCGATGACCAGCCCGTTGTCACAGACCGCGCTGCCGGCGACCTGGTGACCGCCGCCGCGGATGCTGACCACCGGCTGCCGCTGCCGGGCCACCCGCACCGCCTCCACCACGTCGGCGGTGCCGGCGCAGCGGGCGATCACCGTGGGGTGCCGGTCGTTCACTCCGTTCCACACCTGGCGCGCCCGGTCGTACTCCGGGTGCGACCGGTCCATCACCTGGCCGCGCAGGCACGCGCGCAGGTCGTCGACCATCGACCGCTCGTTGACGGCCACCGGTGCCGTCGCCATGTCGCTCGTCATGTCCTCGCCCTTTCCGTGCCGGCACCGGCCACCGCCGCGCCGGTGCCACCGTGCTGTCGTCGTGCACGACTATCGGGCTACCCGCTTACACCTCGCGTACACGGGCCTTTCACCTCGCTGGCGAGGGCGCTGCGCCTCGATGGCTCACGCGGGGTCAGCGGGGCGGGGCTCGCGCCAGGTGCCGGTGGCGAGGAAGCGCTCCACGGTGTCGCGGTAAGAGGCGAGGTCCAGCCCTTGGCCGCGAACCCAGTCGTCGTCGAAGTAGGTGTGGGCGTACCGCTCGCCCGAGTCGCACAGCAGGGTGACCACCGAGCCGCTCTGGCCGGCAGCCCGCATTGCCGCGATGAGGCCGAACGCGCCCCACAGGTTGGTGCCGGTGGAACCGCCGACCCGCCGGCCCAGCACCGTGGATGCCACCCGGGTGGCCGCCAGCGAGGCCGCGTCGGGTACGCGCACCATCCGGTCGACCGCCGAGGGTAGGAACGACGGCTCCACCTGCGGTCGCCCGATCCCTTCGATGCGGGATCCGGTGCGGATGTGCACGGTCCAGTCGCCGGACTCCCAGGCCGGGAAGAATGCCGAGTGTTCCGGGTCGACCACGCAGACCTTGGTGGGATGTCGCCGGTAGCGAACGTAGCGCCCGATGGTCGCGCTGGTGCCGCCCGTGCCCGCCCCGACCACGATCCAGGCCGGCACCGGATGCGGTTCCAACGCCAGCTGCTCGTAGATCGACTCGGCGATGTTGTTGTTGCCGCGCCAGTCGGTCGCCCGCTCGGCATAGGTGAACTGGTCCATGTAGTGGCCGCCGGTGTCGTCGGCCAGCCACCGCGCCTCGACCACCACCGCAGCCGGGTCCTCCACCAGGTGGCACTTGGCACCGTAGAACTCGATCAGCTCGATCTTCTCCGGCGAGGTGGTCGCGGGCATCACCGCGATGAACGGCAGGCCCAGCATGCGGGCGAAGTACGCCTCGGACACCGCGGTGGAACCGGACGAGGCCTCCACGATGGTGGTGTCCGGGCCGATCCAGCCGTTGCACAGTGCGTAGAGGAACAGGGAGCGGGCCAGCCGGTGCTTGAGCGAGCCGGTCGGGTGCACCGACTCGTCCTTGAGGTAGAGGTCGATTCCCCACTCCGCCGGCAGCGGGAACGGCAGCAGGTGGGTGTCGGCTGACCGGTTGGCGTCCGCCTCGACCGCGGCCACAGCCCTGGCCACCCAGGCGCGCACCTCGTCGTCGCACCGGTCCATCTGCTCCACGACGTGACCCTACCTGTGGCAGCTCACCCCAGCAGCAGGCGGCGGCGTCCCGGTGCCGGCCGGAACCCCAGCGCCCGCAGGCGTGTCGCAACAGCCGGGTCGTCGGGCAGTGCCCGGACGTCGCTGATGCCGAGCCGCTCGGCCTCATCGCGGGCGGCGGCCACCAGCTGCGGCGCGGTCTGGTCGCTGCGGTGCTCGGGCCGCAGGCCGAGATCAGTTATCAGCAGCGCGGGTGGTCCGGCGTACCGGAGCTGCAGGTAGGCAACCAGGTGACCGAGGATGCGACCGCCGTTGTCGGCCACCCAGTGCCGCACCGCGGGATCGCGCAGGTAGCGCATCGCCTGCGCGTGGTCGGGCGGTGCCGCCACTGGTGCCGCGGTCGGCACCCCGGCCGCCCGGTGCGCCAGATCAAACTGTCGAGCCTGCGTCCGTAGCAGCGCGAGGACGGCGACGTCGCGCGGGCCGAGCAGGCGGTACTCGGTGAACAGGTACCACCGGCGCTGACCGGCGGCGTCGCGGCGCCGCCGGTCCCGGCGGTCCCGGTTGCGCCAGAAGGTAATCCAGTCGGTGCGGTAGATGCCCCGCCAGGTGCTGGTCGGGCGGGTCTCCAGGTGCGCCGGAAACCGCCGACCGGCCCCGTCACGCTGGTGTTCGCTGTCCAGTGCCGCCGGCTCCGCCCCGTCGAGGTCGAGTATGGCCAGCCTCCCGCACATCACAGCGGCCAGGCGTTCCACGGTGCGTAGTCGCGGATCATGGTTCTCGCCGGTCTCCAGCCGCGCCACGCGCGCCGGGTCGACACCGGCACGCCGGGCCAGCTCGCGCTGGCTCAGGTCAGCGCGCCAGCGCAGTGCCCGAAGCGCCGCACCGACATCGAACCTCAGGCTCGGGTCGTTCACACCGGGAGTCTGCGGCCAGCGTCCGGCACCGGCAACCACAGGTGCTCTGCCTGTGGACAGACTTGTGGACAACGTCGTCAAGCGGGGTGAGGTGTTGCGGGCCCCTCCTGCTCTGCTGCATCCGGGGTCAGCAGGCGGCCTCGAGCGCACAGAGTCGATCATCTGCTGACTCATGAGTCAGCAGAGCAGGAGGGTGCTGACAGGTACCCAGGGGCCACCCGGGGCGGCCGGGACTAAGCGGCC
>SLSW01000064.1 GCA_007130245.1 Micromonosporaceae bacterium
CGGTAGGTTGCGGGCGTGCCCGCCACGTTCCCGTCCCACGCCGCCGCAGCCGTCCCGTTCAAGCTGTGGTGGCCGCGCCGGTTCGACGGGGTGGCGCTGGTGGTCGGCTCGGCCGCCCCGGACATGTACTACGCGCTCAACGGCTATGTCATCGTCCCGCCGACGCACAACCTGGCCGGGCTGTTCTGGTTCGCGCTGCCGGTGACGCTGGTGGCGACCGTGCTGATCCGCCGTAGCGCCCCGGTCATCGCAGCCCACCTGCCGGAGCGGCCGCGGTGGCTGGCGCTGCGTGACTACGGCGTCCTCGGGCGGGTGCGCCACCGGTGGTATGTCACCGTCTACTCCGCCCTGCTGGGCGGGTTGACCCACATCGTGTGGGACGGGTTCACCCACGCCCCGATCGCCGCGCACGGCTGGGGCGTACGGCTGTTCCCGGCCCTCGAGGCGCCGAGCTGGTTCGGCGTGCCGTGGTGGCTGTTCGCCCAGCACTTCTCGACCATCGTGGGCGCGGCGGTGGTGTTCGCCGTCGCGGTCCACATCGGCCGCCACCGGCTGTTGCGCACCTGGCACGGCGACCCGCCGGACATCACCCGTACCCCGGCGGTGTTCTGGTCGACCTTCGCCGCGGTGGCGGCGCTGTACCCGCCCACCTGGCCGCTGCTGCGCTTCCAGCACGCCACCTACGTCCAGGGCGTACGGATGATCTGGTTCTTCGCCGCCGCCCTGCTCGCGGGCGCGACAGCGGCCCATCTGGCAGCCAGGTGGCGGGTCCGGCAGGCAGGATGGAGGGCATGAGCAAGTTCCGGGTCGAACGCGACACGATGGGCGAGGTGCGGGTGCCGGCCGACGCGCTGTGGGGGGCGCAGACGCAGCGGGCGGTGGAGAACTTCCCGGTCTCCGGGCGGGGGCTGGAGCCGGCGCAGGTGCACGCGCTGGCGCGCATCAAGGCCGCCGCCGCCCGGGTCAACGGGGACCTCGGGGTGCTGGACGCCGCGGTGGCCGACGCGATCGGGTCGGCCGCCGACGCCGTCGCCGACGGGGTCTACGACGACCAGTTCCCGGTCGACGTGTTCCAGACCGGGTCGGGCACCTCGTCGAACATGAACATGAACGAGGTGCTGGCGGCGCTCGCCTCGGCCCGGCTGGACGGCCGCACCGTGCACCCGAACGACCACGTCAACGCCTCCCAGTCGTCCAACGACGTGTTCCCGTCGTCGATCCACCTGGCGGCGGTCGACGGGGTGATGCACGACCTGCTGCCGGCGCTGCGGCACCTCGGGTTCGCGCTGGAAGCCAGGGCGGACGAGTTCGCCGACGTGGTCAAGGCCGGGCGCACCCACCTCATGGACGCCACGCCGGTCACCCTGGGGCAGGAGTTCTCCGGGTACGCCGCGCAGGTGCAGTACGGCATCGAGCGGCTCGACAGCGCCGTACCGCGGCTGGCGGAACTGCCGCTGGGCGGCACCGCGGTCGGCACCGGCGTGAACACCCCACCCGGGTTCGCCGCGCAGGTGATCGCCCGGCTGGCCGAGCAGACCAGGCTGCCGCTGACCGAGGCGCGCAACCACTTCGAGGCGCAGGGCGCCCGGGACGCGCTGGTGGAGACCTCCGGGCAGCTGCGCACGGTGGCGGTGGGGCTTTTCAAGATCGCCAACGACATCCGGTGGATGGGGTCGGGCCCGCGCGCCGGGCTGCGCGAGCTGGCCCTGCCCGACCTGCAACCAGGCTCGTCGATCATGCCGGGCAAGGTCAACCCGGTGGTGTGCGAGTCGGTGCGGATGGTGTGCGCGCAGGTGATCGGCAACGACGCGGCGGTGGCGTTCTCCGGCAGCGCCGGCGACTTCGAGCTGAACGTGATGCTGCCGGTGATGGGGCGCAACCTGCTGGAGTCGATCCGGCTGCTGGCGGCCGCGTCCCTGCTGCTGGCCGACCGGTGCGTGCACGGCCTCGTCGCCAACGCCGACGTGTGCCGGGCGTACGCGGAAGGGTCGCCGTCGATCGTCACCCCGCTCAACCGGCACCTCGGGTACGAGGAGGCGGCCGCGGTCGCCAAGCAGGCGCTGGCCTCCGGACGGTCCATCCGGGACGTGGTCATCGCGCGCGGGCACGTCGAGGCCGGCCGGATCACCGAGGCGGAGCTGGACGAGCTGCTCGACGTGCTCCGGATGACCCGCCCGTGAGCGGCCACGGCCGGCAGGAGATCTCCACGGTGGTCTTCGACGCGGACGAGACGCTGGTCGACCTGCGCCCGGCGGTACGACGCGCGCTGCTGGTGGTGCTGGCCGAGATGCGCCGGTTGGCGCCGGCGGCGCGGGAGCTGACCCTGGCTGACCTGCAGGCCGACGCGGCGGCGGCGTTCGACCGGCTGCCTGCCGAACCGGTGGAGGTGGCCCGGCGGCAGGCGTTGGCGTGGTCGCTGGGGCGGGTCGGGTTGGCAGACGAGACCGACCGGATCGCGGAGATCTTCTTCGCCAACCGGTTCGCGGCCACCCGCCTGTACGACGGTGTGCCCCGGCTGCTCGCCCGGCTGCGCCGCTCGTACGTGGTGGGCCTGGGCAGCAACGGCAACAACCACGCCGGCCGGGTCGGGCTGGCCGGCCAGTTCGCGTTCGAGGTGTACGCGCACGTCGACGGCGTCCCCAGCAAACCGGCGGCGGGCTTCTTCGAGACGGTGCTCGCCGCGGCCGGCCGACGCGCCCAGCCGGGCTCGGTGGTGCACGTGGGCAATCACTGGGACCACGACGTCGCCGGCGCGGCCGCGCTCGGCCTGCGCACCGTGTGGCTCAACCGTGCCGGCGAGCCCTGCCCGGGTGGCGCCGACGGGCTGCCGGACGCGGAGATCAGGTCGCTGGCTGAGCTTCCCGCGGTGTTGTCACGTCTGTGACCGCGGGTCGCCCCGGACCGGGTCAGCGCAGCGCCCGGGCGACAGCCTCGGCGGCGGCGACCACCTGCGGGCCGACATCGGCGGCATCCAGCTCGCCGAGCGCCACCACCCCGACGCTGGCGTCGACACCCTCCACGCCCGGCACCGGTGCGGCCACCCCGTACGCCCCGGGCTGCAGCTCGCCGACGGAGGTGACCCAGCCGCAGTGGCCCCGCTGCCCGGCGAGGATCGCCCGCCCGGCGGCGCCGCGCTCCAGCGAGTGCCGCGACCCGGGCCGGTAGGCGACGTGGAACGTGGTCCAGCTCGGCTCGACCACCGCCACGGCGACCGCCTCAGTGCCCTCGGCCACGGTCAGGTGCGCGGTCGCCCCCACCTGCTCAGCCAGCCGTCGCAGCAGCGGCCGCGCCGCCTCGGCCACCAGCGGCTGCGCGCGCAACGCCAGGTGCAGAATCCCGGCGCCCAGACGCAGCCGGCCGGTGCTGTCCCGGCGCACCATCCCGTGCGCCACCAGGGTGCCGGCCAGCCGGTAGACCACCGCCCGGCCCACGCCCAGCCGCCCGGCCGCCTCGGTCACCGTCAACCCGGACGGCGCGTCGGCCACCAGGTGCAGCAGCCGCAGCCCCCGGTCGAGCGTCTGCGCCATCTCGCTCGTCACGCCCGTGAGCGTACGGCCCCGGGATACTCGGTGGTATCGACCGGGCGGTGCCAGATAGGCTCCGGAACGTGATCGACCTGCGAGTGCTCCGGGACGACCCTGTTACCGTGCGCGCCAGCCAGGCGGCCCGCGGCGAATCCGACGATGTCGTGGACGCGCTGCTGGCCGCCGACGCGGCCCGCCGCCAGGCGGTGCAGCGGTTCGAGACGCTGCGCGCCGAGCAGAAACAGCTGTCCAAGCAGGTGCCGTCGGCCAGCGGCGACGAGAAGGCAGCGCTCGTCGCCCGGACCAAGGAGCTGTCGTCGCAGGTTAAGGCCGCAGAGGCGGCGGTGGGCGAGGCCGAGCGGGCGCTGCGGGCCGCCCACCTGGCGGTGCCCAACCTGGTGGAGGAGGGCGCGCCGCACGGAGGCGAGGAGAACTTCGTGGTGCTGCGCGAGGTGGGCACCCCGCCGGAGATCGACAAGCCCCGCGATCACGTGGAACTCGGGGAGCTGCTCGGCGCGATCGACCTCGAGCGCGGCGCCAAGGTCTCCGGTGCCCGTTTCTACTTCCTGACCGGGGTGGGCGCGCTGCTGCAGGTCGGCATGTTGCAACTGGCCATGGCGCGTGCCGCCGGGCAGGGGTTCCACCCCATGATCACTCCGGCGCTGGTCAAACCGGAGGCGATGGAGGGCACAGGGTTTCTGGGCGCGCACGCCAGCGAGGTGTACCGGCTGGAAGCCGACGACATGTACCTCGTGGGCACCTCGGAGGTGCCGCTGGCGGCGTACCACACCGGCGAGATCCTCGACCTGTCCACTCCGAAGTGTTACGCCGGCTGGTCGTCCTGCTTCCGCCGCGAGGCCGGCTCCTACGGCCAGGACGTGCGCGGCATCCTGCGGGTGCACCAGTTCGACAAGGTGGAGATGTTCGTGTTCTGCCGCCCGGAACAGGCCCGCGAGCAGCATCTGCGGCTGCTGGCGTTCGAGGAGGAGATGCTGGCCGCGCTGGAGCTGCCCTACCGGGTGGTGGACATCGCCGCCGGCGATCTGGGTCTGTCCGCAGCCCGCAAGTACGACTGTGAGGCGTGGGTGCCGTCGCAGGGGCGGTACCGGGAGGTCACCTCGGCGTCGAACTGCACCACGTTCCAGGCGCGGCGGCTCAACGTCCGCTACCGCGACGCCGACGGGCGTCCGCAGATCGCCGCCACCCTCAACGGCACCGCCGCCACCACCCGGTGGTTGATCCCGCTGCTGGAGAACCACCAGCAACCGGACGGCTCGGTACGCGTACCGGAGGTGCTGCGGCCCTGTCTCGGTCGGGACGTGCTGACCCCGGTCGGCTGAACCCTCCGGTGGACATGGGCGAACGGCTGGTACCGGCCGCCCGGGCGAGATACGGTTACTGACCCCTGTCCGCTGAGCCCCCCATGGGGAGAGGTCACCGATGCCACGTCCGGGACTGCCGAAACTGGTCGCGACCGATCTCGACGGCACTCTCGTACGCAGTAACGACACCGTCTCCGCCTACACCTACGCGGTGTTCGAGCGGGTGCGCGCCGCGGGCATCTGGGTGGTCGGAGCGACCGGCCGGGGCGCCCGGCTGGTGGATCTCACCCGGCGGGACATCCCGACCGCCGGGCACCTGGTGCTCGCCGGCGGCGGCCGGGTGGTCGACCTGGTCGCCGGTGACGAACCGGTGACGCTGCTGGACGAACGGCTGGACGGGCCGGCGGTGGCGGCGATGCTGGCGGACCTGGAGGCGGAAGTGGGGCCGCTGGCGGTGATGGTGGAGGCGCTGGACGACCCGGACGCGCCCCTGTGGGGCGACCGGGACCCGGACTGGCCGTGGCCGGACCGGGTGGTCGCGATGCCGCGGGCCGAGACGCTGGCCGGTGAGGTCATCAAGGTGTTCGTGCGCGCCCACGGCGACGTCGACGCGCTGCTCGAGATCGCCCGGCCGCTGATCGCGCCGTCGAAGGCGAGCCTCACCCAGGCCGGCCTGGGATACGTGGAGATCTGCCCGCCGGGCGTGACCAAGTCCACCGGGCTGGCGGTGGTGACCGAGCGGCTCGGCGTGGACCCGGACGAGGTGCTCGTGTTCGGGGACATGCCCAACGACATCCCGATGTTCACCTGGGCCGGTTGGGGTCGGGTGGCCGTCGGCAACGCCCACCCGCAGGTGCGCGCGCTGGCGGACGAGATCACCGCGACCAACGACGAGGACGGGGTGGCGGCCTGGCTGGACCGGTTGCTGTCCCTGGCGTGAGGTGATCGCCCGTCGTGGTGGTGTCGATGGGACTAGGGTGACGGCATGGCTATTCGTAACGCTTCCGCGCGCTGGACCGGCACGCTCACCGAGGGTGCCGGCGTGTTCCGCACCGACAAGGGCGGGTACGAGGGTAACTACTCTTTCAGTTCCCGGTTCGAGGAAGGTGAGGGCACCAACCCGGAGGAGCTGATCGGCGCCGCGCAGGCCGGCTGTTTCTCGATGTTCCTGGCGAAGCTGGTGGCCGACGCCGGCCATCCGGCGACGTCAATCGAGACGGCGGCCCAGGTGCACCTGGAGCGCACCGACGCCGGCCAGACCATCACCCGCATCGAGCTGCACACGGTCGGCGACGTGCCGGGCATGGCGGAGGGAGACTTCGTCAAGCACGCCGAGGGTGCCAAGGCGAACTGCCCGGTCTCGCGGCTGTTGTCGCCCGGCACCGAGATCACCCTCTCGGCCCGTCTGGCCTGACCTGGCCCGACCCGCACCGCTCCCCCACCCCCCACCCCGTTGATCTAGGGATTGTTCACGTGAGGCGATCTCCGATCACGTGAACAATCCCTAGATCAACGGGGTGGGGGGGAGCGGCGGGCGGTGTCAGGGACAATGGCCGGATGCCGGTAGAGATGACGCGGGACCGGTTCGAGGAACTGGTGCGGGACGCGCTCGACCAGGTTCCCGGCGAACTGCTGGACATGATGGACAACGTGGTCATCCTGGTCGAGGACGAGGCCGAGGGCGACACGGAACTGCTCGGGTTGTACGAGGGTCACGCGTTGACCGACCGCGGATGGCACTACGGTGGGGTGCTGCCGGACCGGATCTTCATCTACCGCAACCCCACCCTGCGCATCTGCGACAGCGAGCAGGACGTGGTCGAGGAGGTGGCGATCACCGTGGTGCACGAGATCGCGCACCACTTCGGCATCGACGACGAACGCCTGCACGAACTCGGCTGGGCCTGACCCCGGCCCCAGGAGGGGTCCCCTCTTCCGGCCCGGGCCTGAGCAGGGGCCCCCTCTTCAAGCGAAGGTGCTCAATCCAGTCGGCCGGCACGGATACGGGCGAGCCAGGCCGCGGCGTCGGCGAAGTCGCGGTCGGTCAAACCGGGCGGTGGCGGTGGCGACCGTGGTGCCGTGGTGGCATCGGCCGCGTCGGCGGCGGCCGCGGCGCGGTGGCGCGGGTAGGAGCCGAGGAAGCGGACGTCCGCGCAGATGCGGCGTAGTCCCTGCAGCGCCTCGCCGACCCCGGCGTCGGCGACGTGGCCGGTGCAGTCGAGGAAGAACACGTACCGGCCGAGTCGCTGCCCGGTCGGGCGTGACTCGATCCGGGTCAGGTTGACCCCCCGTACCGCCAGCTCCATCAGCACCGCCAACAGCGCTCCCACCCGGTCGTGGGCGATGGAGACCGCCAGGGTGGTCACGTCGTCGCCGGTCGGCTCCGGCGGCGGCGCGGGGCGGGCCACCAGCGCGAACCTCGTCACCGCCGGACGGTCGGCGATCGCGTCGGCGAGCACGGTCAGCCGGTGGCGGCCCGCCCCGATCGGCGCACACACCGCCGCGTCGTACGTGCCGGCGGCGGCATCGGCGGCCGCGGCGCCGTTGGACAGCGCGTCGACCACGGTGGCCCGACCGAGGTGCTGCCGCAGCCAGCTACGGCACTGGGCGGCCGCCTGCGGGTGCGCGGCGACCGTGGCCACCGACTCCAGCGCCACCGGCGCCCGCGCCGCCAGGATGAACTCGACCGGCAGCACCACCTCCCGGCTGATCAGCAGCGGCTGACCGGTGGCCAGCTCGTCCAGGGTGATGCCGACCGCACCGCCGATGGAGTTCTCCAGCGGCACCAGGGCGGCGTCGGCGTCACCGGCGCGGACCGCGTCCAGCGCTTCCGGCACGGTGCGGGCGGGGGTACGGGTGCCCCGCTCGGCCGCGGCGAGGGTACGCAACGCCTGCTCCGCGAAGGTCCCTTCCGGCCCCAGGTAGGTGAAGCGGCTCGGTGGTACGCCGGGCATGACCTCAGCCTACGCAGGAGGCGGCGGTCCGGATGCCGCGTGGGGCGTGGACCCGGACCTCCACCGTGCACACGTCGGTGCCGGCGGTCACCAGCGTGAGCGCGTCCGGCCCACCGGAGGTGACCACCTGCAGCGGGTCCCGGTCGGGCACGCTGAGGACGGTGTACTGCCAGTCCTCGGCGCACAGCGGCCCCTCCGCCACGCTCGCCTCGATGTCGCCGTCCAGCAGCCCGGCGTCGTGCAACACGTCCAACACCTGATCGGCGGTAGGTTGCCCGTCGCAGCTGACCGCCTCGTCGTCCGGCGTAGGTGGCGGGGTCGCGTCGCCGGGCAGCGCCGGTGACGGGGTGCCCGGGTCGCCGGGGCTGGCCGGGCCCGGCAGCGGTCCCGCCGGGGTCGGCTCCACCTGTGGCGGTGGGCCGCATGCGACCGTCAACGCCAGGCCGAGCACCAGCACGGTGGCGGCGCGGAGGGCGGGGGGCGAGCGCACCCGCCCATCCTAGGTGACGTCAGACCCGCGCGAAGAACGTCAGGGAGCCGACGATGTCCGGCCCGTCCACCAGCGGCGTGGCGATGGCGTCCAGGGTGCTGACGTAGCCGGTCTCGGGACACGCCACCCGGATCAGGCCGCGGGCCATCCGTCCGGACGAGATGGCCAGCAGCGGCGGGATCATGTGGGTCTCGTTCTCGTCCAGCTCCGCCCGGGCGGCGGTGAAGTCGACCATCGGGTAGACCGCGTCCCGCAACTTCCGGCCGTGCGCCGCGGCCGGGCCGCCGCCGGGCTGGCCGAGTCCGAGCAGCTCCGCGCAGGACACCGAGGCGGCCACGATCGTCTCGTCCGCGTCCAGGACGAGACAGGGCTCGTGGGCGTCGACCACGGCGGAACTCCACTGGCGCAGCGAACCGCCGCTGGCCGGTGTCGCCGGGCGGTGCGTGGACGGCGTATCGGTGAGGGACAGTTCGACGTGGGGCACCGCACCTCCTGCTCGACCGACCTGAGGGTCTGTTCAGGCTAGCAGTCGCTGGGTAGCGCGCTGGTTACCGCTGACCCCAGGTAGCCGGGTGCCCGGCCACCTCCGCGAGCTTCCGCGCCGTCTCCGGACGGATCTTCTCGCCGATCGACCGCAGCAGCCGGTCGAGCTCCCGGTGGTTGACGACCAGGCACCCGACCGGCAGCCCGTGGGTGCTCATCGCGCCGCTGCCGACGAAGGTCAGCACCGGGACCACCGGTACGGTGGCGCCCACTGCGGCGGACAGCGCCGCCCTCACGGTCTTGGCGTAGCGCCGGGCGCGCGCCACGTGCGGCGGCCGGGCACCGCGGATCTGGACCACGTCACCGGCCACCATGATCCGTTGGCGACCCTGGTCGACCACGGTGATCGCGAACACCCCGCCGGGCCCGATGGTGACGAACCCGGCGTGATCGTCGCCGGTGGTGACCGGGTCGGCCAGAGGTGTCTCCAGGACCTGCCAGGAGGGTCCCAGGTGCTGGGCGAGCCGGTGCATCGCCCGCGCGCTGGCGGCGGCCAGGCGGCGGTTGGGCCGGGCGCCAGTGGCACGTCGTCGGCTCCGGGCCGCGTCCGTGGGGCGACCGCGGGCCGTCGACGAGTTTCGTCGGAAGGGGTGGCTCGTTTCGCTGGCGGAGTAGACACTCATCGGGGGGCCTCCGTCGCATTGCTCAATGCACTTCACGTCACGGTACGTGACGAGTCCGGTACTCGTCTATGGACGCCTGCGGAAGCAATCGAATTGTGACTGTGTATAAATGTCCCCTCTCATCCGTCCGGTCCGGAATAGGGTTGGTGCGTGACGCACCACGTCGATACCGAGGTCGGCCCCCTGCAGACGGTGCTGCTGCACCGCCCCGGACCGGAGCTGGCCCGGCTCACGCCACGCAACAGCGGCTCGTTGCTGTTCGACGGGATTCCGTGGGTGGGACGTGCCCAGGAGGAACACGAGGCCTTCGCCGCGGCGCTGCGCGAGCGCGGCGTCGAGGTGCTCTACCTGGAGAACCTGCTCGGGGAGGTGCTGGTCATCGAACAGGCGCGGGCGGAGCTCACCGAGTCGGTGCTGGCCGATGTACGGCTGGGAGATGCGCTGCGGCGCCGCGTGGCGCACTACTTGTCCTATCTGGATCCGGAGCGTCTGGCCGGGGTGCTGGTCTCCGGACTGGCGCACGAGGAGCTGCGACGGGTGGCCGGGCGCCAGCCACCGGGCGGAGTCGTGTACGCGCTGATGGACACCCACGACTTCGTCATCGACCCGCTGCCGAACCTGCTGTTCACCCGGGACTCCTCGGTCTGGATCCGCGATCATGCCGCGGTCACCAGCCTGGCGATGCGCGCGCGGCGACGCGAGACCACCCTCGTGCACACGGTCTACCGGCACCATCCCCGGTTCATCGGCACCCCGCTTGTGTACGAGCCGCACCTGGAGCATCTGGAGGGCGGTGACGTGCTGCTGCTGGCGCCCGGGGTGCTCGCGGTGGGGGTGGGCGAGCGGACCACCCCGGCCGGCGCGGAGCGACTCGCGCGGCGGGTGTTCGCCGCGGACCTGGCGCACACCGTGCTGGTGGTGCCGGTCGCGCAGGAGCGCGCCACGATGCACCTGGACACGGTGTGCACCATGGTCGATGTCGACGCGGTGGTCATGTACCCGAACGTGGCCCACGCGCTGGTCGCATACACGGTCACCAGCGAGGACGGTGAGCCGCGGGTGCACGGACCGCGGCCGTTCCTGGACGCGGCGGCCGCGGCGATGGGCATCGATGTGCTCCGGGTCATCGACACCGGGCTGGACCCGGTGACCGCCGAGCGCGAACAGTGGGACGACGGTAACAACACGCTGGCCATCAGCCCGCGGCTGTGCGTGGCGTACGAGCGCAACGTGGAGACCAACGCCCAGTTGGAGCGCGCCGGCATCGAGGTGATCCGGGTGCCCGGTTCCGAGCTGGGTTCGGGCCGGGGCGGACCGCGGTGCATGTCCTGCCCGCTGGTGCGGGACCCGGTCAGCACAGGGTGAGTTGGCGTCAGCGCAGGGTGAGCTGGCGCCCGATCAGGCCCTGGCGCGCCCGCCGCTCTTCCGGCGTCAGGTCATCGGTGACCGCCAGCGCCTCCGCATAGCGCTTGGCGAACGCCGCCAGCGGCTCCTCCCACTGGCCGGCGGGCGCCTCGCGTGGCAGATCCCAGACCGGCACCAGCAGCCCGTGCGCGCGGAACATGCCGGCGAACCGGGTCTGCTCGTCGAGCTTCATCCCGCCGGCGGCGCTGACCCGGGCCAGCGCCGGCAGGGCCGCCTCCTCCGGCTCGGCCAGCACCCAGCGCAGGTGGGCGCGTTCGGGAACCTGGCACCAGTAGGCGGCGCGGGTGGCGGCCATCCGGGCGGTCGGGTAGACCGACGCGTTCGCGCGTTCCAGCGACGCGGTCACGGCCGGGTCCGCGCCGGCCTGGTCATCGAGCCAGAAGTCGAAGCGCTCGTGCACGGTGATGTCCAGCGGACCGTCCTCGATCACGTCGGCCAGGCGGGGGCCGTCGGGGTCGGCGGCGGGTACGTCGACCGGGGCGCCCGGCTCGGCCGCGAGCGCGGCGAGCAACGCGGTGGCGATGTCCCGGTTGACGTCACCGGACTGGCCGTCGCGCTGCAACGCCACCAGCACCCGTCCGTCCGTGCGGGACATCGCCGGCTCCGCCAGCGGCAGCAGTGTGGCCAGGGTGGCCGGTCGCTGCCCGTAGCGGTCTGCTGTGGAAGGAGTCAGGGTCAGCGGTGCGGTCGCGGCCGGGACGATCTCCCGCAACGCCACCCACTCCGGCTCGTCGGCCAGCGCCTCGAAGGGACGCCGTACGAACGCGTCACGGGGGCGCTTCGGTTCGCGGCGGGCACGTGACGGCGTGTGCCGGTTGCGTCGTCTGCTCACGAGGGACCAGCCTAGCGTCTCCGGATCAGGACAGCTCGGCCCACACGCTCTGACCGAGACCGTCGCGGTCGACGCCCCACCGGTCGGCCAGGGCCATCACGATGCGCAGTCCGCGACCGTCGACCGCGTCCGCGCCGACATCCCGCAGTGCCGGTGTGCGGTCCGGGGCTCCGCCGTCGGTCACCCGCACCGTGACCACCTGGCCGGTGGCGCCGGGGCGCACCTTCCAGGCCACCCGGATGACCTCGCCCGGCAGGGGTTGCGCGTGGCGGGTGGCGTTGCCGACGAGCTCGGCCAGCACCGCCACGACGTCCGCCAACAGCACCGGCGGGATCATCGGGCTCAGCTCGGTGGCGATACGGTGCCGGGCGAGGCGGGCGCCGCGTGCGTGGTGGGGCACCACCACACACCAGCTCCGTTCGGCCACCGCTGTCGACACCCCAGTCCTCCCGGCGCTCATTCGTCTGTTTCAGCCGCATCTGGTCGCAAAAGTCTTACCTCTGCGACCGTACCCCCGGAGCGGTGAGGTCGTAAGGATACCCACCCCCGTTGTCTCTCCACAATTCGGCGGACCAGGTGTAGGCCGATGCCGGCGCCGGAGCGTCGGCCGTGGTCATCGGGCCCGGCCTGCCAGAATCGGGTGAACGCGCGTTCCACGTCTGCGGGGTCGATTCCCACCCCGCGGTCGTTCACCTGGAACCACACGGTGTTCCCGTCGTCGCCCGCGATCAGCTCGACCTTGTCCGAGGAGTACTTCACCGCGTTGGTGACCAACTCGGTGACCACTGGCGCGACCGTGGCGCGGTCGCCGTACGCCGGCGGCAACTCAGCCGGCAGCCGCGTGACCAGCCGGTCGCGCAGCTCGTCGCGCAGGTCGTCGGTGGCCGCCCGCAACGCCGCCACGAGGTCGAACGGCTCGCACCGCACCGCCGGTGCGTCCACGGTGCTGGCCAGCAACCGGTCGACCAGCCGGGCGAGCTCGTCGCCGCGCTGCCGGATCACCCGCACCGCCTCCCGCCGGGCGTCGGCGTCCCAGGTGTCCCAGTGCCGGTCCACGGTATCCGCATACCCCTTGATCACCGTGACCGGCGTACGCAGCTCGTGGCTCGCTACCGCCAGCAGCAGGTCCCGGTCGCCTGCCGGCGACGGGGCGGGCGCCACCGGCAGGCGGTCCGCGTTCAGGTACAGCACCCGCGCGCAGGCGCTGACGAACTCGAGCATCTCATGGTGCGCGGGCGTGGCAGCCCCCTCCGCCGTGGTGAAGTAGGCGCAGAGCAGCCCGTCCGGCATGCCGGGACGGCGGACCCGGGCACCCAGCAGCCGGCGCAGCCCGCGGCCGTGCAGCTGCGCCGACAGCGCGTCGTCCGCCGGGTCGATCACCGACTCCCACGTGGGCCCGGCCGAGGCGGGGCCGCCGGCCACCGGCCGCCCGACCGCCCAGACGACCGCACCGGTGGCCGCCACCACCCGACCGCCGGCGTCGTCGTGCTCAGACAGGGTCGCTCCCGCCGCCCCCAGCGCGTTCTTAGCCGCCATGAGCAGCTGGGTCAGCACCGGCAACCCGCCCTGCAGGTCGCTGAGGTGCTCCACGACCGTGTGCAGTCCCGCCATCAGCGCGTGGTGGTCGGGTGGCCGGCGGGTCACGGGGATCACCGGCCCAGATGAGCCAGCGCATCGGCCGGCCGGTCGGTGATGACGGCGTCGACCCCGTGCCGTGCGAGCAGGTCGAGGTCCGACGACTCGTTCACGGTCCACACGTACACCTGGTGCCCGGACCCGCGTAGCGCCGGCACCAGCCCGGGCCGGGAACGGACCAGGTCGATGCTGGGGCCGGCCGCGGCGGCGCCGAACAGCAGTCCTCCGACCCACCGCCCCGGCGGCAGCAGTTCCAGCAGTTGCACGGTGGCCAGCGCCGGCGCCAGCGCGCGGACCCGCCGCAGCGCCGGCGGCGAGAACGACGCGACACTGACCCGTACCGGGCAGTCCGGGCCCGGATCGGCAAGGTCGTGCCGGCGCAGCACCTCCACTAGGCGCCGCTCCAGGTTGGCGCCGAACCTGCTGGGGTGTTTGGTCTCGATCAGCAGCCGGACCGGCCGGGCTGCCTCGCGGACCGCCCGCAGCAACCGGTCCAGGGTCAGCACCGGGGCGGGATCCGCGCCGTCGCGCCAGGAACCGAAGTCGAGCCGGCTGAGCTCGGCGAGGGTGTAGCTGCTCACCGGCCCGGTGCCGTTGCTGGTGCGGTCGAGGCGCCGGTCGTGCAGGCAGATCACGTGGCCGTCCCGGGACAGCCGGACATCGCACTCCAGCCCGTCGGCGCCGTCGGCCAACGCTCGCTCGTACGCGGCCAGGGTGTGCTCGGGCAGCGCGGCGGAAGCGCCGCGGTGGGCGAACACCAGCGGCGTCGCGGCGGGGCGTCCGGGGGGCACGGGCAGGGTGGAGCCCTGACCGGGTGGGGTCACAGCACCGCGGCCGGTTGGCCGTGGTCGGTGACCAGCGGACGGCCCACTGCCGCCCAGTCCTGCATGCCGCCGTCGAGGTTGCGCACCCGGCCCCAGCCGTTGGCGAGCAGGAACTGCACCACCCGCGCAGAGCGGTTGCCGGAGCGGCAGACCACCACCACGTCCCGGTCGGCCGGCACCTCGTCGAGTCGGGCCTGGATCTCGCTCATCGGCAGGTGCTGCGCGCCGGGAGCGTGTCCGACGTCCCACTCGTCCTGCTCGCGCACATCGAGCAGGTGCGCGTCCTGATCCACCTCGGTGGCGGTGACGGCGGGAACCTGAGATCCGAACATGCTTCCAGCGTAGCGGCGTGCGACAACGGCCGGAGCCGGTGGCCCGTCCGTCGCGACGGCGATCAGTCCTCGTTCAGCACGTCCGGGTGGTTGAGCACGAACTGAGCCATCGTGTCGTTGGCGGCCGCCTTGAACATCGCCACGCTCTGGTCACTCAGCAACTCCGCGGAGACCCCGTTGATCTCCGCCGAGTTGTACCAGCCCTCGTTGGTGCGCAGCGAGATCATGTCCCGGGGTCGGATGTTGCGCATCGTGAAGGCGAAGTCTTCCAGCTTCACCTCGTTGGTGTCGATGATCAGTGCGTCGCCGGTGGCGCGTAGCAGCCGGTCCATGGTGCCGAGGTTGGTCATCACGTCCCGGCTGGTGGCCTGCGCGGCCATCGCCTGCAGCAGCTGCTGCTGGTGGCGCTGCCGGGCGTAGTCACCCTCGTTGGTCTCCAGGTTCTTGCGCTGGCGTACGTAGTCCAGCGCCTGCCACCCCTCGAGGTGCTGGCAGCCGACGTCGTAGCGCACCCGCTCAAAGTGCAGGCCCTGCCGCCGTGCCTGGCCGATGCCCATCACCTGACCGCCCGCGATCACCAGATGCTCGGAGGTGGCCCGGGTCTCCACGCAGAACTCGATGCCGTCCATCTCGTCGATGATCGTCTCGAAACCGTCGAAGTTGACGATCGCCGCCGCGTTGAACCGCAGCCCGGTGAGATCGTTGATGGCCCCGGCCACGGCCTGCGCCCCACCGGTCCAGCCGCCGTCCTTGTTGCCGTGGTAGAAAGCCTCGGTGATCTTCATGTCCCAGTAGCCCGGGACCGTGACCCAGGTGTCGCGCGGGACCGAGATCAGGTACGCCTGGTCGTGGGTGCTCGGCACGTGCAGCACGATGATCGTGTCGGACCGGGTGTCGTCGGTGCCCTCCTCCCGGCCGTCGAGCCCGAGCAACAGCATGTTGATCGGCCCGTCCAGGGCCTGGCCCGGGTCGGCCGCAGCTGCGCCGAGCAGGTTCTCCTGCTGGACGCTGCCGGCGTAGCGGTCCATGAGAATAACCCCGGCCAGCGCGGTGCCACCGCTGAACACCAGCAGGAACGCGCCGAAGATCGTCAACACCATAGCCCAGCGCGGGGTCCGGCCGCGGCGCCGCCCGGCGGGTGCCCGGTAGGGCTTGTCCGGATCCGTGGCCGCCCTGCCGCCGCCGCCGTAGACCGTTCCACCGTCGGCGGCGTACCAGCCATCATGGCCCTGCCACTGGCCATGCTGATCCTGCCAGCCATCATGGCCCTGCCACTGGCCATGCTGGTCCTGCCAGCCATCATGGCCCTGCCAGCCATGCTGGTCCTGCCAGCCATGCTGGTCCTGCCA
>SLSW01000158.1 GCA_007130245.1 Micromonosporaceae bacterium
CGCAGCAAGGGCAGGCCAGCGCCCCGGCGGCCAGGTCGTGCTCGACCCGGTCCGGTTCGGCCACGATGATCACGCTGGTGTCCTCCTGCCATGAGTGCGCAGCCTTGCCTACCACAGCCGCACCCGGCAAGGGGCCAACTCGTGTTGGCGCCGACTCACCGCAATCATCTACGAGGAACGGACCCGGTCGCTGAAACGCTCCGGCGACGTGAGCGCGGCCGGCGCCACCGGGATCAGCTCGGCCGGATGTCACGCCTGTTCGGCGGTCTTCGTGTTCACGCTGCCGCCGCACACGAAGGCACCCAGGCCCCGACCACATGCTCATCGTCAACGACGCCAAGCCGTCTCCATGTGTTCATCCTGAACGCCGTCCTACAGCTGAGGATCTGACTCGTGCGGTGGGAGAGGTCACGCACCCCCACGGCGTGCTCTTCCCAGCTGCCCTCAGCAGCGTGACCACTCATGTGGTAACCATACCCCAGTTTGTGACCACATCTCATCCCAGCAACCGACGGCCCGCATCTCGCCCAGACATCGGTCTCAAGAGCGACACAAGTCAGACCGCCTTCTGCCCACGGCCGGGACCGCCACAATCAGGCTCTGAGCTGCGGGAACGCGGTTCGTAGCAGCCAAGTATGGCCCACGGAAACGCGTACCCAGACGCAGTGTTTCTGCCGAGAGTTGGCAGGCTGTGGCACCGCCCAGCGTCCCGCCATCCCCGAGCCCGATTGGGAGCGACGGGCAGCAGCTAGGCTCTGCGGCGCTCGCGCTGGGATTGTGTGGCGCGGAGCATCGCCCGGGTCATCTGCCGGGGTGCGGGCGGGTCGGGTAGCGGCTGCGTGACCGGGCCGACACGGGCCTAGAGGAGATAGCCGACGCGGCGGCGCCAGGTTGAGCGGCTCACGGGGGCGCGCCACAGCAAGGTTTCGCAGGACGAGGCGTAAGCTGCCGTTCTCGGCCAACAGCGACGACGGGGAGGGTGCCGGCCAGTTCCGTTTATGGGTACGGAGTTGCTGGGCCAACTCGGCGAGAGCGGTGAGGTGCGTGGCGGCGACCCGGGCTGATCATGACCACCGGGCCCCGGACGCCCGGTAGGCGGTTCGGTTTCTGGGTAGTTCGGCCCACTCTTACCTTGTGCTCAAACCGTGGGCGCCCTTCAACTCAAGGTGTCTGTCGGATGATGTCGACCGCGCGAGCCATGCCGTAACGGGCAGCGAGGATGTCGAGTATCTCGTCCTCCGTCAGCCGGGTTCCCCGTCGGCCTGAGCGCGCGGCGATGGCTCCGAGCGCAACCCGCGCCCGGACCGGGTCGAGCGATACCGTGCTGGCGGCAAAGTCTGCCGGAGCGATTGCGCGGACGTCGGCAGGGAGAATGCTAGGTGGGAAGTCTCGGAAGTTGAACGTAATGATCGCGCCGGCGCCAGCGACTACTGCCGCTGCGACGACGTGTTCGTCATCAGGGTCGGGCAGGCCGTAGGTACCCTCCAGCCCTTCCCAGCCATGAACCTCGGCATCGTTGAACGCTGTGCGCATCTGGGCGATCAGACGCTGGGCACGCTCAGTCGCCTGATCGACCTTCTCACCGCGCTTGATCAACTTTGCGGCCTCGTGGTACTCAAGCTCGTCTAGGATGACCGCACTCCACACTGGGCGATACAGGCCCTGACCGCCAACGAGAGGAGAAAGTCCCGTTGCAGGCTCGGCCAGAGAACGCAGGTGTCCAGAAGTGCGGTGAACACCACGTCATCGTGCCATCACGCGGCGACTATTAGGATGCCGGTCCTGTCCGCCGGCGGGCAGCGACGGCCCGGCGAGCATCCCGCAGCTGCTCCAGTGTGGTGTCCAGGTGTTCTTCGTCGCCGATGTCGATGGCGGTGGACTCCAGTGCGGCATACTGCTCGGCGCGGCGCACGTCTCGGTAGGTGAGGAGGTCCCGCAGCAAGATCCGGCGATGCGTGCCGACTCGCTCGAAGGGAATCCTCTCCTCGTCGAGCAGCTTGATTACCGTGGGTCGGCTCACGCCCAGCAGGTCGGCGGCCTGCTGGGTCGTGAGGGTCTGTGCGAGCGGCGCAACTGTCACCGCGAACCCTTGCCGCAGTGCTTCCACCACTTGTCGCAGAACGCGGTACACCTCCGCCGGCAGCTCGACCCGATCGCCAGGGCTAGAGCCGGCCAGAAAGTACCGCGCTGCTGGCCGGCCACGTCCGGCCTGCTCGTGAGCCTCCAGGAAGTCGTACACCTGGGCGACCTTGCCGCCACCTGTCTCTGGTAGGTAGGTCTCCGATCGCGCGGCACTGGTGCTCATAGTCCCTGCCTTCAGTCGACCGTATCCGCAGCTAGCGTAGCGCATTTCGTTTCTTTCGACTATCGCTTGGCTTCGGGCGACTGGCGCAAGTCACGCGGTCGATGCTGTTGCCCAGCCGACTTCGGGGCAGGCTGCCGGGTTCAAGTCCTCACCGACCGGAAAAGCCTCATGCTGCTCCACGCTCTACGAGTCCCACATGTTCCTGCTGCTCACTGCGGCAACCGACACAATCGCGCCCTGAGCTGCGGAAACGCGGTTCGTATGCAGCCAAGTATGGTCCACCGAGACGCGTACCCACACGCGCATCAGGCGTGGAGGCCTGCTCCCCTCGTTGCCGGCGAGCTTCCCGCCTACCGGGACGAGCAACACGGTTAAGTCCCGTAGCAAGGTGTCGCGATGATGTGGCCCTTGAGTTGGTGGGACGACTACGGCGCTGATGCCGACCAGCACCACCGCCAGCTACGTCCAGAGCCTCGCTGGCGTCAGGCGCAGATGCCGGCTGACGGCTCGGTGTCCGACCGGGGTGGGTCCGACGTTGACCAGCTGCGATGCGCTGCCCGCGGGCCTCTGCCATGGCGTGTGGGCGGCGGCATCGGCCTCGACCGCGGCATGGATCTGGCGGTCGAGGCCCGCGACGAGCGCAGCGTGAACACTGCGGGCTTCGGCCACCCACCACAGCACCGACAGCGGGTTGTCACGGGTATGGGCACTCACGCCACCCCCGTTCTTGTGGAAACCGGAGTCGATGTCCCGGACGGCGGACAAACGGCCCGGTGCCGCGGTTCGAGCTGGGAGCTTTGCGGTTACAGGCCGTCAACCAGTGCGAGTTCGTAACGCTCCGCATCAGTGTCCGAGCTTCGTTGCGTCGTCGGAGGTCTCAACACGGCCGTGAGGTCCGGCAGCTGTGAGGTCGGCGCGACCAGCTACTGGAGCCCGGGCGTCAGGCCGCGTCCCGCAGCCAAGCGCGCAGGGCCTCACGAACGATCTCGCTGGCGCTGGTATGTTCGGCCTCGGCTCGAGCTGCGAGCGCGGCCCGCAGCTCAGGCTCGAGCCGGATGGGCACAACCTCTGCCGGCCCGGAGCCCATCGGCCGGCGACCGCCACGGCGCCGCAATTCGGTGACGTCGTAGCCGGCCTCGGCCTCGTCGGCGAGGCGCTCGATCGTCTCGTCAGTGATTGGTTTGCCCTCCGAAGTCCGGCGGGGCGAGGTTGGTTCGTTCATGGCACATCCCTCTCTCGGTCATGGAAGTAGATCTTGATACTTTCCTCTCATCGGCATCGCGTGGATCACCAGCTCTTCGCCACCGGCGAGGAGTAGCACCACGATCTCCAGCAGATTTCCTGCGTGGTCTGGACCAAGGCGCAACTCACGTGGTGGCCCTTCCCGCTCGTCGTTGCCGAGGTTGTAGGCGACTAGGAAGTGTTCAGCTGCGTGGATCGCGTCCCGGTCGGGCACGCCGTGTTTGCGCGCTGACCGGTGAACCTCCACGGAGCAAACGTAATACGAAACCGGCTGAGAAACAAGCGGGCTGGATCGGCAGGACCGTCCGCGTGCCGCGTCGGCTTCAGGCGGCACGAGATGAGAGGGCGGTCAAAACGGCACGTCGCTGCACTGCGGGAACGGTCACAATGTGCCCCTGAGCTGCGGAAACGCGGTTCGTATGCAGCCAAGTATGGGCCACCATAGGTTGTGATCACGCTTTTGACCTGCGTCGTCGCGGTTCGGACAGCAGCCGTACTCGCTGACTTGGGTGCTTGTGGCGCGACTTAGGGCTACGATCCGCTCGAAAACGCTTTCCTTCCCGCCAGGTGTCAACACACACCGCGAATGTCGGCAGGTGCGGCTACAGATCAACCAACTCGCGCCACTGATCCTGGTCTGCCGGCAGCAGGGTGAAGGCCTCCGCACCATGCAGCGGGGTCACCGCGCGGTAGTGGCGGTGGTCCAGTGTGAACAGCACGGCCGTGCCGTGCCGTGCCGCCAGCACCATGTTGAGGCAGTCTGTAGCGCCCAGCCGCAGCGCCTGGTGGCGGGTGTTCACCGTGATCACGTCGTTGATGTCTTCGGCGTTGCTGTCGACCAGTTCC
>SLSW01000293.1 GCA_007130245.1 Micromonosporaceae bacterium
CGGCTGGGCGCTGGCGCCGCTGGCTGGGCGGGCGGCCCGGTGGGCGCTGCGCGCCGGTCACCTTGCTACCGCCCTGGCCGCGCTGGCGGTGGCCCGCCGGCCCGGCGCGCACCGGCTGTTCGCGCTGGCGGCGGCGGCGGTGGCGCTGCTGACCGTGGCGTTGACCGGTGTGGACACCGCCACGCGCAGCCAGTGGCAGCGCGCCACCGTGCACACCGGCGCCGCGCAAGTGGTCACGGTCGCGCCGACCGACGCGTCCCGGCTGCTGGCGGCGGTGCGCACCGCCGACCCGCACGGACGCGAGGCGATGGCGGTGGTGCGCAGCCCGGCCCAGCCAGCCGGCCCGCCGGTGCTGGCTGTGGACAGCACCCGGCTGTCGGTGGTCGCCGGCTGGCGGGACGGCTACGGAGGTGAGATCGCGTCGGTGGCCGAGGCGTTGCGCCCGGGTGCACCGTCGCCGGTGACGGTGAGGGCGCAGCGGCTGATGGTGGAGGGGTCCGGTGCGGACCCGCAGGGGCGGCCGGTGCACCTGCGGGTGCTGTTGCGCACCGTGGGCACCGGGACGCCGGTCGCGGCGGTGGCCGGCCCGCTGTCACCCGACCGGGCCGCCCATCCGGTCCGGGTTCCGGAGTGCGCCAACGGCTGCCGGCTGGTCGGCTTCGAGCTGCTCGGCACCGCGCACGCCGATGGGCACACCGTCGCCCCTGACGGCAGTTGGGTGCATGTCTACCGGTTGTCCGGCCACACCGGGAGCGTGGCCGGCGCGGAGGTGGTCGGCGCGGAGCTACTGGGCGACGCGGGCCGGTGGCGTCCCACGGTCGGCGAGCGGCAGCGCGGCCCGATCATCGAGGCGCGGGGGCAGCGGCTGCGGCTGATCCGTCCCGCGCAGACGCCACCGCCGCCGCAGGAGCAGCCGCTGCTGCGGCGCGACGACCGGGTGTTCCTGGTGGATGCGCCGGTGCCGGTGCCCGTGGTGACCGCCGGCTGGTGGCCGTCGCCGGAGACGGCCGCCGAACCGCGACTGCCGGTGCTGGGTGGTGCGCCGGTGCCGGTACGCCCGGTGCGTGAGGCCTACCTGTTGCCGTCGCTGGGGAATCCGGGCGCGATGGTCGACCTGGAGTACGCCGTCGCGACCGACCCTGCCGCCGGCGTCCACGGCACGGCCCAGGTCTGGCTGGCCGCGGATGCCGGGGCAGCGGTGCTGGAGCGGTTGCGGGCCGGCGGGCTGGAGCCGGTGCGGCACGAGTCGCTGGCGCAGCATGCCGGCCGCCTGTCCGCCGACGGGGTCAGCGCCGCGGCCCGCTTCCAGGTCGCGGTGGGGTTGGTGGCAATGCTGCTGGCCGCCGGTGCGGTGCTGGCGCGGTTCACCGGGGAGCGCGCCGACCTGGCGGCCGAGCGGTCGGCGTTACGCGGGCAGGGTGTCGGGGGCCGGGTGACGCGCACGGTCGCCTACGCCGTACCGGTGGTGCTGTCGGCCGCGGCGGTCGCCGTCGGCGTGGCCGCCGGCCTGGTGGGGGTGGCACTGGCACGCGCCGGCCATCCCGGGTTCGCCGACGGGTGGGCGCTGCTGCCGCTGCCGCCTCCGCATCCTTATCCGGTGCTGCTCGCGGCGCTGATATCTGCGGCAGTGCTGGGCGCGGCCGCCGCCGTCTCCGGCCGTCAGGAGCCCGCGCCATGACCCGGCTGGTGATCGCGCAGCTGGTGGCCAGGTGGCCGCAGGCGGTGCTGCTCGTGGTGCTGTCGGCGGCGGCCACCGCGGCGGCCGTCAGCGCCGGGGTGTACGCCGGTGCCGCCGACCGGGAGGTGATCGCGGCGGAGCTGGCCGCGGCCGACCGCACCGAGCTGTTCGTCGCGTACGGCCCGCACCGCCGGGAGTGGTCGGTGGTGCCGGCGGCCGATCCGGCGAGCGCGCTGCTCGGCGAGCTGGACGGGTTCGCGGCGGTCACCACCGTGCAGCTGCCGGTCCGTCATGAGGCCGCCGACGCCACCGACCAACTGGTGGCCCGGCAGGACCTTTGCGCGTACGTGGTGGTGCGCGAGGGCCGCTGCCCGGTGGCGAACCGGGAGGTGGTGCTGTCGCCGGCGGCCGCGGCGGCGGCCGGGGTGCGCCCGGGAGACGAGCTGGTCCTCACCCCGGCCGCCGACCCGGCCGGGGAGATCGCGGCCGGGCCGGCGGCCGGTTTCACCGTGGTGGGGCTGGTCGAGGCGGCCGACCGCCACGACCCGTACTGGGGGCCGCATCGGGACGTCGCCGACGAAGCGATCTACACCACGGCGAACAGCATCGCCCGCCTGGAGCACGGCACCGAACTGGTCACGGTGGTGGCGGTGCTCGACCCGGCGTACCTGAGCGCCGCCACGCTGCCGGCGGTGCGCGCAGACCTGGACCGGGTGTGGCGCGAGGCCGCGAGACTGTCCGAACCCGGCAGCGACCCGCCGCTGAGCAGCGGCATCCCCCAGCTGCTCGACCGGATCGACGACAACCGCGACCGGGTGCGCCAGCTGCTACCGGTCGCGGCCGTGCCGCTGGTCGCGCTGTGCTGGTTCGTGGTCTACCTGGCCGCCGGGTACGCCGCCGGCAGCCGGCGTCCGGAACTCGGCGCGGTGGCGGTGCGCGGGGCACCGGCGCGGGCGCGCCTGGTGCTCGCCGGCGGCGAGCTGGCGCTGCCGGTGCTGGTGGGGGTGCCGGTGGGTGTCGCCGCCGGGCAGGCGGTGGTGTCTGTCGCCGCCGGGCAGGCGGTGGTGTCTGTCGCCGCCGGGCAGGCGGTGGTGGCCGCCGGTGGTGGGGCGCCGGTGGCCCCGGCCCAGTGGGCCGCGGCCGGGGTGGCACTGGTCGGCTCCCTGGTGGCGGTGGCGCTCGGGCTGCGGCGGGAACTGGCCGTCCCGGCGGTCACGCTGCTGCGGTGGGTGTCGCCGCGCCCGCGCCGATGGGTGCTGGCCACCGCGGAGGTGCTGGTGGTGGCGCTGGCGGTGGCAGCGGTGCTGCAGGCACGCGCCCGCGACGGGGAACCTGTCGGCGTCAGCGTGCTGGCGCCGGCGCTGGTGATGGCTGCGGTGGCGGTGCTGGTGGCCCGGATCGCGTGGCCGATGGTCGGCCTGGCCGGGCGGCTGGCGTTGCGCCGGGGCCGGCTGGGTCCGGCAATGGCCGCCGTCCACCTGTCGCGGGCGCCCGCCACCACCCGGCTGCTGGTGGTGGTCGCGGTCGCGTTGGGGATGCTGGGCTTCGCCGCGGTGGCCGCGGACGTGGCCGGACAGCATCGCGCGGAACACGCCGAGCGGGCCGTCGGCGCGGCGCGGGTGCTGGAGGTGCGGCAGGTTGACCGGATGCAACTGCTCGACGCGGTGCGGCGCGCCGACCCCGAGGGCCGGTACGCGATGGCCGCGGTGGTCAGCTCCGGCGCAGCCGGACAGCCGTCCATGCTGGCCGTCGACACCACCCGGCTGGCGCAGGTGGCCGGCTGGCGGGCCGAGTACGGCGAGCCGGCCCCCGGGCAGCTCGCCGACCTGTTGCGTCCGCCGGTGCCCGAGTCGCTGCCGGTGCGCGACGGCACGGTGGCCGTCGAGCTGAGCCTGCCCGACGGCGCCCGGCCCGGCTCGACGGTGCTGTCGATGGCGCTGGTGTCGACCGGCGGCGAGCGGATGGCCGTCCGGTTCGGGCCGGTCTCCGGCTCCCGGAACGTCTACCAGGCCGACGTGCGCGGCTGCGCGCACGGGTGCCGGTTGGCGTACCTGAGCCTGAGTGTCACCGGCGACGGTCCGGCGGCGGTGATCTGGCACGGGGTGGAGCAGGACGGGCGGGACCTGGTGCCGGCCGGGTGGCGTGGCGGCACCTGGCCGCTGGTGCGCGAGCGTGACGCGGAGCGGATGGTGGTCGAGGCCGGTGGCGGCGGCCTGACGGTGACGGTGCCGCAGGCGCGGCGGGGTGCGTTCTACCGGGTGCTGCCTCCGGACACCCCGCACCCGCTACCGGTGGCTGCCGCGTACGACCTGCCCGACGGGTCGGTGGCCGGCGTGGACGGCCAACCGGTCGCGGTCACGCCGGTGGCCCGGTTGGCCGGCCTGCCCCGGCTCGGTGACACCGGAATGCTGATGGACCTCGAGTACGCCGAGCGCACCGCTACCGCATCCGGCGCGACCGGGTCGTCCGAGGTGTGGTTGGCCACCGACGCGCCGGCGGACCTGGTCGAACGGCTGGAGGCGGAGGGCCTGGT
Source organism: Micromonosporaceae bacterium (assembly GCA_007130245.1). Classification (GTDB taxonomy): domain Bacteria; phylum Actinomycetota; class Actinomycetes; order Mycobacteriales; family Micromonosporaceae; genus Natronosporangium. The sequence goes on from SLSW01000293.1 coordinate 4,212, forward strand.
GGTCACGGCCGAGCGCACCGTGGCCGGGCTGCGCGAGCTGCTCGACGGCTCCGGACCGGCGGTGGCGTTGCGCTACCACCTGCTGGCGGCGGGCCTGGCGGTGGCGGTGACACTGGCGGCGTTGGGGCAGGCCGCGCTCGCCGACCGGCGGGTCTGGACGGTGTCGCTGCGCCGGCTGCGGGTGCAGGGGGTGTCGCGGCGTACGGTGACCGTGACCGCACTGTGGTCGTACGGTGGGCTCGTGGCGCTCGGCACCGCCGCCGGTATGGCGGCCGCCGGCGTCGGCTGGCTGGTCACCGGGCACCGGCTGCCGCTGGGCGGTGACTCGCTGCCGCTGGCCGAACCGCTGCCGCTGGTGTGGCCGCAACCGGCGCCGGTGCTGGTGCCCTGGCTCGCCGCGGTGGCGACGCTGTTCGCCGCCGCTGCCGTGGCCGGCTGGTGGCAGCGCGGCGCGGTCGACCGGAAGGTGGTGCGCTGATGGGAGTGGCGGTGACCTGCCGGCGGGTGGTGCACATCTACCGGGTGGAGGCCACCGACGTGGTGGCACTGGCCGGGGTGGACCTGACGATCGGTCCGGGAGAGATGGTGGCGCTGGTCGGCCCGTCCGGGTCCGGCAAGTCCACCCTGATCGCGCTGCTGGCGGGTCTGATGCGCCCGGCCGCCGGTCGCATCGATGTTGGCAGATACGATCTGGGTCGGCTCAGTGACGCGGAGCTGCACCGGCTGCGCGGCACCGAGATCGGGGTGGTGCTGCAGGGCGCCGAGCGTAACCTGCTGCCGTACGCGACCGTGGAACGCAACATCTGGCTGGCGCAGCGCCGCGTGGCCGCCACCAAAGGGGTCGAGCTGGAGGACCCGGAGCGGATCCTGGACCTGGTCGGGCTGGCCGGCCAGGCGCGGGTGCGGGCCGGGGCGCTGCCCCGGGCGGCGCAACAGCGCGCGGCACTGGCGGTGGGGGTCGCGGCCGGACCCGGACTGCTGCTGGTGGACGAGCCCACCAGCCAGCTGGACACCGACGGCCGGGACCGGGCGCTGGTGGCGCTCGAGACCCTCAACGCCACGCGCGGCACCACCGTGGTGGTGGTCACCCACGACCTCGCGGTCGGCGCGCGCATCGGCCGGGTGGTCACCATCCGCGACGGGCGGGTCGGCTCCGAGGGTCGCGACGGCCAGGACTTCGCGGTGGTCGCCGGCGACGGCACGGTGCAACTGCCGCCGGAGGTCCTGGGCGAGTTCCCGCCGGGCACATTGTTCGCGGTCGACCACGCCGACGGCTCGGTGCGGCTGCAGTCCGACGGGCACGACTGACCGTAGCCGCCAGATTTGTCGGTGTGGGCTGCGCCACGGGTAGGCGCACCGCCGGTGCCGGTGGCGCGTAGCATCGGCTGCTGGTCAACCGGCAGTGGCGACGGAGGAGTGATGGCAGGATCCCACGGCCACAGCCACAGCTCGATGCCCCACGCGCCCCACGTCCGCAAGCTTCTCGCCTGGGTGATGGTGCCGCTGGTCGTGGTCACGGTGGTGTCGATGGTGCTGCTGTGGCCGGACCGGCCGGAACCGGCCACCGAGGACCCGGGCGGGACGTTCTACGACGCCACCGTGACCGCGGTCCACGAAGAGGCGTGCCCGCCGGAGGCGCAGCAGGCCGGGTTCACGCGCTGCGGCACAGTGACGGTGCGCATGGACGAGGGGCCGCACGCGGGCCAGGAGATCCAGACGGCCATGCCGGACGGGCCGGGGGCGCCGCAGGTCAGCGTCGGCGACAACGTCATCATGCACGCCGGGTTCGATCCGGCCGACCCGTCGGTGGAGCGCTACGACATCGCCGATCATCAACGCGGCGCGCCGTTGCTGCTGCTGGTGGCCCTGTTCGCGGTGGCGATCGTGGCATTCGGCCGGTGGCGAGGGGTGGCCTCGCTGGCCGGGCTGGCTTCGTGCTTCACGCTGCTGCTGCTGTTCGTGCTGCCGGCGATCGCCGGCGGGCAGCCGCCACTGCTGGTGGCGGTGGTGGGCGCCGCGATGGTCATGTTCGTGATCATGTACCTGGTGCACGGGGTCAGCGTGCGCACCTCGGTGGCCATCCTGGGCACGCTGGGCGCGCTGGTGCTCACCGGCCTGCTCGGCTATGTCGGCACCGGCGTGGCCCACCTGACCGGCTTCGTCGGCACCGAGGAACGCCTGCTGTGGTCGTTCGACCCGAACCTGGACCTGCGCGGGGTGCTGCTGGCCGGCATCATCATCGGTTCGCTCGGGGTGCTCGACGACGTCACGGTCAGCCAGGCCGCGACCGTCGGTGAGATCGCCCGGGCGGATCCGACCCTGTCGCGGCGCAGGCTCTACCAGGCCGGCACCCGGGTGGGGCGCGCCCACATCGCGTCGGTGGTCAACACCCTGGTGCTGGCGTACGCCGGGGCGTCGCTGCCGCTGCTGCTGCTGATCGTGGCCACGGTCGGCGGGCAGACCGCCGGCGATGTGGTCACCACCGAGGCGATCGCGCAGGAGATCGTCCGAAGTGCGGTGGCCACGGTGGGCCTGGTGGCCGCGGTGCCATTGACCACCATGCTGGCGGCGTTCGTGGCCGCGACCGTCCGCGGCGGACCGGCGGCGCCCACCCCTGGTGCCCCCGCTCCGGACGCACCGGCGGGCGGGCGGCACGCACGGCACCGCCGGGTGGTGGATCACGGGGAGGAGCCGGCACAGCCCGGCTGGGCCGACTCACCGTGGTCGGAGCAGGGCTCTTCGTGGTCGGGCTCCTCGTGGTCGCCGCAGCCGCCGCAGCCGCCGCCACGGCCCGAGCCGGGGCCCTGGACGGAACCACCGCCACGCTGGCCGGACGACCGCGACGAACGCGGGTGGCGGTGAGCGGCCGCCGGTGACGACGGCGGGGTCTTCAGTCCAGGCTGCCGCCGCTCATGGCCGCGTGCAGGCGCCGGTGCGGTCCCGCCTCGTCGGCGCGGCCCTGCCGTTCCAGCGCCCGGGCCAGCGCGACGTGGGCCCACGCGTCGACCGGGTCCAGTTCGACCAGCCGCCGGAAGGTCTGCTCGGCGCGACGCAGCTGGGCGGAGTGGAAATACGCGCGTCCGAGCAGCTCGAGCAGGGTGCGGTTGGTCGGCTCGACCTCGGCCACCGAGGCCAGGATCCTCGCCGCGCCCCGGTAGTCGCCGAGTTCGAAGAACCTGCGTCCGCGCAGGAATGACTCGTATATCGACTCGGACGCGCCCAACCCCTCCCCCTTCCCGTGCATCGATCGATCGCTACCCCGATGGTGGCGTGATTTTGTGGGATCGTCGAATGGCGCCGTATCCCTTAGGCGTCGTTCAGGGTGACGGCCTATCATCAGCAGGAGACGGCGACGGCGCCCACCGCGGGAGGACCCATGAAGGCAGAGGAGATCGCCGCCGGCCGCGCGCGCTGGCAGCAGCGGTACGACGCGGCCCGCAAGCGGGAGGCGGACTTCACCACGCTGTCCGGCGCCGAGGTCGCGCCGGTGTACGGGCCACCGGAGGGAACCGACTGTCCCGGGTTCGAGCGCATCGGTTGGCCGGGCGAGTATCCGTACACTCGCGGGCTCTACCCGACCGGGTATCGCGGGCGGACCTGGACGATTCGTCAGTTCTCCGGCTTCGGCAACGCGCAGCAGACCAACGAGCGTTACAAGATGCTGCTGGCCGCCGGCGGTGGCGGGCTGTCGGTCGCGTTCGACATGCCCACGCTGATGGGCCGGGACTCCGACGACCCGAAGTCGGTGGGCGAGATCGGCCACTGCGGGGTGGCGATCGACTCGGCCGCGGACATGGAGATCCTGTTCGACAGCATCGACCTGGGGGCGGTCACCACCAGCATGACCATCTCCGGCCCGGCCGTGCCGATCTTCTGTATGTACCTGGTGGCCGCCGAGCGGCAGGGCGCCGACGTGTCCACCCTGGATGGCACGCTGCAGACCGACATCTTCAAGGAGTACATCGCCCAGAAGGAGTGGCTGTTCCCGCCGGAGCCGCACCTGCGGCTGATCGGCGACCTGATGGAGTTCACCACGGCGGAGATCCCGCGCTACAAGCCGCTGTCGGTGTCCGGTTACCACATCCGGGAGGCGGGTTCGACCGCCGCGCAGGAGTTGGCCTACACGCTGGCCGACGGCTTCGGGTACGTGGAACTGGGCCAGTCGCGCGGCCTGGACGTCAACAAGTTCGCACCCGGGCTGAGCTTCTTCTTCGACTCCCACATCGACTTCTTCGAGGAGATCGCCAAGTTCCGGGCCGCGCGGCGGATCTGGGCCCGCTGGCTGCGCGAGGTCTACGGCGCCACCGACGAGCGCGCGTTGTGGCTGCGGTTCCACACCCAGACCGCGGGCGTGTCCCTGACCGCGCAGCAGCCGGTGAACAACGTCGTACGCACCACCACCGAGGCGCTGGCCGCGGTGCTCGGCGGGACCAACTCCCTGCACACCAACGCGCTGGACGAGACCCTCGCCCTGCCCACCGATGAGTCGGCCGAGATCGCCCTGCGTACGCAGCAGGTGCTGATGGAGGAGACCGGCGTGGTGAATGTGGCCGACCCGCTCGGCGGCTCCTGGTACGTCGAGGCGCTCACCGACCAGATCGAGGCCGAGGCGGAGGCGATCTTCGAACGGATCAGGTCGATGGCCGGGGAGGGCTCGCACCCGATCGGGGAGATGACCACCGGCATCCTGCGGGGTATCGAGGACGGCTGGTTCATGGCCGAGATCGCCGACGCCGCCTTCACCTACCAGCAGGCGCTGGAGAAGGGCGACAAGAAGATCGTCGGTGTCAACTGCCACACCGAGACCGTGTCCAAGCCACTGGAGATCCTGCGCATCTCCCACGAGGTCGAGGTGGAGCAGAAGCGGCTGCTGGGCGAGCGCCGGGCAGCCCGCGACCGGGCGGCGGTCGAATCGGCCCTGCAGCGGATGGTGCAGGTCGCCCGCACCGACGGGAACCTGATCCCGCCGATGCTGGACGCGGTGCGTGCCGAGGCGACGCTCGGCGAGATCTGTGGCGCGTTGCGCGAGGAGTGGGGCGACTACCGCGAACCCGCCCGCTTCTGAACCGCCCGCCGGGCAGGTGGGGGTGGGGTCGGCGAACTGGGTGCCGCGGCCGCGCGCACCCGTGGACAGCCGGTGGGCGATCACCAGCGCGGGCCGGCCGACGGCGTGCAAAACTGGACAACCATGAGCGACCCACGTGAGAACCAGTCGATCTTCACCCGCGGCGCGGTCGATCTCAGCGCCCTCGCGCAGCCGCGACCGGCACCGGCAGACCCCGCCGCGTCCGCCGCCGGCCCCGGGCCGGCTCCGGCCGGTGGCCCGCCGGAACGGCGACAGGCCAGCACCGGGGCCGTGGTCCAGCTCGACGTGACCGAGGCCACGTTCCAGTCGGAGGTGCTGGAACGTTCCCTCACCACCCCGGTCGTGATCGACTTCTGGGCCGAGTGGTGCGCACCGTGCAAGCAGCTCTCGCCGGTGCTGGAGCGGCTCGCCGTCGAGTACGACGGGGCGTTCATGCTCGCCAAGGTCGACGTGGACACCAACCCGCGGCTGGCGCAGATGTTCCGGGTGCAGGGCATCCCGATGGTGTACGCGGTCGCCGGCGGCCAACCGATCGACGCGTTCACCGGCGTGGTGCCCGAGGCGCAGCTGCGGCAGTGGATCGACGCCGTGCTCAAGGCCGCCGGGCAGGAGGTCACCAAGCCGGACGACCCGCGGTTGGCCGAGGCCGACCAGGCGCTGATGGCCGGAGACCTGGACACCGCCGAGGCCGCCTACACGAAGATCCTGGCCGAGTCGCCGGCCGAGGCATCCGCCGAGGCGGGTCTGGCGCACGTGAAGCTGGCGCGGCGGGTCGAGGGCGTGGACCCGGCCGCGGCACAGCGCGCCGCCGCGGAGGCTCCCGGTGACATCGAGGCACAACTGCGCGCCGCCGACGTGGAGGTGCTGTCCGGCAACGCCCCGCAGGCGTACGCGCGGCTGATCGACCTGGTGCGGCGCACTGCCGGTGGCGACCGGGAACGGGTCCGCCAGCACCTGGTGTCGCTGTTCGCGGTGGCGGGCCCGGACGACCCGACGGTGGCCAGGGCGCGGCGCGACCTCGCCGGCGCGCTGTTCTGAGACACTCGACAGGCAGCTGAGAGACTCAGTGGGCACCCCTCACAGCGAGGCCACCCCCATGACCGCAGACGACACGCTACGGGAGGACGCGCGGCCGCCCGGCACCGCGACCGGTGCACCCGCGGCACGGTCCCGGCCGGTGGCGCTGCTCGACGCCCCGTCGAACCTGGGGCTGCGCCCGCCCACGCCCACCTCGGTCCCGGGCTGCGGCAAGGCGCCCGGAGCACTGCGGGACCACGGCCTGCTCGCCCGACTGGGCGCCCGCGACGCCGGCTGCCTGACCCCGCCGCGCTACGACCCCGGTGACTGGCGACCCGGCGACGGGGTGTGCCAGGCCAGCCGCGTGGCCGCCTACTCGGTGCGCCTGGCCGACCGCATCGGCGCGATCCTCGACCAGGGGGAGTTCCCGCTCGTGCTGGGTGGGGACTGCTCCATCCTGATCGGCAGTGCGCTGGCGATGCACCGCCGCGCGGAGACCCTCCACGGGCGGGTCGGGCTGGTGTTCGTCGACGGGCACTCCGACTTCCGGCACCCGGGCAACTCTCCCTACGTGGGTGCCGCGGCCGGTGAAGACCTGGCGCTGGTCACCGGACGTGGCCAGGTGGAGCTGGCCGGTATCGAGCACCGAAGGCCCTACGTGCGCGACGCCGACGTGGTGGTGCTCGGCATCCGCGGTCATGACGAGTTCCGCACCGAGCTGCTCGCTGCCGGCTTCGCCGTGCGACCCGCACCGGAACTGCGCGCCGAGGGCGCCGCCCGCACCGCGCAGTGGGCCCGCGCGCAGCTGGCCGACACTGCCGGTTTCTGGGTGCACGTCGACGTCGACGTGCTCGACCCCGCGGTCATGCCGGCGGTGGACGCCCCTGACGACGGCGGGATCGCCCACCGCGAGCTCGAGCTTCTTATCGCCGGTCTGGTCGCCGACGAGGGGTGTCTCGGGCTGGAGGTCACCGTGTTCGACCCGGACCACGATCCCGACGGTGGCTATGCCGCGGAGCTGGTCGACACGCTCGTGGCCGGCATTGAGCCGCTGCGCGCGGCCGCCGCGCCGGTGATCCCGCGCCCCCGCACCCCCGAGGAAGTCCCGTCGATCTAGGGCCCCGCAATCCCCGTTGATCTAGGGATAATTCACGTGGATAAAGATCAAACTACGTGAACAATCCCTAGATCAACGGGGTGGGCGGAGGGGGACTGTCAGGGGAGGGCGCGCAGGAACTGGTCGGCCAGTGGCACCGCGCTACCCGAACCCGAACCGCCGTCCTCGACGAAGACTGCGAACGCGATGTCGTCCTGCCAGCCGACGAACCACCCGTGCGTGACGTCATCCACCTCGGCGGTGCCGGTCTTGCCGTACACCTCACCGCCCGGCACGCCCTGCAGGGCGGTGGCGGTGCCGTCGGTGACCACCTCGCGCAGCGCGGTGTGCAGATCGTCGACGGTGCCGGCGTCCAGCGGCTCCGGTTCGGCGGGCGGGCCGTCCTCGACCACCAGCGTGGGCTCGAGCCACGCGCCCCGCGCCACCGCCGCGGTGGCCGCGGCCATCGCCACCGGGCTCACCCGGGTGGTTCCCTGCCCGAACGTGGCCGCCGCCAGCTCGGCGGGGTCGCCGCCGTCGGACACCTCGCCGTTGAACGTCTCCAGGCCCACGTCCCAGTCGCCGCCGATGCCCAGGTCCGCACCGGCGGCGGCGAGTGCACCGCCGTCCAGGCGGGGTGCCAGGGCCGCGAACGCGGTATTGCAGGAGTCCGCCACGTTGGTCCGGAACGGCACCTCGCCCAGCGACATGTTGTCCGCATTGCGGAAGCTGCGCCCGCCGACGGTGAACTCGCCCGGGCAGTCCACCACCGTGTCCAGCTCCACCTCGCCAGCGGCCAGCAACCCGTACGCCGAGACCATCTTGAACGTGGAGCCGGGCGGCACTGCCCCGGTGAAGGCCAGGTTGACCGGGTTGGCCTGGGCGCCGTGGGTGTTGGCCACCGCCAGCACCTCGCCGTCGCTGACCCGCACCGCCACCAGCGCGGCACGCCGGTCGTCGCTGTGCAACGCCTGCTCGGCCGCCTCCTGCACGGTCACGTCGAGCGTGGTGTGCAGGTCGGTGCCGGCTTCCGGTTCGATGGCGAACAGCTCGATCTGCTCGACCTCCCCGTCGGGCGCGGTGCGCTGCAGCACCACGGTCTGGCCGGTCACCCCGCGCAGCCGGGTGTCGTAGCGCTCCGACAGCCCGCCGTACCCGACCTGGTCACCCACTGCGTGCACGCCCGGATTGTTCTCCATCACCTCGGCGGTGACCTCGTCGACCGTGCCCAGCACCGCCCGGCCGAACGTGCGGGTGGGAGCGAGGTGGCGGTGCCAGTCGTCGAAGGTGAGCGCGCCCAGGGTGCGTACCCGGTCCCGGATCGGCTCGTAGTCCTCCCAGCGCAGCGTCACCACGGGCACGAAGTGGTTCGGGTCGGCGGCGTCGATGCGCTCCCGCAGCCCGGCCATGTCGATCTCGACGTCGATGGAGCGCAACGCGTCGTCCAGGGTTGCCAGGTCGCCGTCGAGGTCGGTGGCCTGCGCCTGCCAGATGCCGATGTCGACCACGCGGCGCGCGGTCACCAGCGGCTGGCGGACGTTGTCGAGGATGTCGGCGCGGGTGGCCGCCTCGCGGCGCACCGCCAGCTCGTCGCCGCCGCCGAGCTCCGGATGCACCACCGCCGGCTCCCAGATCACCCGCCAGTCGTCGTCACCCTCCGACAGCCGCACCGTCGTCGAGTAGTCCCAGGTCGGGGCATCCTCGGCGGCCGACAGCGGCCACTGCACCGTCACCTGCCCGGTGGCGATATCGGACTCGCCGCTGACCTGCCCGATGCTCAGCCGGGGGGTCAGCTCGTGCAGCTCCCCGGACAGCGCGGCGATCTGCTCGGCGACCTCGGTCGCCGGGACCGCTGCGCCGGTCGGCGACACGAACGTCACCTGGTCGAACTGGCCGGCGGGCCAACCGTCCAGGAACGCCTGCAGGGTGTGCTCGGGGCCGTCGTCGGAACTGCACGCGGCGGTCCCGGCAGCGGTCAGGCACAGCGCCAGCAGCAGCGCGGGACCGCGCCTACGACCAATCATCACGACTGCGTCCTTTCCATGGCTTCGGCTCCGAGTGTGCGGGATCGGCGCAACAGCCACCCCATCAGCCCCGACCGACCGGTGTCCAGGTGATGAGCCGCCGGGATAGGCTGAGGGAGTCCGGAGCCCACAGCGTCGTGGGCACTGAGGGGAGTGGCACCGATGCATGGCCGTGCGGCCACGAGGTCGGACCGCGCCGCCGACGACGCGCAGCCTGACGGACTGCGCACCGGCACCGCGGTCGAGAGATACGAAGACAACGGGTCGGTCACAGCCAGTAGCGATGATATGGACGACGTGGAGCTGGACGAGACCGTCCTGAGCGCGGAGAGCCTTGTCTCCCAAGCGGTGGACCTGGCCGGCGATCCACAGACCGCTTCGCTGGTCGACCGCTACTGGCGGTTCGCCCCGGACGAGGAACTGGTCGGGCGCACCCCCGAGGAACTGGTGGACGCGGCGGTAAGCCACATCGAGCTGGCCCGGCACCGCCTGCCCGGCCAGCTGCGGCTGCAGGTGCGTGACGTCCCCGACGCGCATCACAGTGTCATCGAGATCGTCGTCGACGACATGCCGTTCCTGGTCGATTCCGTCACCGGCGCCCTGACCAGCCGCAACCTCGACATTCACCTGCTGGTCCATCCACTGGTGGTGGTCCGCCGCACCCCGCTGGGCGAGCTGTCCGAGGTCGCCGCCGAGCTCGAGCCGGACGACGCCGGCGTCGGCGAGCAGGTGGAGAGCTGGATCCACATCGAGATCGAGGCGCTGCACGAGCCCGCCGACCGCGAGCAGCTGCAGGCCGACCTGCAGGAGGTGCTCACCGACGTACGCGAGGCGGTGGAGGACTGGCCGAAGATGCGCCAGGCGGCGCTCGCCATCGCCGACGAGCTCGCCAGCGCCCAGCTCGGCGGCCCCCGCCCGCCGGTGCCGGAGAAGGACATCACCGACTCGGTGGCGCTGCTGCGCTGGCTGGCCGACGACCACTTCACCTTCCTCGGCTACCGGGAGTACGAGGTGGCCGACGGCGACGAGATCGACCCGAACACCGGTGAGCCGGTCAAGCTGCTGGTGGCCAAGCTCGGCACCGGACTGGGCATCCTGCGCAGCGACCAGTCCAGCCCGCGGGTGCTCTCGTCGCTGTCACCGGAGGCGTACGCCAAGGCGCTGGAGCGGCGGCTGCTGATCATCACGAAGGCGAACTCGCGTGCCACCGTGCACCGCAACGCGTACCTGGACTACATCGGACTGAAAACCTTCGACGCCGAGGGCAACGTCACCGGGGAACGCCGGTTCGTCGGGCTTTTCACCTCGGCGGCCTATCGCGGCAGCGTGCGCGAGCTGCCGGTGGTGCGGCGCAAGGTGGCCGAGGTGATGGAGCGCTCCGGGTTGTCGCTGCGCAGCCACTCCGGCAAGGACCTGATGGAGATCCTGGAGACCTATCCGCGCGACGAGCTGTTCTCCATCTCCACCGACGACCTGTTCCACGCCGCCATCGGGGTGCTGCGGATGGCGGGACGCCGCCAGTTGCGGGTGTTCCTGCGCCGCGACCAGTACGGGCGGTTCATCTCCTGCCTGATCTACCTGCCCCGGGACCGGTTCACCACCGCCAACCGGCTGCTGATGCAGGAGATACTGCTGCGGGAGTTGAACGGGGTGGGGGTGGACTACACCACCCGGGTCAGCGAGTCGCTGCTGGCGCAGGTGCACTTCATCGTGCGCACCGACCCGACCGACCCGCCTGGCCCGGTCGACCCGGACGTGCTCGCCGAGGAGCTCGCCGACGCGACCCGGCTGTGGGACGACGACTTCGCGTTGGTGCTGGAACGCAAGCTGGGCGACGGGCAGTCCAAGGCGCTGCACGGGCGGTATGCGACCGCGTTCCCGGACAGCTACAAGGACCAGCACACGCCGTACGAGGCGATCAAGGACGTCGCCAAGCTGGAGCTGCTGGAGGAGCCGGGCCAGCTGGAGATGCACCTGTTCCGCCGCCGTGACGACGCGGCCGACGTGCGGTTCAAGGTGTTCCGGTACGGCGAGCCGATGATGCTCTCGGCGGTGCTGCCGGTGCTGCACTCGCTCGGGGTGCAGGTCACCGACGAGCGGCCGTACGAGGTGGTGCGCGACGACGGCACGATCTGGCTGTACGACTTCGGGCTGCAGCTGCCGGCCGACGCCCGCGACCCGTCCGAGGTCCGCGGCCAGGTGGAGAACGCGTTCTCGGCCACGTGGCGCGGCGAGGCCGAGGTGGACGGCTTCAACGAGCTGGTGCTGCGCGCCGGGCTGACCTGGCGGCAGGTGGTGGTGCTGCGCGCGTACGCGAAATACCTGCGCCAGGCCGGCACCGTGTTCTC
>SLSW01000237.1 GCA_007130245.1 Micromonosporaceae bacterium
CCAAGAGCCGCAACACGAACGCCGTGGTCCACTGCGTCGACCGCAGCGACGCAAAGTTAGCAGCCGACACTCACAGGTCGGTTACTACTGCGACTCGGATCTTTGAGTATCGGCGGCTAGGGCGGGACTGTCGATCATGGCCGAGAGGGTGTGGGTTGAGAGCTTGATGATGGGAAGGCAACCGGCGATTTGATCCGCAACTTTAATACCGACGGGTTCGACTCGCTGTACCCGAAGTACCGCGGCGGTAGCCACCACCCACGTTCAGCTGCCGCAGCGGCAGAGTGTCGGCGGACATCTCAAATTCCGGGCTGGCGGACAGGAGCGAGGAAGTTCTTGCAGCGCTTTCAGCTACATCGTGTGATCGAGAGTTAGGGGTGTCCGAGCGCGAGGTTGGAGCTTTCGCTGCAGTCACCTGCCGCACCACCCACACTGATCGGCCACGTCGTGCGGTGGCAAGCCGACCCGCACCACAGGCGCGTTCATCGCGCCGAGGAGCGGAAGCGGCGCGGCAGCCAGGTGGGTTGGAGCGATACGGCGAACGATTGGAGATCCTTATCGCACCGGACAGGTCCGCGCCTCGGTGACTCTTCGTAGCCAACATTGTCCGGTGATCCGGAGTCGACATGTCCGCCTGCCCGGAGGCGCATGTCCGCCCACCCGGAACTTTTCATGTCCGCTGACAGGCAGAGATCAAGAAGATTGCACGCTGAGGTTGGCGCGGCGCATCTTCAGCTGATTGATCTCAGCGAGGTTCTTCGTGAGTTCGAAGTTGACCCAGGAGGCGACGAACCACAAGGGCTGAGGTTCCGGCATAAGCCAGTCGACGAGACCGTCATGGTGGGCCGTGGCCAAAATCTTGTCCCAAGTTTGTTTAATGGCCACGATGCCCGACGTGCCGCCCGACCACGGGTGAGCCTCCGGCGGCACGGGCTGCGTGCCGTTGACTCGCGAGATGGTGTCGGTCCACCACCACTCGATGTGCCACAGTAGCCAGGCGATGGTCACCTCGGGCAACGGTGGGTTGTCCTCGTTGGGCCAGTCGGCGACCCATCCGTCGCCGGTGCGATGGACGGTGCAGACGTTCGTGGAGGCCTCCCATAGAGCCAGGTCCTCGTCGATCTGACCGACGATGAAGTCCTCTGGAACCACTGAACGACCATGCCGGAAAGGCGGGCCAGCCGCATGGCGGTGGGCCGCAACGTCCTGGCCGATGCGGGCTATTCATCTCTGAAGGAGCGGGTCGTGTCAACCCATGGCCGTGGGGTTGTGACCGTTTTGGCTCCTTTCCCGGCTCGGTGCGGGCATACGCCGGTGAGGGGTCGGGGTCAAGGCTCGACCGTAGGTCGACCCGCCGCAGGCGGGCTTGGCCTTGACGCCGGCTCCGAGCGGCGCAGAATCGTCGCGCCGGGAAGGTGGTGTGGGTGTAGTTGTGGTGGCCTCTGGTCTCCATAGGTCCGTAGTGGATGATGTGGGGCGGGGCCGGTTGTCCGGTCGCCGTTCATCTCTTCGCCACCGACAAGGGGTGGCATGGAGTGTTGCGGCCGCAGCCAGGCGGGGTCAATCAGTTTGTCGATCACGCCGTGTGGGGGATCAGAATAGTTCCGGCCTCGCGTCCTGGCTGCGCCCAGACTGTGCTCACGCTGGTCGGGCCAGGCAACGGATGTGGCCGTCGCGTAGCCCGTAGTAGACCAGGGTGAGTAGCTTGCGGGCGGCGGCGACCTTGGCGATGTTCGCGCCGCGGCGGGCTGCCAGCCGGGTGCGGGTGGCGCCGATCGCCCCGCCGTAGACGCGTTGGACTGCCTCCGCAGCAGCCCAGCGCACCAGCCGGTTGCCCTGTTTGGTGATCCGGCCGCGGGAGACCTTGGTGTCCGACTCGCGGTGCCGTGGGGTCATCCCGGCCCAGGAACATAACTGCTCGGGTCTGGCGAAGCGGGTCACCTCGCCGATCTCGGCCACGAACACGCCGGCCAGCACCGGACCCACCCCGGGGATGGCCTGCACCGCCCGGTAGCCGGTGTGAGCGGCCAACCGGGTGGCGATCGACTTGGTCCACAGGTCGATCTCGAAAGTGAACTCGTTGATCAACCTGCGCAGCGATGCGACCCGGCCGTGGAACGGACCGTCCAACGCCAGGTCGGCCAGCAGCTGCTTGCCGCCGGCACCGAACAGATCGCTCACCGGCACGTGCACACCCTGCTTGGCCAGCACCGCATGCACCTGCGCCTTGAGCCCGGAGCGCAACGCCACCAGCTTGCACCGATGCCGCACCATCTCCCGCAACCCGCGAGCCGCCGGCGGCGCCACCCACGCCTCAGGCAGCCGACCCATCCGCAGCAGATCAGCCAGGTCAGCCGCGTCACGCTCGTCGTTCTTCACCCGCCGGTAGGCGAAACCCTTCACCCCCAGCGGATGCGCCAGATGCACCCGGGCGCCCGCCTCGGCCAGCACGTCAGCGGCCCAGTACCAGCCGTAGGTCGCCTCCAACACCACCTCAGGCTCCTCACCCCAGGTGGCGATCTCCGCCGCCAACGTGAACGGGTCGTTGTCGATGCGCACTGCTGGGCCCAGGTGCTGGCCGTCCTCGGTCATCCGTACGATCACGCTGCGCCGCCGGTGCAGATCTATCCCGACATACTGCCGGCCGTCATACTCATCCACAGGGGCCTCCTTCGTCGTGGTGGATGTGACAACCTCCAGCGTTACCCGGAGTGACCGTCACGGGGAGCGGAGGCCCCGCTCCTTCATCGCATCAGTGTGACACGAGAGAGGCGCATGAGAACGACCCGGCGCTTCCCGTAACGGCACGCTTCCGAGTCTGCTAGCCGATCCACCTAGCGCCCGACCAGCTGTCCTACTGGCCGGTCATCGGTCAGCGACGGCGCATCCGCATTTTGACCGCTCTGTCCGCCAACTCTTCAGCAGCCTCCCCCAGCGCCGGAGGCTCGCCCGTCTTGCCGCAACACGGCGGCTTCGTCCGCTTCGTCGAATCCGGCGGACGGAGTCCCACGAGTTGGTACAGCTCCGTGTATACATCGATGTAGGGGTCGCTGTCGTCGTGTGGACCCACCAGCAGGAGCCATGCCCGATCGGCGCGTTCGAACGCCACCACCACGCGTAGCTGGCCGCCCAAGTGCTTTACGCACAGATGGTCTAGCGGCTCGTCGCCGGTCAGTCGGTAGCCGAGTGCCGCACACCCTCTCGACTCAAGGTCCTTGACGAACCCGGCGAGCTGTCTGATCTGGATGCCGCGGAGCCCATTGACTTGCTGATCTGCTCGGGGAGTGGTCACAACCTCAGTGGGCACCAGGTTAGGTTAGGCCACCGGGCGTCGCTCCAAGTCCTCTGATGTGAGCACCCGCCCTTCACCACGACGCATCTGCTCCAGACTCTCTTGGAGATCCTCGCGGTCTAGTAGAGCGCGGTCTGACAGCCGGTACCAAACTGCTTCGAGCAAATTTCGCTCTCGGCCAGCGGCGCGCAGGTCGCGGACTAGATGCATCACTTGGTGGACACGGTGAGGATCCAGCAGAGGCCGCTTGGATTCTTGTTCAGCGGTAGTGAGAACACCCTCTCTGGCCCACGTCCGCACGGTCGGCTCGCTAAGTTGCAGCAGGCGGGCCGCAACACTCGGCCTGAGAGGGCCAATGTCGGCCAGAAGGGAGCTAGCGATGCGCAGGAGCTTGGCCCTCCGAGCGTCCTCCTCGCCCAGGCTGTCAGCGATCTCCTCGATGGCTTCGACATGTTCGAGCGCACTCTTGACCCGGGTCTCCTCAGCAGCGACTGTCATAGCAACCTCCTACCTTTCGAGTATGGGGTAGTTTTTGACAAGTAGCTAGCGATCTGGCCGACCGACTCGGCCGAGGTCTCGGTCGTGTGGCCGACTGTCGGGACCGCCACCTTCTGGCCGGCTACAGTCCCGGCCGGCGGATCGTTGAGCACGGAGCCATCGCTGGCGAGGAATGCTCACTAACGCCGTGACCTGGTCAGATGGGTCTGTATCGGGTAGCCCGCGACAGTCGGTGTGGTGTTCGTAT
This sequence comes from Micromonosporaceae bacterium, assembly GCA_007130245.1. Classification (GTDB taxonomy): domain Bacteria; phylum Actinomycetota; class Actinomycetes; order Mycobacteriales; family Micromonosporaceae; genus Natronosporangium. The sequence goes on from SLSW01000237.1 coordinate 4,038, forward strand.
TCTGCATCGTCAGGCCCACTTTGATCTTGCGTACGAACACCATGCTGGGGCATGGGTTAGTAGCTGTGGAGCCCGATTGGGCCGTAGCGCCGTCCGATGGTTGGGGCGGGCCTCCCGCGAAATCTGCTGGTGTGGAATTGGGCTTGTTGAGATCGTTGAGCCGTGCGTGTGGTACGTCTGAGGTCTGGCGAGCGGGTCGAGATCACTACTGTGGCGGAGCGGCCGGGACTGGCTCGAAGTGCGTTCGATGCGGGGGAGTGGCCGGAGTTCATGCGGCACAACCGCATAGCGGATGCGTACTTCTGACGGGCCACTGAGGTGTTCGCAGATCTTTGCCTGGTGGCGACTGCGGCCGACGGCACGGTGGTGGCTGATGCGCATGCGGTGCGGTTTGTCTCTGGCGACGCGGGCAGGGAGCAGTTGCCGGCGGGCGGGTGGGAACAGGCCGTCGTGTGGGCGTTTACCGACGCACGACGTGAGGTCGTCACGGACACCGCGTGCGCGCTCAGCATCAGTGTCGCGGCGGTGGTGCAGGGTCAGGGACTGGCCGGGCTGATGCTGCAGGCGCTGCGGGAGGCAGTCAGCCGCGCCGGGATCGCCACCCTGGTCGCGCCGGCTCGGCCGGCGGCGAAGGCTCGGGAGCCTGGTACGCCGATGGCCAGGTATTCGGCGAGGGTTCGTGAGGATGGTCTGCCCCGTGATCCGTGGCTGCGTACCCATGTGCGCGTAGGAGGTCGGATCGTCGGTGTGGCGCCGACGTCTTGGTTGATTGCTGGTTCGCTGGCGCAGTGGCGCGCCTGGACCGGTTTGCCGTTTGACGCCGACGGCGAGATCGAGGTGCCTGGTGCGCTGGTGCCGGTTCATGCCAGCATCAGTGCCGATCATGGGGTGTACGTGGAGCCCAATGTTTGGGTTCGTCATCGTCTTTGACACCGACTCCGGGTCGCCGTGTTGCATGCTCACAACGCCTGTTGTATTGTGCCAACATGGGGAGGCAGGGGCTGCACAAGGAGATCCGTAGGGCGCTCGATGAAGCCGAGGCCGTCGGGCTCACGGTGCGGCCACTGAGTGGCCACACGTGGGGTTGGGTGGTGTGTTCGTGTGGAGAGCACGTCAAGGTGTTTTCCACCGGTCGCAACCCGGAGCAGGGAGCGAAGCTCATCAGGAGGTTTGTCGTCAAGCACAGCGACCACGCGAAGGAGGTGGAGCGGTGATGCACAGCTATGAACTGGCCCTGGTCGTCGACCGGGAACCGGTCGACGACCAGATGGCGGCGCTGTCGCCGGAGGCGCTGGATGAGGCTGGCCTGGTCGGGTTCGAGACCCAGGCAGGTGCCGTGCTCGCACATGTGGTGCGAGAGGCACCTTCGCTGGTCGATGCGATCGTGCAGGCGGTCCACGAGGTTGAGTCGCTCGGGCAACTCGGGTTGCAGGTGGTCGGGGTCCATTGCGAGGACCTGGTGTCCTTGCGCGACATCGCCCAGCGTGTCGGCCGGACCTACGAGTCGGTACGACTACTGGCTGCCGGCAAACGCGGGCCGGGCGGCTTCCCTGCTCCGCTGTCGACCGGGCAGTGGGCGTTGTACTCATGGGCTGAGGTGTCGGCGTGGTTCGCGATCCACTACGGCACCGCCTCGGCCGGCGTCTATGACCGTACGTTGGTAGCGGCTGATCACCTCATCCGCGCTCGCAGGATCATGGCTGGCGACGAGCACCGCGATGAGATGCTGAAGCTGGTCGCGGCATAGCCGACGACGCAGATTCGGGACTACGGCGTGAGCACCACCCACGCGCGACTCCGCTACCCAGCTCCGCCGAGGGCAGCATGATCGCCGCAAGCAGGCCTCCCGTATCTCACTCCGAGTCCGGACAGCGAAGCGCCAACTAGCGTCGTGACCTGGCCAAACTCGCCCGTAGCGGGTGGCCAGCCACGGTCGGCGTGGTGTTCGTATTCTGCATCGTCAGGTCCACCCGAGACGCGTACCCAGGCGCGTAGCCGCCGGGTTGAAAGTCGCAGGTCACAGACGGTGTGCCGAACTGGCGGGGAGGGATGCGGAACTGGCCCGTGGTGAGGTGGTGTCTGCCGAGGAGTTGGCCGAGACCTGATCCGGTGTCACCCGCTAGCCTGGGCCACCCAGGGCAAGGAGTGATCATGTGGATCGGGCACGGGACCGGAGCTGACCTCGAGCCAAGCCCCGACCATCAGTAGCCGCTCCCGGTCACGGCGAGCTGCGAATCCGATCGCCAGCTTCGAGACGGCTCATCCTCAATGCGACTTTCTTCGCCACCGCCATAGGCCCAATTGCCGCGCCCGGCGGCTCTGCATCGCCAGCCACACCCTGCCGGGGCGTTGCGGTGCTCACTGGGACCGACGGCGTCGAGTGAATCCTGCGGCTGACAGAGGATCTCGAGGACCGGTTCTGGTAGGTCGAGGAAGGGCGCGCTGGTGGTCGAGGCGCATCGCCGAGCAGTAGACTAGATGCCTAGCTAAGCGTAGAGGGAGTGGGCGATGTCGGTCGAGGCCGCGCATTTCAACATGCACGACGCGAAGACGCACCTGTCCCGCATCATCGAGCGGGTGGAACGGGGAGAGGAAGTGATCATCGATCGCGCCGGCGTGCCGGTCGCCAAGATCGTTCCGTTGGCTCGCCGGATCAACCGCACCTCGATCGGCTCGCTGGCCGGGCGACTCGACCTGTCCGGCGATTGGGACTCCCCGCAGACCAACGCCGAGATTGCGGCGGACTTCGGCATCTCGTCGTGAGCTTGTTGCTGGACACCCACATCGTGTTGTGGGGTATCACCGCCGATCCCACCCTCGGTGACGAGTTTCTTGATCGTCTGCGGAGCGATCCGGACATCTTCCTGAGCACGGTCACTGTCTGGGAGGTCACCATCAAGCAGACCGCCGGAAAGCTCGGTGGACCATCCGACCTGGCAGAGCGCATACGGGACATGGGGTTCCGCGAGCTTCCCGTCACCCACGCGCACGCCATGGTGGCAGGCAGGCTTCCCGTCCACCATCGCGACCCGTTCGACCGCATGCTGGTCGCGCAGGCCACAGTCGAAGGCCTGACGCTGGTCACCCGGGACGCCGACATCCAGCGCTACGAGGTGGACCTGTTCGTCGTCTAGCGCCCTGCGAATCAGTGATCGACATCCCAGAGACCGATGAAACCCTACGCTGCCAGCGCGGAGCGTCCCCCGGTCCGCGACCTGGCCAAGAAGGTCGGCAGTGGCAGGCACGCCACGGCGATGGTGGTGTTCGTTTTCCGCACCGTCGGGTCCACTTGCTGCCACTACTCGTTGGGGAGGGGCGGAGCCGGTGACGGCACGCAGGTATGCTCAGCTCGCCAACCGGTCGCAGAAGGCCCGGTACCGAAACACTGTCCGGAAGCCGTGGGCGCGGTACATCGGCAGTGCCATCGCGGACGACTGCAGGGTCGCGATCGTGGCCCCGGCATCCTTTCCCGACATGATCGCGGCGAGCGTCACCGCCCAGCCATAGCCGCGTCGGCGGGCGGCCGGGACGGTGCCCACGTTGTAGACGCCCACCACGTCGCCGGTCAGGTAGCTCATCGAGCGGGCCACCGGTTCGCCGTCTACGCACCCGGTCACCATTGTCCAGGCCGGGTCGTCGGCGAGCCCTTTGCCGAGCCAGGTCGCCCAGAGCGCCGGGTCCACCCCAGCGACGCTGGCGGAGGCTTGGAAGTGGTGCTCGAACTCACCGCCACCCCGGCTGTTACGGATCTGAAGACCCTGCGGGACCGCCGGTGCGGACGGCAGGTCGGTCAGCACCATGGCCGGCCAGGAGGCTTCCGGCCGCTCCTCCAGGCCCAGGTCCCCGACCAGTGGCAGCAGGGCGTCGTCCACCCCCTCCCGCAGCTGGGTGAACGAGACCAGTCCCGCCGTCCGCACCGCCTCCACCGCCGCCACCAGCGCCTGCTCGGTGACCTTCTCCTCGACCGGTAGGACCGCGTTGAACAGGCCAATCGAGCTGCCTGTGGCGGCCACCACCACGCCGCCGCTACGCCGCACGAAGCCGCCGGGCTGGTGAGGCGGCAGCGAAGCGAACGCCTCCACCATGTTCCGGTGGGCTCGGCACGCCAGGTCCTGCTCGCTCACACGGTCCACTCGAACCCCTCCCCACGGTGGTCTGCTGTCAGCATGGCCCAGGCGCCAGCGGTCGTCAGGGTCTACCCCGACGGAGGCCATGGCCGGTGTAGGTGAAGGTGGCGTCTCCCTCCGGCGTCATTCCGGTGCCGGTAACCGCCAGGTGACACTCATACCACTGGCCCTGATCCGGGGCATCCTTGCTGCGCATCAGATGAACCTCACCCGTGGTCTGGCCGGTAGCGAGGTCCACATCGAACCTGAACGTGTCATCGTGCAGCACCATCGGCTCAGATCCGGCGATGGTACCGGAGAAGAACTGCGTGCCGGTGTTCACCAGCTTCTGGTTCGCGAAGTCGAACTCCGACGTCGGGTGGTAGAGCAGGTATCCATCCAGGTCGCCGGTGAGCCTGATGATGTCGGTGCTCCGCTGGAGCATTCCGGTCTCGATCTCCTGCTGGGAGTGGACGACGGCGGTGGTGAAGTAGTGGATCCCTTCGCCGGACACCGGTACGGTTTCCTGCCCACCGGTGGTCGCGACGGCGACCGCGGTCAGCCCTCCCATCGTGATCAGTCCCGCGATGCCACCAATCGCGGCGATGCGTGGCAGCTTGTTAGACATGACAGCGCTCCTTCTGTAAGTGCGGGGCCTGAGTTGCTGGTGCGAACGCTAGGGCCGGCCGGAGCGGGAAAAATCCGCCACCTGGCGGATCTGTTGGCACCGTGGCCGTCCGGGCGGCCAGCTCGGCCTCGCGGCACCGGCTGGGCCGCCGGCGCCATCGGGGCCTACACTGATCGTGATGGCGCAGTCAGTCGGGCCTGCGACTCTGCATGGACGCCTCGCCGAGTTGCAGACGCTCGACGCGTGCCTCGAGCTCACCGCGGCGGGGAAGCTGCATACCGTGTTCGTCGAGGGCGAGGCCGGGATCGGTAAGACCCGGCTGGTCGAGGCATGGCTGGAGCGGGCGAGGGGACGCGGCTTCCAGGTCTTCGCCGGTGGCGGCGACGAGATCGAGCAGGCCCGTCCGTTCGGACCGTTGGTGCGGGCCTTAGGCTGCACCCCTGACGCCAGCGAGTCGAGACGGGCCGAGATCAACCGGCTGCTCAGAGCCGATCCCGACACGCTTCCTGGCCCGATCGAGCCAACCCGCGACCCGGGACTGCAGTACCGCATCGTCGACAGCCTGGTCGATCTCATCGAGGAAGCCGCGCTGGTGTCCCCGGTCGCGCTCGCACTCGACGATGTGCAGTGGGCAGACCCGTCAACCGTCATCACCGTCCGTGCCTTGACCAGGCAGCTCGCCTTCCTGCCGGTCATGCTGGTCGCCACGCTGCGTCCACTGCCCCGGCCACCCGAGGTGGAGCGGCTAGCGGTGAATCTGGTGCGTGAGGGCGCACAGTGGCTCGCGCTGCGTCCACTGGAGGACAAAGCGGTGGCGGAGCTCGTGGCGGAGCTGGTGGCCGCCACACCGGCAGACTCTCTGCTGGCCAAGGTAGCCACTGCGGCGGGCAACCCGCTGTTCGTGATCGAGCTGGTCAAGGCGCTGGCCGACCAGGAGGCCATCCTGGTAGCCGGGGAACGAGCCGAACTGACAGACTTTACGTTGCCGCCCTCGCTACGGCAGACGATCCTGCGGCGTACTGACGTTCTGAACGAGCAGACGCTGGAGCTACTGCAGGCCGCGTCCGTACTCGGGTTGACGTTCTCGGCGCAGGACGTCGCCACGGTGCTGGGCAGGTCAGCCGCCGAGCTGCTCCGGCCGATCCGCGACGCGATCAGGGCGAAAATCTTCGTGGCAGGGGGCGACGCGCTGGGCTTTCGCCACGACCTCATCCGGGCCGCGATATACGAAGACCTTCCCAAAGACGTCCGGGCCGCGTTGCACCTGGAAGCGGGCCGCCGCCTGGCCACCGCGGGGGCACCCGCGCAGCAGATAGCCGAACAGCTGGCATTGGGCGCGCGGCCGGGGGACACCGAGGCGGTCCGGTGGTTGCACGCCGCTGCCCGCGAGGCGGCACGCCAGTCCCCCGCCGTGGCGGTACGTCTGCTTGAGCGCGCTTTGGACCTGGCTGGCGGCAGTGGGCCTCTGCCACCTCGACTCCTTGCCGATCTGGTGACGATCCTGCTCTGGTCGGGCAACCCCGGCCGGGCAGAGACGTACGCCCGGCAAGGGCTGGACCGCGACCCGCCGACGGATGTGGAAGGGACGCTGAGGCTCGGCCTGGTCAGCGCACTGACGGCACAAGGCCGTGCGTCCGAAGTGGTCCATGAGGTGGCCAGTGCCCGCAACCATGGCTCGCTCGCGGCAGAGGTCCGATTGCGTCTGCAGGCCGAAGCGGCCAACGCTCTGGCCATCCTGGGGGACCTCCGGGGCGCTGAGCAGGTGGCGGGCGAGGCCATTGCGGCCGGGACTCCGGCGGGCGGCGCTGGTGCCATCATGGGCCTGCTGGTGCTCTCGGACACCGCGCGTGGGCGGGGCAACCTGGCGGAGGCTCTCCAGTATGCGCAGCGGGCGAAGCAGCTCACGGCAGAGTCCGACCCTGGCGACCTGCCGTGGCGCCCGGAGATCTTCGAGGCCATGGTGCTGCGGGAATTGGATCGGTTCGAGGAGGCCCACCGGGCGCTCGTAGCGGGACGGCTGGCCGACGAGCGCCAAGGGAATGTCTCCTACCTGCCCGTTTACCACTATGAGAGCGCGACCGTGAGGTTCGCCGCAGGGGATTGGGACGACGCGGTCGCGGACGCGGAGAGCGGCCTGGCGCTCGCCGACGACGTTGGCCTCGGCATGCTGCTGTCCTGGCCACACGGACTGCTCGGGCTGATCGCCGCGTACCGCGGCCAGCTCGAGGCAGCCGCGGCCCGGGTTGCGGCAGTCGAGAGCCGCGGAGTCGAGCCGGCCGGCTCCGCCTGGCTGACGTTGACAGTCGCCTTGTTGCAGGAGGCCCGCGGTGAGGCCGGGGCCGCGTTGGTGACTCTCGAGCGCGGTTGGGACCAGCAGACCCAGCGCGGCAGCATTGACCGGCTGCTCGGCCCGGACCTGGTCCGACTGGCGCTTGCGGCTGACCGTCACGTGCTCGCCCTGCGGGTCACCGCTGATCTCGAAGCGGCTGCCGAGACCACGTCCGCGCCCGGCCTCATCGCCGTCGCCCTGCGCTGCCGGGGGGTCGTCGACAACGACGCCGACCCCCTGTTGCGATCGGTCGCGGCCTACCGGTTAGGGCCCCGCGCGTTCGAGCGGGCGGCGGCGTGCCAGGAGACCGCCGCCGTCCTGGCACGCGCCGGCCGGGGACCGGACGCGTCGCTGCTCTTCGAAGAAGCGCTCGACTTCTACGACCGGGCCGGGGCGCGGCGGCAGACCGCACGGATCCTTGCCGAGATGCGTGCGCTCGGCCTCGGCCGAAAACGCCGCGGTGCCCGGAAACGGCCGGCTACCGGCTGGCCGGCCCTCACCCCATCAGAACTGGAGGTGGTGCGACTGGCCGCGCGAGGTCTGACCAATCCCGAGATCGGCGCGCGCCTGTTCATCTCACGACGGACCGTCCAGACCCATCTCGCGCACGCCTTCCGTAAGCTCGGTGTGGCATCCAGAGTGGAGCTGGCGGCAGAGGTCGCCAGGCGCAGTTCCGAGTGATCCACCGGTCGGTAGGGCAGCAGCGAGGACCCCGGTGAAACCCTTCTCAGCACCACGGGTGCCGGCGGATCGAGGACGAGATGAGGATGATGATGACGAGGGATAGATGATGCTCTCGTTGTCGGGTCCAACCCGGTCGAGGTGCCCGGTGCGGCTCGATGGCATGCGGCAGGGCCGTAGGCGGGTTCGATCATCAGCTGGCCGCTGTCACTCCGCCTAACCTTGGCTACGCATCCCACCGCGGCCGCACTGGTGGTCGGAGAGCGAAGGCGGACGATGCCCTCTTCAAGGGAGCACCGCCATCGGGGATGCGCCCCAGGCCGACCTGGGGCGCGTCAGAATCTCCGGACTGGCACCGGACACGCCGCGACGGCTCAGCCGGCGCGTCCCCGCTCGGCATCGGTGCGCATCTGCGCCCGCAGCTGCTGGTCGGCATGCTCGTCGAGAAGGCGCGCGATGACCTCATCGAGTGTCGCGTTCCCGAAGTCCTGGCCTCGAAGTCGCCCGAGCCGAGTTACGGCGCCGCCGGTGGTTTGCGCCCGACGGCGCAGTAGCCTGCCACTTCGACCGCATCGCCGCCGGCGGGCTCCGGCCGCCAGCGGCCGAGTGGCACCACTCCCGGCTCCAGCAGCTCCAGCTGCTCGAAGAAACCGGTGATCTGTGCTCTGGTGCGCGCCGTGAGCGGGACGGTCGCTTTCTCGTTCCATGACCGCTGGGCCTCGGCGTTGGCAGTGCCGCCGAGCTCCTGGGTGGCGTGGGTCAGTGCCAGGTGGCTGCCGGAGGGAACGGCGTCCACGAGCCGGTTCACGATCGCCCACGGGTCTTCCTGGTCGAGGAGGAAATGCAGGATGCCCAGGAGCATGATGCCGACCGGTTGGCCGAAGTCGAGCGTCCTGGCGGCGTGGCGCAGCATTGTGTCGGGTTCGCGCAGGTCCGCCTCGATGTAGTCGGTAGCCCCCTGTGGGTCGCCGGCCAGCAGGGCACGAGCGTGCACGAGTACGAGGGGGTCGTTGTCGACGTACACGATGCGGGACTCGGGCGCCAGCCGCTGCGCGACCTCGTGGGTGTTGTCCAGGGTCGGCAGTCCGGTGCCGATGTCGAGAAACTGACGTATTCCAGCCTCTTCCACCATGTACCGCACCGCTCGGGCGAGGAACGCCCGGTCGGCGCGGGCTACATCGACGATCTCGGGGAAGGCGGCACGATACTGCTCGGCGGCCGCGCGGTCCACCTCGAAGTTGTCTTTGCCGCCCAGGAAGAAGTTCCAGACCCGGGCGTTGTGGGGAACGGTGGTGTCGATCCGGTCGCCCGGCGGTACGGGGGACGAGCTGTCGCTCACAGGGGTCTCCGTCCTGGCGGTCGTCACAAGGATGGTGGCGATCTCCAAACTAGACGGCGGGCCTGCGGCGGGGCAAGCACGATGGGCGACTCTCAGTGCGGGTCGCGCAGGAAGGGGAACAGGTGCTCGGCGACCAGTTCCGGGGCAAGGATGTCCGCGGTGTGCCCCTGTCCGTCCAGGACGGCGCGGCGGGCGTCGGGCAGGGCAACCTCGATGGCCTGGAGGGCGGCCTTGAAGCCCTCCGGTGTTTCTTGGCCCTCCAGGAGCAGCGTAGGCGCGGTGACGGTCGCTGCGCGTCCGGCGTCGAAGAGCTGTTGCGGGGGGATCCGCAGCTCGCGCGGCAGTGTGTGGGCGGCGGCCACGCGCGCGGGCCAGGAAGGCTGCGCCCGGTAGGCGTCGACCTGTTCGTCGGTCAGGTGCAGGACCTCCCGGGCGAAGACCTCGACGACCGTTGCCGGCTCGTCCTGCGCCAGCAGCGTGTCCAGCCGTTCGAGCAGGCCGTCCGGCAGCAGGTCGAACGTGTTGACGGCCGGTTCGTAGAGGACGAGCCGGCCGATGTTGGAGGTCAGTGTCGCGGCGCCGAGGGCGAAGCTCGCGCCGGCCGAATGGCCGTACACGGCGACAGGACCGCCGGATGCCTCAGCCGTCGCGTCGACGACGGTGGCCACGTCCTCGAACTCACGCTCCGCGGCGTAGTCCGGAGCGTCGCCGCTGGCACCGCGACCGCGTCGGTCCATCGCGTGGACCGTGTACGCCGGCTCCAGGTGCGGTCGCAGCGCATCCCAGCGGCTGTGGTCAGCCAGCACCCCGTGGACCAGCACGATCGGTGGTCCTGACCCGCTGGTCCAGTAGCCGATCCTGGTGCCGTCGCGCGACCTGGTCCGCGTCACGGTCGCGTCATCGCTCGTACTCATGACGGTGCTCCCTCTGCAGCGACTCCGCGGACAGTATTCCGCGAACCGGCCAGGTAGCGCATTGGTAAACCTACCTATCCTTGCCGGCCAGCAGGTCGTGCTCCATGGCGAACAGTGCCGCGGCGGCGCGGCTGGAGGCGCCGATCTTGGTGTAGATGTGCTGGACGTGGTGTTCGGCTGTGCGCCGGGAGATCACCAGCCGCTGGGCGATCTGCCGGTTGCTGCAGCCCGCGGCGACCAGTTCGAGGACTTCGACCTCGCGGTCGGTCAGTCCGCCGGGCGGCTCCCGGCGGACCACCGTTTCGTGGCCGGCGGCGGCGAGCACGGCAGCCACCGCGTCGGCGGCGAGTAACCCGGCGTGCGCGTCGGCGAGCAGTCGCTCCTCGGCCTGCTCGGCGGTGAGCGCGGCCCGGTGCGGACGCGGCTGGGTCATGGCCTGGTAGGCGTCCGCGGCAGCCAGCACCCTGGCGGGCAGCGGAAGCTCGGCGTGTCTGCTGCCACGGTGGTAGCCGCTGCCGTCGCCGCGTTCGTGGTGCATGCCGACCACTGACGCCAGCGCTGCCAGCCGTTCGGAGCCGGCCAGGATCCGTTCCGAGTGGTAGGCGTGCAGCCGCACCTGCTCCCATTCGTGGGCGCTGAGGCGGTCAGGCTTGTCCCACACCGCAGCGGAGACGGCGACCCGGCCCAGGTCGTGGAGCAGCGCCGCCACCTCCAGGTCGGCGCATTCGCTGGCCGGCAGGTTAAGCCGTGCCCCGGCGTCGCGGGCCAGCCGGGCCACACCGCGCGAGTGGCCGTGGGTCCAGGGGCTTTTGAGGTCGGCCAGGTCGCCGAAGACGGCGGCGACCTCCCGCAGGCGCGGCTCCGGGACGGTGACCGCCGGAGGGGGCTCGGACGCCAGCACCAGCTCGTAGGGATCGGTGGCGGTGATCTCGCCGAGCAGCGCGCCAGCGCGGTCGGCGAAGTGGGCGGCGAGTGCGGGGTCGAACAGCTTTCCGCTGCCGCTGCGGACGACCTCGACGGCCCGGTCGGCACCGGCGGTGGTGTCCAGCAGGGCGGCGGTGCTGGACAGCATCGCCAGCCGGGCGCCCATCGGGATGGCCTCGCCCTTCAACCCGTCGGGAACTCCCTTGCCGTTCCACCACTCGTAGGAGCGGTACAGACTGTGCTGCACCTGCTCGGACAGACCCAGACGTCGTGCCGCGTCGCGGCCGACCTCGCAGGCGGCGGTGGTCGACTCGACCCCGATACGCCGCCCGCGGGTGACGGTGGTCAGCGCCAGCCGGACCTGCGCCAGCAGCGGATGCCCACGAGCCAGCCCCGGCAGCAGGACCGTGAACAGCTCCTTTGGGGCAGCCAGGTCAGTCTGCGCGGTCACCGAGTACATCGTCAGCTCGTCACCGACCATGCGGGCGGCCTCGTGGGCGTAGCCGGTGCATCCCACATGGTGCAGCAGCGCGGTGTACATGGCCGCCGCGGTGTCGCGATCCGGCAGGTCGAGGGATCGGCCGAGCACGACGGTCAGCGCCGCCGATCGCAGCGCCTCTCCCGCCGGGATCCCGAATCCCAGGTCAGCGAGGCGCGACAGCCCCGCCAGCAGGTCCACAAGCCGCATCACACCACCTCGCCGGAGTCTAAG
>SLSW01000321.1 GCA_007130245.1 Micromonosporaceae bacterium
ACGTTGACCCGGCCGGGGTAGGACAGCAGCGGGTCCAGCCACGCCGGGCCGACCGCGGCCGGGTAGCCGCACACCGCGAACGTGGCCGCGTACCCGTCGCCGAGGCGTACATGGTTCGGCGTGACCTGCAACCCGGCCGGGGTCGGCAGCAGGTCCAAACCGGCATCGGGCGGGCTTTTCTTCGAAGGGCGTGGCAGCATCGTCGGCTCCTAACTGGTGACGGTGATCGGGGTGCCGGGCACGGCGCGGCGGCCAGGGACGGGCGGGTCGAACGGGTCGACGGCGGCGGCCAGGGCGGCGGTGACCGCCGGCCCGTCCAGCGGCTGCGTGGTCACCCCGAGCGCGGACAGGGCGCGGGTGGTGCTGTCGCGGACGTGCCCCGTGGGCACCACCGCGAGCACCTGGCGGCGTAGCGGGTCGCGGGTGGCGTCCAGCTCGAGCAGGAACGCGGCGTACGCGTCGGCGGCAGCACCCAGCGCCGGGTGCGGCAACCGGGCGGCGCCGGCATGCACGGCTTGGGCGTACGGGGTCAGGTCGTGCCGCTGCGCGGCCACCACGATCTGCGCCGGGCTGGTCAGGGCGTTGAGCCAGCGGCCGAACCCGTCGAGCAGCGCGGCCTGTTCGGTGCCGGTGCGAAGCGCGATGTTGGTGGTGCCGCAGGCGATCACCTGCCTGGCACCGCTGTCGACGGTGAGGGTGCCGTCGGCGGCGATGGCGGTGACCGGCGTACGTAACGGCGCCGGCACCACCGGCTTGTCGGCGGTAGCCACCAGCGCCGGGCCACGATCTGGCCGGCCGGGGGCCTGAACCGCGGGGGTGCGGCGCAGCATGAGGCCGTGGCGCAGCCACACGTCCAGCGGCAGGCCGTCGCGGCGGCCCAACGCCACTGCCACCGTCACCCCGCCGACCGGGATTGCGGCGATCAGCCACACCACACCCGGCACAAGGTGCCCCAGGGTGCTGTAGAGGGTCCAGCCGGCGAAGGCGACGCCGCCGATGATGGCCAGCTGCCGGAACGTTAGCCCCCAGGCGACCCGGTCCGGTGTGCCGATGTCAGCCGGAACCGCGGCTCGGGGTGTCTCATCGGACATCGAAGGCTCCTTACGCGTACAGGGGTCAGCGGCGGGTGGGGACCGGCAGGCGGCGGGTGACCGACTGCAGCACGACCGTTCTGAGCACGACGCCGGCCATGGAGATGGGGCTGCGGCCGTGAGTGACGTAGCGGGCCATTAGCCTCGGGATGCGTACGGTCAGCCACAGCAGGCACATGACGATGAACAGGTTGAAGCTGTCCATCGACGCGAGGCCGGGGGTGGCGCCGAGCAGCACCGGCAGGTTGTGGGTGGGGTCGAGCAGCAGGTTGATGCCGGCGGTGAAGGTGATCGCCTGCAGCAGCGGTGTGGCCAGGCAGGCCAGCAGGGTGCGCCACCACAGCCCGGCGGCCGGCTCGGTGTGCGGCAGGGCGTAGCAGGCCAGGGCGACCGGGGCGACACCAGCCAGCACGATCAGGATCGCGATGCGGAAGAACCACGCCGCCAGCAGCATGTACACCAGCACCACGATGATCAGCCCCAGGACCACCGCGATCAGCCCGGAGGCGGGATCGGCCATGGCGGCGGTCATGCGGACCTGCACGTACTCGATCGTCTGCGGGCCGACCGCGTTCTCGGCGATCATCGCCATCGTCACGGCGTTGGCCAGCTCGATCAGCAGCCCGCACACCATGACCCCGAAGTGGGAGGCGACGAACCCGAACACCAGCCGCGGCAACAACTGCCGTGCTTCGTAGCGGGTGTGCATGGTGCCGTGGGTCATGGTGACCGCGGCGGCGGTGATGATCGCCAGCACAAACCCGGCGCTCACCACCAGCGACGAGCGGGACGCCAGCAGCTGCACCTGCGGGAACACCGTCACGTCCGGGGAGGTGAACACCGTGGCGCGAAGGAACGCCATCAGCCCGCCGAGCATGCCGATCACCCGCTCGGCCAGCCAGGCGATCACGTTGTCCATCAACCAGCCGGCCACCGCACAACCGCCTAGCTGCCCACGATGCTCTGCAGGATCGAGAGCACCACTGGCGCCAGCACCGCCAGGGCGTAGCCGAGCAGGGCGCTTTTCAGGTTGCCCTTGGCCATCTCGACCTGCGCCGGGTCACCACCGGCCAGGATGTACCGCAGGCCGCCGACCACCAGGAACAAGGTGGCCACGGCCGCCAGAATGCCCATGATCCACAGCCGGAGGCCGTCGATCACCTCCGGCAACGACCGCGGCTGCGCCAGAAACAACGGCTCCCCGCCGGCCAGGTCTGCCCCGGCCGACAGCAGAGAATAGGTCAGGTGCATGGCAGGCTCCACAAGCTCGATGTGGGCCGCCTGCGGTGGAACCCGTACCCCTGGGGTGACGGTGCCGGTGGGGGCGCTCCTCCCTTACGGATTGCGAAGGTCGGTGGTCAGTACGCCAATCCGGATCCCGGCACCATCACCCCGGAGACGGAGTTCCACCGAGGCGGGCACGCCATCAACGGCATGCACCCCCCAGACCGGCCTTGTCAGCCCGAACGAACTCCCCTACCCCCTGACAGAACCTGACCGCACCTGACAGCCCCACCGTGAGCCGCCCGCATATGTCCTATCGTGGCGAAGCTGCCCCCAGTCGCAGGCTGCTCCGACCCGCCGTTGTCTTATTCCAGTTTCCCGAATCGGACACCTGCCAGAACCTTGAGCCGCACGGCCGAGTGCTGACCTGCGGCGACGCCGCGCGCGTTGACGACGGGCAGAAGGGCGGCGCCGGGCGGGCTGAGTGAGATGATCGGGCCGACCATGACTCTCGGGCAGTCCAGAGAGACGACGGGGGCCGTCCGTCTCACTAATCTTTGCTTCAATCAGCTCAGCGCCACTGTCGTGGGGCGACACCCTTGAGACGAGGTAACAACCGCGATTGGCGGCACTCGTGGCCGGTTCGTCAAGGCCACCAGTTGACGACCACTCGTATCGCCTCAAGGATATCTATGACTGTGGCCGGTCCAGCATCCTCGGACAGCAGGTCAGCGGCCGCACTCAATACCGAAAGGCAAGATGCTCGATCATCCTGTTGCAGCGCGAGCCTAAGAACGGCGACTCCAGTGGGGGATACAAGCCGTCCAGACAGTTGGGCCAGGATCGTCAGCGCGGCGACCTCCAGGCTCGAACCCTGCCCGCGATCACCCTGCAGCAACCGGAGGAGGTGCTCGGCGGAGATGTGGGCTGCCAGCTCGGTCAGCGCCTGCGCCTGGGCGTGCCCGTCGGTGATGGTGGTGGCTGCCTGCAGCGCCTGCTCGAGCGCGGCGCGCTGCTGCTCGGCAGGTAGGTGGGCTGCCAACTCGGTCAGCGCCCGCGCCCGGGGTTCCGCCTGGGTGATCGTGGTGGCTGCCTGCAGCGCCTGCCCGAGCACGGCGCGCTGCTGCTCGCCAGATAGGTGGGGCGCCAACCCGATCAGCGCAAGCGACCGGAAGTACTCGTCGGTGATCGTGGTGGCTGCCCGCAACGCCTGCTCGAGCGCGATACGCCGCTGCTCGACGGATAGATGAGCTGCCAACCCGGTCAGCGCCCGCGCCCGGAGCTGGGCCTCGGTGATGGTGGCGGCTGCCTGCAACGCCTGCTCGAGCGCGGCGCGCTGCTGCTCGGCAGGTAGGTGGGGTGCCAACCCGGTCAGCGCCAGCGCTCGGGAGTACTCGTTGGTGATGGTCGTGGCTGCCTGCAACGCCTGCTCGAGCGCGGCGCGCTGCTGTTCGGCGGATAAGTGGGCTGCCAACCCGGTCAACGCCTGCGCCCGGAGGTGGGCCTCGGTGATGGTGGCGGCTGCCTGCAGCGCCTTCTGGATGTGCTCGGCGGGCAGGTAGGGTGCCAACCCGGTCAGCGCCTGCGCCCGGAGGCGTTCGTTGGTGATTGTGGCCGTTGCCTGCAGCGCCTGCTCGATGTGCTCGGCGGGCAGGTGGGGTGCCAACCCGGTCAGCGCCTGCGCCCGGAAGTACTCGTCGGTGGTGGTGGTAGCTGCCTGCAGCGCCTGCTCGAGTTGATCGGCGGACAGGTAGGGTGCTAATTCGGCCAGCGCCTGCGCCCGAGAGTGCCCATCGGTGATGGTGGTGATGGCTGCCTGCAACGCCTGCGCCCGATAGTGCCCGTCGGTGATGGTGGTGATGGCTGCCTGCAGCGCCTGCTCGAGTTGATCGGCGGACAGGTAGGGTGCTAACCCGGCCAGCGCCTGCGCCCGGGCGTACTCATCGGTGATGGTGATAGTGGTGGCTGCCTGCAGCGCCTGCTCGAGCGCGGCGTGCTGCTGCTCGGCGGACAGGTG
>SLSW01000095.1 GCA_007130245.1 Micromonosporaceae bacterium
ACGACTCCGCACACGGAGTTCGAGGCGACCGTCTACATCCTGTCCAAGGACGAGGGCGGGCGGCACACGCCGTTCTTCCAGAACTACCGCCCGCAGTTCTACTTCCGGACCACCGACGTCACCGGCGTGGTGACGCTGCCGGAGGGCACCGAGATGGTGATGCCGGGCGACAACACCGAGATGACCGTGAAGCTGATCCAGCCGATCGCGATGGAGGAGGGCCTGCGGTTCGCCATCCGCGAGGGCGGGCGCACCGTCGGGGCCGGCCGCGTCACGAAGATCCTCAAGTGACAACCCCACCCCCGTTCCCGTCGATCTAGGGATTAATCACGTGGTTGGAGATCGACTCACGTGAACAGTCCCTAGATCGGCGGGAGGCGGGGGGTGGGCCCCGGATACACAACGCCGTACCTGATGCGGCATAATCTGTAGGGTTTGGGGCCGGCTCCGGGCGCCGTCGCAAGGTGGCGCAGCGGACGGGTCCGCCCGAGCGCGGGCCGTCCGGCGCGGCGTCCCGGGACGACCGGGACGGAGCCTGGCCCGGGCACGAAGGCACCGGTGACCGATCCGTGCGCGGCCGCCGTCGGCGCCTTCGCCGACACACCCGACCGCGGGGGTCGGACAAGGCACGCACGTCAAGCGGAACTAGAGGTAAGGACAGCGATGGCGGGACAGAAGATCCGCATCCGGCTGAAGGCCTACGACCACGAGGTCGTGGACTCTTCGGCCCGCAAGATCGTGGAGACGGTCACGCGGACCGGCGCGCACATCGCCGGCCCGGTGCCGCTGCCTACGGAGATCAACCGCTTCTGCGTGATTCGTTCGCCGCACAAGTACAAGGACTCGCGCGAACACTTCGAGATGCGTACGCACAAGCGGCTGATCGACATCATCGACCCGACCCCCAAGACCGTCGACTCGTTGATGCGGCTCGACCTGCCGGCCGGCGTCGACATCGAAATCAAGCTGTGAGGAACGTGATGGACCGGCAAGTGACAGGCATCCTGGGCACGAAGCTCGGCATGACCCAGGTCTGGGACAACAACCGCATCGTCCCGGTCACGGTCGTGCAGGCCGGGCCGTGCGTGGTGACCCAGGTGCGCACCCCGGACAAGGATGGCTACCACGCGGTGCAGCTGGCGTTCGGCGAGATCGACCCGCGGCGGGTGAACAAACCCGAGGGCGGGCACTTCGCCCGGGCCGGGGTGGCCCCGCGGCGGCACCTGGTGGAGCTGCGCACCACCGACGCCAGCGAGTACACCGTCGGCCAGGAGGTGACGGTGGACGCGTTCACCGCCGGGCAGTACATCGACGTCACCGGCACCACCAAGGGCAAGGGCTTCGCCGGCGTGATGAAACGGCACGGCTTCCACGGCCTGCGCGCGTCCCACGGTGTGGAGCGCAAGCACCGCTCCGCGGGCGCCATCGGCGGGGCGGCCACCCCGGCGCGGGTGTTCAAGGGCATGAAGATGGCCGGCCGCATGGGCAACGCGCGTTTCACCGCCCAGAACCTCGTCATCCAGGAGATCGACCCGGACGCCAACCTGCTGCTGATCAAGGGTGCGGTGCCCGGCCCCAAGGGCGGCCTGGTGCTGGTGCGGTCCGCGGCGAAGAAGCTGGCACCGTCCGGAGGTGAGCAGCAGTGAGCACAGTCGACGTGGTAGGTGCCGACGGCAAGAAGGCGGGCTCCGTGGAGCTGCCTGCGGAGCTGTTCGACGTCCAGGCGAACGTCGCCCTGATGCACCAGGTCGTGGTGGCCCAGCAGGCGGCAGCCCGGCAGGGCACCCACAAGACCAAGACCCGCGGCGAGGTGCGCGGCGGCGGCAGCAAGCCCTACCGGCAGAAGGGCACCGGCCGGGCCCGGCAGGGTTCGATCCGCGCGCCCCAGTTCGCCGGCGGTGGTGTCGTCCACGGCCCGGTGCCGCGCAGCTACGCCCAGCGCACCCCGAAGAAGATGAAGGCCGCCGCCCTGCGTGGCGCCCTGTCGGACCGGGCACGCGGCGGCCGGGTGCACGTGGTCGACGGGTTCGTGACCGGGGAGACCCCCTCGACCAAGCAGGCGCTGGCCACCCTGCGTGCGGTCAGCCAGGCCAGACAGGTGCTGGTGGTGCTGGACGCCGCCGACCGGGTGAGCTGGCTGTCGCTGCGCAACGAGCCCCACGTGCACCTGCTCGATCCAGGACAGCTCAATACCTACGACGTGCTGGTCAGCGACGACGTGGTCTTCACCAGGCAGGCGCTGGAGCAGTTCTGCGCCCGGGCGGGCGCCGGGGCCTCCGGCAACGGGTCCGGTGGCGGGGCCGGTACGAAGGAGGGCAAGTAGTGGCTAACATCCCGGATCCGCGCGACATCATCGTCGCGCCGGTGATCTCCGAGAAGAGCTACGGCCTGCTCGACCAGAACTGGTACACGTTCCTGGTCCGGCCGGACGCGAACAAGACCGCGATCAAGATCGCGATCGAGCAGATCTTCAATGTCAAGGTGATCACGGTCAACACCATCAACCGCGAGGGCAAGCGCAAGCGCACCCGCACCGGCTGGGGCCGGCGCAAGGCCACGAAGCGAGCGATCGTCAAGCTCGCTGACGGCGACCGGATCGAGGCCTTCGGCGGCCCGGTGAGCTGAGAGGGGCATCGAGATGGCTATCCGCAGATACAAGCCGACCACGGCCGGGCGTCGCGGCGCCAGCGTGTCCGACTTCACCGAGGTGACCCGGACGACGCCGGAGAAGTCGCTGGTCAAGCCGCTGCCGAAGAAGGGCGGCCGGAACGTGCACGGCCGTATCACCACCCGGCACCAGGGCGGCGGGCACAAGCGGCAGTACCGGGTGATCGACTTCCGGCGCGCGGACAAGGACGGCGTGCCGGCCAAGGTCGCGCACATCGAGTACGACCCGAACCGCACCGCCCGCATCGCGCTGCTGCACTACGCCGACGGCGAGAAGCGCTACATCGTCGCGCCGAAGGACCTCAAGCAGGGCCACCGGGTCGAGTCCGGCCCGGGTGCCGACATCAAGCCCGGCAACAACCTCCCGCTGCGCAACATCCCGGTGGGTACGCTTGTACACGGCGTGGAGCTGCGCCCGGGCGGCGGCGCGAAGATGGCCCGCGCCGCCGGTGTGGGAATCCAGCTGCTCGGCCGTGAGAATCAGTACGCCACGTTGCGGATGCCGTCCGGCGAGATCCGCAAGGTGGACGTGCGCTGCCGGGCCACCGTCGGCGAGATCGGCAACGCCGAGCAGTCGAACATCAGCTGGGGCAAGGCCGGCCGGATGCGGTGGAAGGGCAAGCGCCCGAGCGTGCGCGGTGTCGCGATGAACCCGGTCGACCACCCGCACGGTGGCGGCGAGGGCAAGTCGTCCGGCGGTCGCCACCCGGTGAACCCGAAGGGTAAGCCGGAAGGCCGCACCCGCCGTAAGAGCAAGGCCAACGACAAGATGATCGTCCGCCGTCGGTCCAACCGTAAGCGCCGTCGGGGCTAGACAGGGGTAGCAGGACATGCCACGCAGTCTGAAGAAGGGCCCGTTCGTCGACGACCACCTGATCAAGAAGGTGGAGGCGCAGAACGAGAAGGGCACGAAGAACGTGATCAAGACCTGGTCGCGGCGCTCGACCGTCACTCCGGAGATGCTCGGGCACACCATCGCCGTGCACGACGGGCGCAAGCACGTGCCGGTCTTCATCACCGAGGCGATGGTCGGACACAAGCTGGGTGAGTTCGCCCTCACCCGCACCTTCCGTGGCCACGAGAAGGACGACCGCAAGAGCCGGCGGCGCTAGGCGCGAAGGCGATAGGCAGAGAGAGGACACGTGATGTCAACGGTGACCGACGCACCGGCCGCGCCACGGGCGCGCGCCTCGGCGCGGTTCGTGCGCACCTCCGCGATGAAGGCGCGCCGCATGGTCGACCTCGTGCGTGGGCTGCCGGCAAAGGAAGCGCTCACGGTGCTGCAGTTCCAGCCGCAGGCCGCCAGCGTGCCGGTATACAAGGTGATCGCCAGCGCTATCGCCAACGCGGAGAACAACGAGCAGCTGGACCCCGACTCACTGCTGGTGACCGAGGCGTACGTGGATGAGGGGCCGACCATGAAGCGGTTCCGGCCACGGGCGCAGGGACGTGCGTTCCGGATCCGCAAGCGCACCTGCCACATCACGGTGACGGTGGAGGCGGTCACGCCCGCGGGACCGCCGCGGCGCCCGAAGAAGGCGGCCAAGAAGGCCACGAAGGCGACCGCCCCGGATGCCGACACCGCCACCGGCGGCACCGCGGAGACCGATTCCGCGTCGGCACCGGCCAAGAAGGCCGCCAAGAAGGCCGCCAAGAAGGC
>SLSW01000033.1 GCA_007130245.1 Micromonosporaceae bacterium
CGAGCCGGAACCGCCGCCGGATCTGCGGCGGGGTCCAGGACGGCAGCCGGAACACCTCCTGCCAGTAGCGTGCGTATGAGCGCATACCGGCGCGCACCAGCCGGTCGAACTCGGCCGCGCCGACCTCGCCGCCGACCACCCGGCGCAGGTTCGCTGCCAGGCGGCGCACCCGCGGGCCCTGGCGCCGGTGCGCGGCGTCGGCGCCGGCGCGGAACGCGGCGGTGGCGACCGGTCCGGGCATCGCCCGCACCACCCGCCAGCCGGCGGCGTATCCCCACTCGGCCAGCCGCCCGCTCACCCGGCCGGTCCCGGGGCGCTCGCGTCCCGGTCAACGCGGCGCACGTGCAGGATGCGCTGGACGACCGTGAACACCGACAGCACCGCCAGCAGCCACAGCGCCGCCGGCAGCGCCCAGCCCACCCCGAGGCCGGTGGCCAGTCCGCCGACGCCGACCAGCAGCAGCCGCTCGGCACGCTCGACCAGCCCCACCTCGCAGCGCAGGCCCACGCTCTGGGCGCGGGCCTTGACGTACGAGATCACCTGGGCGGCCACCAGGCAGATCAACGCCGCGATGAAGGTGGGTGTCTCGCCGGTGGTGGCGTACCAGAACGCGAGTGCACCGAACACGGCCCCGTCGCCGACGCGGTCCATCGCCGAGTCCAGCATCGCGCCGAACCGGGTGCTGTAGCCGCGCACCCGGGCCATCGTGCCGTCGAGCGTGTCCACCAGTGCGAACGCCGCCACCAGCAGGGTGGCGGCCAGAAACTCGCCGCGGGCGGCGAAGCCGATCGCCGCCGCGACCACCCCGAGGGTGCCCAGCACCGTCACCGCGTCCGGGCTCAGGCCGATGCGCAGCAGCCCCCGCGCGAGCGGTTCGATGACGCGGGAGACGCCGATGCGGGCCGCGTCGGTGAAGATCTTCGCCATGGCGCTATCACCATACGGCCGCCGGCGGGGCAGGTGGCGCGTCGGGGTTGTCCGTCGGGGTTGTCCGTCGGGGTTGTGCGGCGCGCCGTTCGGGTGTGGGATTCAGGTGTGCGGCTTATTGAAGGAGGTGCGCGGAGATGGCGCAGAAAACCCAGGAGAAGGGAGTCACCGGCGGCGCGCCGGTGGTGAAGGAACCCGGCAGGGTTCGCAACGTGGTGCTGGTCGGGCACTCGGGGGCGGGCAAGACCACCCTGGTCGAGGCGTTGCTGGCCGCGACCGGGACGATCAGTCGGGCGGGTTCGGTGACCGAGGGCACCACGGTGTGCGACCACGACCCGGCGGCGGTGCGGCAACAGCGCTCGGTGAGCCTCTCGGCCGCCTCGTTCATGCACGGCGACGTCAAGATCAACCTATTGGACACGCCGGGGTACGCGGACTTCCTGGGCGAGGTACGGGCGGGGTTGCGGGCGGGCGACGCGGCGCTGTTCGTCGTCTCCGCGGTCGACGGCGTCGACGAGGCCACCGCGGCGCTGTGGGAGGAGTGCGCCTCGGTGGGTATGCCGCGAGCGGTCGCGATCACGCGGCTGGACCACCAGCGCGCCGACGTCGACGCCGCGGTGCACGCCTGCCGGGAGGCTTTCGGCGCCGGTGTCCTGCCGCTGTACCTGCCCATGCACGGCGACGACGGCGAGTCGATCGTGGGCCTGATCGGGCTTATCAGCCAACGGGTGTTCGACTACTCCGACGGCCATCCGGCCGTCGTGCGCGAACCCGACCCGGAGCACCTGCCGGCCATCGAGGAGGCCCGCAACGAGCTGGTGGAGGGGATCATCGCCGAGA
This sequence comes from Micromonosporaceae bacterium, assembly GCA_007130245.1. Classification (GTDB taxonomy): domain Bacteria; phylum Actinomycetota; class Actinomycetes; order Mycobacteriales; family Micromonosporaceae; genus Natronosporangium. The sequence continues at coordinate 1,768 of SLSW01000033.1, forward strand.
GCGAGGACGAGTCGCTCATGGAGCGCTACCTCGAAGGTGAGCAGATCGAGGACTCGGTGCTCATCGAGGACCTGGAGACCGCGGTGGCCCGCGGCAGCTTCCACCCGGTGATCCCGGTCGGCGCGGTCAACCAGCTCGGGCTGGACGCGCTGCTGGAGCTGATCACCGGGGGGTTCCCGCCGCCGACCGCGCACGCGCTGCCGCCGGTGACCGGCCTGGACGGCTCCCCGCGCGAGCCACTGACCGCCGACGAGAACGGCCCGCTGGCCGCCCAGGTGGTCAAGACCACCATCGACCCGTACGTGGGGCGGGTGTCGCTGATCCGGGTGTTCTCCGGCACGCTGCGCGCGGAGACCACCGCGCACATCGCCGGGCACGGTGGTGAGGAACGGGGCCGGGCCGACCACGACGCCGACGAGCGCATCGCCCACCTCTACTCGCCGCTGGGCGCCAACCAGCGGGAGGTGCCGTACGCCGTGGCCGGCGACATCTGCGCGATCACCAAGTCGACCACGGCCGAGACCGGCGACACCATCTCGGCCAAGGACGACCCGCTGCTGATCGCGCCGTGGGAGATGCCGGAGCCGCTGCTGCCGATCGCGATCGAGGCAAAGTCCCGCTCGGACGAGGACGCGCTGGCCAAGAACCTGTCCCGGCTGGTGGCCGGCGACCCGACGATGCGGCTGGAGCGCAACCCGGAGACCCGTCAGCAGGTGCTGTGGTGCACGGGTGAAGCCCACGCCGACGTGATCCTGGAGCGGCTGCGCACCGGCGGCGCCGAGGTGGAGACGGTGCCGGTGCGGGTGGCGTTGCGGGAGACCTTCGGCACGACCGCCACCGCCAAGGGCCGCCACGTCAAACAGTCCGGCGGGCACGGGCAGTACGCCATCTGCGACATCCGGGTGGAGCCGCTGCCGCGCGGCGGCGGGTACGAGTTCGCCTCCGAGGTGGTCGGCGGCGCGGTGCCGACCAACTACATCCCGTCGGTGGACAAGGGGGTGCGGGCGCAGATGGAGAAGGGGCTGGTCGCCGGTTACCCGGTGGTGGACGTCAAGGTGGTCGTCTACGACGGCAAGGCCCACAGCGTCGACTCCTCCGACGCGGCGTTCCAGACCGCCGGCAGCCTGGCGCTGAAGGAGGCGGCCGCCAACGGGCAGATGACGCTGCTGGAGCCGGTCGACGAGGTGTCCATCCGGGTGCCGGACGGATACGTCGGTGCGGTGATGAGCGACCTGTCCGGCCGCCGCGGCCGGGTGCTGGGCACCGAGCCGGATCCGGGCGGCGGCGACAAGACCGTGGTGCGCGCCGAGGTCCCCGCCACCGAGCTGCTGCGGTACGCGGTGGAGTTGCGGGCCATGACCTCCGGGGCGGGCACCTTCAGCCGTACCTTCTCCCGCTACGAGCCGATGCCTGCGCACATGGTCGAGCAGGTGCGCAAGGAGCACGCCAACGCCTGAGCGACGCACGGCGGGTGGGGCGGGGGCCCGCCGGGGTGGATCTTCATTCCGCCCCGGCGGGTCCACGCCCCACCCGCGCCGCCGGCATCCGCCGCCGGGCCCGGCTGCCCGTCAGGTGGGCCAGACGCCGGTCATCCGCCGCACCCCGATGGCGCTCACGCGCTCGGTGGCGGCCTTGACCACCGCGAACACCGCCCCGTGCAGGGCCGCGGCGAGCAGGATCTCGCCCCACCCGTGGTCCTGGTCGGTCGCCCGCGGCGCCCGGTCGGAGCCGGAGACCGTCCGCCAGCCCCGCTCGAGCATCGACCCGGCCGCTGCCCCGGCGGCCGCGCCGAGCAGCATGGCCAGCGGCCGGTACGCCGCCCCGGCCCGGTTCACCACCGCCGCCCGCGCGCCAGCAGCACCGCCGCGGTGGCCGCGGCCGCGGCGGTCAGCATCAGCCAGGGCGTCGGTGAACGCCAGAAGCCGCGCATCCGGTCAGCCGTGCGGGTCGCCGACGCCCGCGCGCGGGTGCGCACGTCCGCCCGCGCTGCCAGCGCCTCCAGCGTCTGGCCCAGCTCGGCACGGGTATGCACGATCTCGTCGCGCAGCGCCTCGGTATCCCGGTGAGTCACACTCATGCCCGCCCCCTGCCGCGTACCGCGTTGGTCACCGTGTCCAGGTCCGCGCGTACGCTGCGCGCCACCCGCTGCGGCACCGGCGGCACCGCCATGCGCAGCTGCACCCCGCCGGACAGGCCGAGCATCGCCGCCAGCACCAGCAGCGCCGCGCCGACGATCAGTGCCGCCAGCCAGCCCGGCAGCACCACCGCCAACCCCAGGATCGCGGCGAGCACCAGCGCGCCCACCCCATACAACGCCAGCAGGCCGCCGCCGCCGAGCAACCCGGCGCCGGCGCCGGCGTGACGGGCCTTGGCCGCGACCTCGGCGCGCGCCAGCGCCAGCTCGTCGCGCACCAGGCGGGCCACCTGCTCGCTGGCCTGCTGGACAAGTTCCGCAGTGGTCGGCTCGGTGGCCCACCGCACCCGACGTCCCCCGTCGCCCGGATGCACCGCCGGAGGCGGCGCGGCCGTCGGTGTGGCCGACGGGCCCGCGGGCC
>SLSW01000141.1 GCA_007130245.1 Micromonosporaceae bacterium
CCGGGCGGCGGCGGGCCACGGCTGGTCGTCCGGCCACGCGCGGGGGGCGCGTTCCGCGGTCGCGCGGGCGCTCGTTGGACGGGTGTGATGGTGCTCGGCCTGGTGATGTTCACCGGCGGTCTCGCGGCGTTGATCTTCCTGCAGGTCGCTGTGCGGCGACGCCGTCGTCCCCGCCGGGCGGGTCGGCTCCGGACGACGCATCCTGATCTGCCGGCCTCGCCGGCTCCGCAGGTGTATCGCGCCCGGTCAGCGGCTCGATTCCGGGCGGCCGATCCCGCGCTGATCGTGACCACCACGCGCCTGCCCGGGGCGGTGCGGGCGGTCGGCCGGGCCGCACCGCCACCGTGGTGCCGTGCCTCGTTCGGACGGCGCCCCCCACGCGTACGGTGACCGGGTGAGCAGACCGTTGGACCCCACCGCGCTGCGGCGGGCACTGGTGGTCGACCACGGACTCTGGACCGTGCTGGACGTGGTGGAGCGCACTGGTTCCACCAACGCCGACCTGGTCGCGGCCGCCCGCGCCGGTGGGCCGGAGGGGCGGGTGCTGGTTGCCGAACATCAGTACGCCGGGCGGGGCCGCGCCGGTCGTACCTGGTCCACGCCCCCGTACGCCGGGCTGGCGGTCAGCGTGCTGCTGCGCCCGGGCGCCGGCGCCGACACCGGCGCCGACACCGACACCGACACCGGCCCCGGCTACCGGCCGTCGGTGCCGGCCGGCCGGTGGGGCTGGCTGCCGCTGCTGGGCGGGGTGGCGCTGGTGGATGCGGTCGGGGAGGTCGCCGGCCTGGACGCGCGGCTGAAGTGGCCCAACGACGTGCTGGTCGACGGCGACAAGTGCGCCGGGATCCTCGCGGAGAGCACCGGTGAGGCGGTGGTGCTGGGTATCGGCGTGAACGTGACCCAGGGCGCCGGCGACCTGCCGTCCCCGGCGCCGGACGCGGTGCCGGCGACCTCGCTGGCGCTGGCCGGCGCTGACCACCCGGACCGCCAGGCGCTGCTGCGCGCGCTGCTGGGCCGGCTGGCCGACTGGTACACCCGCTGGTGCGCGGCGGCCGGCGACGCCGACGGGTGCGGGTTGCGGGCCGCCTACCTGGCCGGCAGTGCCACCGTGGGCCGCGCGGTGCGGGTGCTGCTGCCCGGCGGCGGGGAACTGACGGGGGAGGCGGTCACCGTTGACTCGGACGGCAGGCTGGTGCTGCGCGCGCCTGACGGCGAGCCGCGCACCGTGGCCGCCGGCGAGGTGGTGCACCTGCGCCCGGCGTGATCACACCGTCCGGTCGCGGCGCAGGAACCAGCCCCGGAACCGGGTGCGCAGCACGTCCTCGGCGGGTTCGGTCAGCCGGGTCATCGTGCCCTGCAGGGTCACGGTGCCGCAGTCGGGCTTGGCGCGCGACGGCGCCTGCTCGAGCACCTCCAGCGTGACCGCGAGCCGGTCACCGGCGCGCACCGGCGCCAGCCAGCGCAGCTCCTCCATGCCGGGGGAGGCGGCTGCGGCGGCCCGCGACAGCAGGCCGTCGACGTAGGCCCGCATGAACAGGCTCACGGTGAAGAAGCCGCTGGCGATCAGAGCGCCGAACTCGCTGTCGGCGGCGAGTTTCTCGTCGACGTGGTACCACTGCGGATCGAACCGGCGCGCGAACGCCACCATCTCGTCGCCGTCGATCACGGTGACGCCGAGGTCGAACCGGCGGCCCGGCCGCAGGTCCTCCCAGTACAGGTCGGCGGTGGCGCCGGTGCCGGAGCGGGTCATGGGCAGGTGGGGGTCACGCTAGGAGCCATGCCGCTGACCGTACCCGGCGGTGGCCAGTTCAGTGGCGTACGGCCTGGGCGTTGGCACCGGCGGGAACACGAAGCGTCGGTAGGCCCAGAACCGGAAGATGGTGCCGGCGGCCAGGCCGATGACGTTCGCGGCGATGACGTCGGCCAGCGGGGTCTGGAAGACCGGCCACAGCGCCCCCAGCCCGTAGTGGCTGATGCCGAGGATCGCCAGCGAGATGGCGAGCCCGACGGCGTTGAAGAAGAAATACAGCCCGTACTCGCGTGCCAACCCGGAGCGCGCCCGGTGTCGCCAGGTCCAGAACCGGTTGCCGAGGAACGCGACCGTCGCGGCGATCGCGGTGGCGATGGTCTTCGCGGTCAGGGACTCCAGGTTCAGCACCAGCACCACGAACACGGCGGTGTCCACGACATAGGCGACCAAGCCTACGATGCCAAATTTGCTCATCTCGTGGACGAGATGTCGGAATCGTTGGTAGAGCCGGGTCAGCCACACGCACCCGAGCGTACCTGGGCCGTCCGGCGGGCATGGCCGACACCGTGCAACTCGTCGATATGACACCTGGGTAAGGGGTCACAGGCCGCTCGCCCCTGGTGTCCGGCTCCGGACCGGGGTTTAGGCTGGGAAGTACCCCCTGGTCAGCGCCGACCGTAAGGAGACATCGCCATGACTGCGACAACCACCGTGCCCGGGCTCGACGACCCCCCGACCGAGCATCCCAGGCTTCTTGCCTGGGTGCGCGAGGTGGCGGCCCTCACCACGCCCGACCGAGTGGTGTGGTGTGACGGGTCAGCGCAGGAGTGGACGCGCCTGACGGAGGAGCTGGTGGAGGCCGGCACGCTGGTGCGGCTGAATGACGAGCGCAAGCCGAACTCGTTCTGGGCCCGCACCGATCCGAGCGACGTGGCGCGGGTGGAGGAGCGTACGTTCATCTGCTCGGTCGACGAGGCCGACGCCGGGCCTACCAACAACTGGATGGACCCGGGCGAGATGAAGGCCGTGATGACGGAGCTCTACACCGGGTGCATGCGGGGGCGCACCATGTACGTCATCCCGTTCTGCATGGGTCCGTTGACCGCTGAGGAGCCGATGTTCGGCGTGGAGATCACGGACTCTTCGTACGTCGTGGTGTCCATGCACATCATGACCCGGATGGGGACCGTGGTGCTGGACAAGATGGGCACCGATGCCGACTTCGTGCCGGCGCTGCACTCGATTGGCGCGCCGCTGGCACCCGGCGAGCAGGACGTGCCGTGGCCGTGCAACTCCACGAAGTACATCTCCCACTTCCCGGAGACCCGCGAGATCTGGTCGTTCGGCTCCGGTTACGGCGGCAACTCGCTGCTGGGCAAGAAGTGCTACTCGCTGCGCATCGCCTCGGCCATCGGCCGCGACGAGGGCTGGATGGCCGAGCACATGCTGATCCTCAAGCTGACCTCGCCGGAGGGCAAGGTCCACTACATCGCCGGGGCGTTCCCGTCGGCCTGCGGCAAGACCAACCTGGCCATGCTGGAGCCCACCATCGACGGTTGGACGGTGGAGACTCTCGGTGACGACATCGCGTGGATGCGGTTCGGTTCCGACGGCCGGCTGTACGCGGTGAACCCGGAGTACGGGCTGTTCGGCGTCGCTCCGGGCACGGACTGGAAGACGAACCCGAACGCGATGCGCACCCTGGCGCGCGGCAACTCGCTGTTCACGAACGTGGCGCTGACCGACGACGGCGACATCTGGTGGGAGGGGATGGGCGAGCCGCCGGCGCATCTGACCGACTGGAAGGGGCGTGACTGGACCCCGGACTCCGACGAGCTGTCGTCGCACCCGAACTCGAGGTTCTGCACCCCGATCTCGCAGTGCCCGATCCTGGCGCCGGAGTACGAGGACCCGAACGGTGTGCCGATCTCGGCGATCCTGTTCGGCGGCCGGCGCAAGACCACGGTGCCCCTGGTGACCGAGTCCCGCGACTGGGTGCACGGTGTCTACATGGGAGCGACGCTGTCGTCGGAGACGACCGCGGCCGCGGCCGGCGCGGTCGGTGTGGTGCGGCGCGATCCGATGGCGATGCTGCCGTTCATCGGCTACCACGCCGGTGACTACTTCCGGCACTGGATCGAGATGGGCAAGGGCGCCAATCAGGGCGCCGGTGACCCGTCCAAGCTGCCGCGGGTCTTCTACGTCAACTGGTTCCGGCGCGGCGAGGACGGCCGGTTCCTGTGGCCGGGCTTCGGGGAGAACTCCCGGGTGCTCAAATGGATCGTGGAGCGCCTGGAGGGCACCGGCGAGGCGACCGAGACCCCGATCGGCTTCGTGCCCACCCCGGAGTCGCTCCACCTGGACGGCCTGGACACGCCGATCGAGGACATCCGCACGGCGCTGCGGGTCGACCCCGATGAGTGGCGCGAGGAGATCCCGCAGATCGTGGAGTGGTTCCAGACCTTCGGTGAGAAGCTGCCCGGGGTGTTGTGGGCGGAACTCGACGCGCTGAAAGCCCGTCTCGGCATGATGTGACGCAAGATCGCATGTGACGCAAGATCG
>SLSW01000030.1 GCA_007130245.1 Micromonosporaceae bacterium
CCCGGAGCGCGCCTGGCACGACCTGCGGACCCTGTTCGAGGGCCAGTGGGCCGACGGCCGGCTGCCGCACATCGTCTTCGACCCCACCAACGGCGAGCGCGACTACTTCCCGGGGCCGCGTTTCTGGGGGTCGACCGGGGTGCCGGGGGCGCCGGCGCGCCCGACCAGCGGCATCGTGCAGCCGCCGGTGCACGCGCTGGCCGCCTGGGAGCTGTACCAGCACGCCGCCGACGACAAGGCCCGGGCGCGCGGGCACGAGGAGCTCACCTGGCTGTACCCGCGGCTGGTCGCCCAGCAGCGCTACCTGATCACCAAACGCGACATCGGCGGTGCGGGGCTGGCGAGCCTCGTGCACCCGTGGGAGTCCGGCCAGGACAACAGCCCCGCCTGGGACAAGCCGCTGTCGGCGGTGCCGGCCGACACCTCGGTGCTGGACCGCTACCGCCGCCGCGACCTGGCGGTATCCGAGCGCTCCCACCGCCCCACCGACGCCGACTACGCCCGCTACATCACCATCGCGCAGGATTACCGCTCGTACGGGTACGTCGACGACGGCCCGGGTGGCCGCTACCGGTTCCTGGTGGAGTGCCCCGCGTTCAACGCGGTCCTCGCCGCGGCCGAGCACACCCTGGCGGACATCGCCGAGGTGGTCGGCGCGGACCCGGCGCCCCACCGCGCGCAGACGGCACGGCTGACCGCGACGCTGGCCGAGCGGCTGTTCGACCCGGACACCGGCATCTTCCACGCCCGCGACATCTACACCGACCACCTCAGCCCGGCGCGCACCATCGGCGGGCTGCTGCCGTTGATCCTGCCGGAGCTGCCACGCGCGCAGGTCGAGGCGCTGGTGGCCGAAGCCACCTCGTCCCGGTTCGGGCTCGGCGACCCGGCCGGGCTGCCGCTGCCCAGCTATGACCGCACCGCGGCGGACCTGGACCCGGTGCGGTACTGGCGCGGGCCGATCTGGTTGAACATGAACTGGCTGCTGTGGCGGGGCCTACGCACACACGGGTACGACGACCTGGCGGCAACGCTTCGCCAGTCGATGATCGGGCTGGTGGACAGCTCCGGCTGCTTCGAGTATTTCCACACCTTCACCGGCGAGGGCGTCGGCGCGGCCGAGTTCAGCTGGACCGCCGCGCTGGTACTGGATCTGCTCGCGGCGGGCGCCGACTGACCCGTCGCCGGCTCCGACTGGCCCGTCACCCGGCGCCGGACACGGCCGGCGACGCGGTCCGGTGGCTGTCCCGAGGTGACGGGACCCGCGGTGAGGGCAGCTGGTCGGCACGTGCGGCCACGAACGTCAGCACCTGCGCCAGCCCCTCCTCCAGCGGCACAGTCGGCTGGTACCCGAGCAGCTCGCGGGCCTTGCGGATGTCGACCGCACGGTGCCACCGGTCGTTGAACGCCGCGCTGTACAGCTTGTGGTCGGTCAGGATCTCCACCGACCGTTGTGACAGGCCGTGCTCGACCGCCACCCGGACCATCAGCTTGGCGAGGTCGATGATGGACATCGAAGTGTCCGGGTTGCCGATGTTGATCGCCTCATAGGCGCCCGGTTCCCGGGTGGCGATGTAGTCCATCGCCGCCACGAATCCCGTGACCACGTCGTCGACGTGGCAGTACGAGCGTCGCTGTGACCCGTCGCCGCTGATGACCAGCGGCTGCCCCTGCACGATGCGGGTGGCGAAGCTGGGAATGACCCGCCGCGGGTGCGGGAAGTCGAGACCGGGTCCGTAGCAGTTGAAGATACGCACTCCTACCGCCCGCGCCGCGCAGCCGGCGAAGACCGACTCGGCCAGCGCCTTCATGTGCGCGTAGCTCCAGCGGGTGACCTGCGGTGGCTCCAACACCGTCAGATCGTCCTCGCGGATCGGCGCGTTGTCGTGCAGCACCGAGTGCAACCCGTAGATGTCCGACGACGACGCCAGCAGCAGCACATGGTCGGCGGTGAGCGCGTCAGCGATCGTGGCCACCGCCCGCAGCTGGTCGAGCATCGCCCGCGGCCGCTCGACCGCCTCCTGCACCCCCACGATGCTGGCCAGGTGCGCCACCACCGGGTGGGAACGCACCAGCGGGGCGAAGGCGGCGGCGTCGGCCACATCACACGCCCGGAAGTCGATACCTGCCGCGGCGAACGCCGCTGGGGCGTCGGTGCTGTTCGGCGACGAGAGGTTGTCGACCGCCGTCACGGGATGTCCCCGTTTAGCCAGGCGGTACACCAGGTGGCGCCCGATGTAGCCGGCAGCTCCGGTGACCAGGACGGGGGTTCGGTGGGCCGTGGACATTCTCACCTCTGCTCGCTGTCGACGGGGTTGGACAGGGCGTTCCCGGCAGCCGAGCCGGTCAGGCCCACCTGCCGGATCAGCGCGAAGGTCTCCGCCGCTCGCCAGCCCATCCGAGCCCCCGTGGCGTGTGCGAGCGTGAGCAGGGTCGGCGTGTCCACCTGCTGCCAGGCCCATCCTTCGTACTGGAACTCCGCCAGCGCCCGCTCCTTGACCTCCAGGTAGTCGGAGACGTCGACGACGATGTTGGCGGTGAACGCGTCGTACGCGGGGGAACGGAACTCGCTGGGCGGAAGCGCGTACAACGTGGCGTGGGTGCGGCGCATCGCGGCCAGCGCCGCCGCGGACAGGCGGGCGTGGTCGCGGTGCGGGTCACCGCTCCAGTGGCTGATCACCACGTCGGGCCGGTGCTCGGCCACCAGCGAGTCCACCAGCGCCACCAGCTCGGTGTCCCGGTAGTCCTCCACCCAGGCGCGGGCACCGTCGTCGACCCACACCAGCCGGTGCCCGATGATGGCCGCGGCCGCCTCGGCCGCCTGCCGGATGCGCGCCGAGCTGCTGGTGAACACCGCGACCGTGACGTCCCAACCGGACGCGACGCAGCTGGCCAGGGTGGCCCCCATGGTGATCTCGGCGTCGTCGGGATGCGCGGTCAGTGCCAGCAGCCGGGGCATGGTCACTGTGTCGCCTCAGTCGCGCGGCGCCGCCCCAGCCGGTCGCGCAGCGCCCGGAACAGCCGGTCCGGCAGCAGCAGCACCAGCGCCGCCAGCACCAGGTGCACCGCGATGAACACGTACGCCTGATACTTGGTGGGGTGGTGTCCGAGTCGGACCGCCATGTGGTCGGCCCAGTCCCACACCTCGGGGATCCCGTGCTGCTCACTCTGGTCGCGCAGGTCGCCGAAGACGAGGAACGACAGGTCCTCGATCCCGGACAGCTGCACCAGCATGAGCGCGACACCGAGCCGGGCGATCACCGAGCGGCGGGCGCCGCCGAGGCGCACGCACAACACCAGCGTCAGGATGATGAACGGCACCATCATCAGCTGGTTGTAGTACATGCGGTCGAAGTCATCCAGTGCGTGGAAGATGAAGTTGTGCGACACGAAGTAGGTGAAGAAGACCAGGAAGCACAGCGTGGGCAGCACCAGGTGCAGCTTCAGGCGCTGGGCCCAGGTCACGTCCAGGTACGCGATGGTGACCAGCGCCGCCACGAACGGGGTGAGGTGGAACAGCAGCTGCCACAGTGAGTCCAGGCCGTGTTCGTTGGGGGTGCCGAGGTAGACCGCCAGTGCCAGCGCCAGCGTGACCGGCAGCGCCACCAGCGCCACCCGGTTGGCTCGCAGGAACGGTCGCGGCGCGCTCCGGTCGCCAGCCGGAGGGCCGACCGCGGTGTCCGGGGTGTCGATCAGGTCACGTGACACGGTCGGGAGCCCCTTCCTGGCGGGAGTCGACCTGGGCGGGATCGACCACGATCTCCAGCCGCTCGAGGGCGGCGGACAGCGCCGCTTCGGCCTTGGCGCGTTCGTCGGCCACCACCACCAGGTAGCCGACCTCGTGTCCGAGCTGCGGGAACGGGGGAACCGTCGTGCCCGGCTCGACGTACAGCTCGCAACGCACGACCCCCGGCAGCTCGCGCGCGGCCGCCAGGCCGCGCACCTCGCGCAACACTCCCGGAGTGCGCAGCGGGGAGGCGAGCATGTGCAGCAGGCCGACCCGGGGCTCGTGGCCGGCGGAGATCTGCGGCGGCTCGCCGAGCACCAGCGACAGCTGCGCGCCGATCATGTCCACACCGTACGTCTCCTGGATCAGCAGCGGGACCGCCTCGCCGGGCATGCGGGCGTTGACCTCCACCACCTGGATGCCGCCGTCGTCGGTGAGGAACACGTCGAAGTCGGCCGGGCCGTCGTGCAGACCGATCTGGCGGCACAGCAGCGCGGCGGTGTCCACCAGCCGCTGCCGGGTCGGTTCGTCCAGCGGCGCCGGGGTGACGTGGCCGCGCACCCGGAAGCTGCCGCCGGGATCGGTGAGTTTCTCATGGACGGCGGCGAAGGCCGGCTGGCCGTCGCGCATGAACACGTCCACGGTCAGGTCCCGCCCGGTCAGTTGCTGCTCGAGGACCAGGTCGCCGGTGTACGACGAGTGCGCGGCCGCTGCCAGCGCCGCCGGCAGTGCCGCGGCGTCGGTGACCAGCGTGATTCCCTTCTTGCCGGACCCGTCGGCGGGCTTGACCACCAGTGGGTAGCCGATGTCGTCGGCACGGTCAGCCAGCTCCGTCGGATCGTCGCCGTGGCACCACCGGTAGGTGTTGACCCCGGCAGCGTCGGCCACGGTGTGGAAGGCGGCCTTGTCGGTGGAGGCCACCGCGGCGCTGCGCGGGAACCGGTACGCGGTGCGGTACCGCTCGCAGAGCACGTGCCAGGTCCAGACGCCGAGCTCGCCGCCGGAGGCGATGACCGCACGGGGGACGCGGTCACCGAGCGCGGCCGCGATCGCCTCCGGGTCGCGGATGGACACCGGCAGGTGTGCGTCGGCGTGGCGCAGTGCTGGCAGGTCGGAGCGCCGGTCGACCGCGATGGTCGGGATGCCGCGCCGCTGCGCCTCCCGGTAGACCGGCAGCTGGTCGTCACAGGCGCCCAGCACCAGCAGGGCACCGGTCTCGGGGCGTGGGGTGGCGCTCGCGCCGGCCAGCGGTGGCGCCACCGGCTCTGTTCCGCCGTCGATGCGGTCGGCAGGGTCCAACGGCACGTTCGCCTCCCGGATGTAGTACGGACGGAGCCGTTGCTGGTCGAGCAACAGCCGGTGCAGGTAGCGGCCGACCACGGCGAGCGCGGTCAGGGTGGCGCCAGCCAGCAACACCGCACCGACGCCGAGGGTCACCGGGCCGGCCACCCCGGCGATCCCGAGCGCCGCCAGTGCCGCCGTCGCCGCGGCACCGAGCGCGGCCAGCAGATAGGTGGCGTTCAGCGGGCGCAGCGAGTGGCCGAACAGCAGCTCGAAACTGTGGCCGACCAGCCGGGTGAGGCGGAACCGGCTGCCACCGTCGGCGCGCCGGTGGTGAGCCACCGGCACCACGGCATACCGGGCACCCATGCGCGGGGCGGTGGCGAGGAAGTACGGGGTGCCCAGCCACAGCTGCGACACGGTGCGCGCCACCGCGGTGCGAACTACCCGGAAGGTGGAGGCTCCGGCGGGTAGTTCGATGCCGAACAGCCGGCGCGCCACCCAGTGCTGGGCGGCCGAACCCCACCGCCGCCATCGCGGGTCCTGCCGGTTCTCGCGGATGCCGAAGACGATGTCGTAACCCTCGGCGGCGGTGGCCAGCAGCTTCGGGATCTCGGAGGGCGGGAACTGCAGGTCGCAGTCGAGTTGCGCGGTCCAGGGCATGCTGGCGTACCGGAAGCCGGCGGACTGGGCGGCCTCCAGACCCCGGTTGCGGGTCAGCGACAGGTAACGCACCCGCGGGTCGGCGGCGGCCAGCGCGCGCATCCGCTCCAGCGTGTCGTCGGTGCTGCCGTCGTCGACCAGCATGAGCTCCAGCGCACCGACGTCCGCCAGCGCGGTGGTGACCTCGTCGTACATCCGTTGCAGACTGGCGCCCTCGTTGAGGCACGGGACCACGACCGTCAGTCCACAGACGTCGCCGGACACGTGCTCACTCCCTTGTGATGACTCGTTTCCTAACCGGTCTGTCCGAAATTCACAAATGTGGGGGAGTTGCGGCCCGGACCGGACGGGCGGGAATGTGGGGTTGGGGGCTCGCCGGACATTACCACAGGCCACAGTGAGCGGAACATACCTCAGAGTCACTACCGGCGAGTAGATGCTACGGTCTGGCAACGATGAGCCTCGTCGCCACAGTGGTCAACCCATTGACCGAACCAGTCCCACCGCAGTGGGACCGGTTCGTCGCTGACCAGCGCCTGCTGCCGGTATGGCACCCGGAGCTCGTGCGCACCGCCGACTGGTGCACCCAGAACACCTCGTCGATGGTGCTGGTCAGCCAGTCCTCGGATGCCTGTCCGGTAGCGGTCTTTCACGCCCGCCACCTGGGTCCGACCAGCCCGCGGCGGTTCGCCCGGCCGCACCGGGTGGCGCCGGTGAGCATGACCGAGGTGCGCTCGGTGCCGGTGCTCGACTCCGGGGTGGCGTTCGCGACCGGCACCGACCAGCGGGACCGCGCCGAGGCGGTACGGGTGTTTGAACGGGCGCTGCGCACCCGGGTCGGGCCGGGCGGTCGGTTCATCGCCTACCGCGGGCTGGCGCCGGCGGACCTGGCGGTAGTGCCGACCACCGCCCGGATGCGGATGGAACTCAGCCCACGGATGGTCGTCCACAACCAGTGGTCCGACCGGGACAGCTACCTGGCCTCGCTGCCGAAGAAGTGGCGGTCACACCTCCGCAAAATCCGGCGCACCCTCGATCGGGCCGGCACCGTCCGGGCCGGGTTCGAGCAGCGGATCGAGCCGGACCAGGCGGCCTGGATGTCGCACCTGGTGCGCGCCCGTCACCAACCGCGCGGAATGGTCCGTCCACCCCTGCCCGCCCGCTACTTCGAGGTGCTCAACGAGCTGCCCGACGCTCACTATGTGACCTACCGCGACGCCGCCGGCCGGCTGATCGCGTTCTGCTCCGTCTACGACACCGGGGTGGAGATCCGACCCGGGGTGTGGGGCCTGCGGGCCGAGGCCGACGGAGGGCAGCGCAACCTCTACTTCGACCAGTATCTGCGGATGGTGGAGCTGATGATCGAACGGCAGCGCTCGCAACTGATCCTCGGCCCCGGGATGGGCGAGATCAAGACCCGCTACGGCGCCACACCGGAGCCGCGGTGGGCGGTGGCGGGACTGCGGTGAGCCGGCCGGAGGTGGTCACCGGGTGCCGGCAGTGCGGCGGCTGGATCACCGTGACGATGCTGCGCCTGGGTCGGCGACGGGTGCGCTACTGGTGCCAGCGGTGTCGCGCCGTGGTCGCCGCCCGGCAGCCGGTGCCGCTGCGGCCGGTGGCGCAGGTACGCGCGCAGACCGACGATGCGGGTGAGCGTCGCGACGGTGGACAGCCTCTGGACGAGGTGATGCCCCCGGCCATGGTGCGCTGGCTGGCGTCCCGACCGGGCCGCCCGGTCACCGTCGACCGGCTCGACAAGGCGCAGCTTTACCAGCTCTACCGGCAGTGGGACGCCCACCTGGCACGGCTCGGGCCGGGCGGCGCCGCCGGCCTGGCCGCCGCCGGGGAGGACCCGCCGGTGCCGGACCTGCCGGCGTTCTCCGCGGTGGTCGGTGCCCTGCACGAGGCCTGCTACGACACCGGCCGCGTGGTGGACGTGTTGGCGCCGCAGGCGGACGCGACGATGCGCACGGCGGTGCACGAGCGCGCCGAGCACGCCCGGCGCTGGCTGGCACGGCACCGGCAGTCGCAGTGCTGGATCGAGCAACAGTGCCCGCCCGACGGGCCCGCGCGCCCGGACCCGCAGCAGGTCGAGGCCGCGATCGCGACGCTGCGGGCCGGCGAGCTGCCCGCGAAGGCGGTGGCCGACGCCGCCCGCGCCGCGGCGTTCGGTACCACCGGCGGGCCGTCGCTGGCCAGGTTGCTGCAGTTCTACCCGGCCGAGCAGGTGGCGGCGGCGCTGCAGTGCTACCTGGACACCGGTGGGCGCCCGCTGCGCGAGCAGGTGCTCGCCCGGCTGACCCGGGCGCCGTCCGGACCGGACCCGGTGACCGGGTGAGCCACGACCGGTCGTCGCCGCCGCCGGGCCGGCTGTCGAGGTACACCGTCAGCGCCGGCACCCTGGTATCGCTGGTGACCGGGCGCAGCGCCTACCGGCTCATCCAGGCCGCCACCACCGTGCTGCTGCTGCCGGTGTGGGGCACCGAGGTGTACGGCACGTTCGCCGCGGCGATGGCCACGTTCGCGTGGCTGATGGCTCTGGTGTTGACCGGGCCGGAGAAGACCGTGCTCAAGGTGCTGCCGCGCGCCCCGCGCACCGGCCAGCTGATCACCGCCGGGCTGCTGGCGGTGCTGTGGTGGCTGCCGTTGCCGCTGGTGGCCGCGTTCGCGGTGGTGCTCGCCCGGTACGGCGACGGCGTGGCGGCGGTCTACGTCGGAGTGGCCGCCATGCAGCTGTCGATCGGCTGCACGCTGCTGCTGGTCGGCCTGCACCGGGCGCACGGCCGACCCCGTCCGGACGTGGCCACCTTCGCCGCCATGTCGGCGGTGCAGGTGGCGCTGCTGGCCGCCGCGGTGGCCGGACTGGTCGGACCGGTAGGTTTCGTCAGCGGCGTCATCGTCGCCCAGCTCGCTCTCAACGTCGCGCTGGCGGTCTCGCTGGGGCGCCCGTCGCTGCGCCTGCGGCACCGACCGGTGTTCCTGCGGCGGCTGGTGTGCACGGCGGCGCTGCTCGGCGCGCCGGACCTCTACCTCTATCTGTCGACCGCGGTGCTGTTCACGATCCTGAGCGCATCGGTGTGGGCGGCCCACGTGGGACCGCTGTACGTGGTGGTGATCGCCTGGTCGGCCGGGGTGAACCTGCTGATCTACGTGTTCCGGGTCTTCGCCCCCCGTACCTCGCTGGCCCTGGCCGGCCGCGCCGGCCCCGGGGGTCGCCGGCGTGCGGCGCAGGTGGCCGGCCGGGTGGCGGTGGCCAACGCAGCGTGGCTGCTGATGGTGGTGGCGGCGGTGCTGCTGGTGCCCCACGGCGGCGCCGCCGGCGGGCTCGGCTCGGTGCTGGTGTGGGCGACGTTGCTGGCCAGCCGGGCGCCGGTGATGGCGGGCATGCTGTGGGCCAGCTACCGGCTGGAGAACACCGACGCACGCGCGCCACGCGTCGCCGGGCTGGCGGCGGTCGCCGGCATGGTCATGGTGGCCGCGGCCGGGTCGGTGACGGTGCCGGCCTGGGGCGCCGTAGGGGTGATCATCGCGTTCGGCGCGGGGGACCTGGCGTACACGACGGTCATCGCCCTGCTCGGTCCCGGCCGGCGTCCTCCCCACGACGGGGCAACCGAGCCGAACGCGGCACCGCCCGCCGGGGCGCGCCGGGCTGCGGCCGTCTGAGCTGGCGGTGGGCCGGCTGACCGGCCGGCGGGTGCGGCCGCGCGGTGTGACTATGACCGGTAGTCGCTCTCGACGACCCTGGCCTTGCCGCCCGGGGTCAACGGCACCCGGTCGACCGGCTGCACCTCCAGCGGGAACTCCTGCCCCGCCTGCGCCACCAGGGTCTCCCGGACGGTCGACAGCAGCCGCGGCAGCGGCACGGTGCCGTCGGGTGCCACATGCACCCGTACCGCCCCGGTCGCGTCCTGGCGGGCGAACAGCCCGGCCACGCCCGGGTGACCCACCACCATGGCGATGAAGCGGTCGGCGAACAGCCGGCGCCCGTCGGGCAGCACGATGCTGTCGTTGAGCCGGCCTCTGGTCAGTCGCATGGTCCGGAAGCGTCGCCCGCACCGGCACGGTCGCTGGTCGATCACCCCGACGTCGCCCAGGACGTAACGGATCAGCGGCATCGCGCGCTCGCGGAAGGCGGTGCACACGATCCGCCCCTCGGTGCCGTCCGGCACCGGCTCGCCGTGCTCGTCGACGACCTCGACGTGGACCAGGTCCTCGGCGATGTGCCGCCCGCCGCGCGCGCACTCGTAGTAGATCTGCAGCGTCTCGAACGACGAATACTCGTCGAACACCGGCACCCCGAACTCCTCGGTGATGGCCGCACGCTGCTCGCCGGTGAGCATTTCCGAGTCGGTCAACACCGCCCGCAACGTGGTGCGCAGCCGTGCCAGCTGGTCACCGGTGAGCACCCGGCGCAGCTCCCGCATGTGCACCGGGTAGGCCACCAGCACGTGCGGCCGGAATCGCAGCAGCAGCTCCGGCCACTGTTCGGCCGGCACGGACGTGAGCACGACCTGGCGCCGGAACAGCCCCAGCCGCTGGACGCCGTACGAGTCCACCGGGGTGGCCCGCAGCGCCGACATCCGGTGGACGGGCAGGTAACGCCCGGTGGCCAGCCACCGGCGCGCCGCCGCGGCATTCTGCCGATCCTCGTGGCGCCGGTCGTGCAGGATCGCCAGCCGCTGGCCGGTGGTGCCGCTGGTGACGACCTCGACGCAGTCCCGCCGGTCGACGTCGTCGGCGACCAGGTCCGCCGCCGTCAGTTCGCGCACCTGCTGCTTGGTCAGCAGCGGCAGCTCCCGCAGATGCGCCAGGCTCGGCAGGGGAGCGCGGTGGTACCCCTTGTGGCGGCGGTAGTAGGGCACACTTCGCACCGCGTGCGCCAGCATGGCGTTGACGCCCCGCAGCTGTGACCGCCGCATCCCGCTCGTGGTCCCGTACTGGCGCGCCAGCACTAACGCCAGGTACCACGCTGAACGTAAGATCATTTCACACTCCGATCTCACCAGAGCGTACCGATGGTGCACCCGACCCTGCTGCTAACGTTCTCCCGGATGAACCTGCACGCCACGGTGGCTGATCCGCTGACCGACCCGCCACCGCCGGGTTGGGACGCCTTCGTGGAGCGTGAGCGACTGCCACCGATGTGGCGTTACCGCCTGCTGTACGAGGTGGACTGGTGCGCGCAGGTGGCGTCGTCGATGGTGGCGGTCGGCACCGACGACGGGACGCGGCCGGTGGCGCTGTTCCATGTGCGGCACGTGGGCCCGGACCGCCCGGGCCGGTTCGCCCGGCCGGGCCGGGTGCCGCCGGCCGGCATGGCCCACTGCCACCTCGACTCTGCCCTCAGCCCGGGATTCGCCTTCCGCGCGGACCTCGGGACGCGGGACCGCGCCGAGGCGTGCCGGGTGTTCGAGCGCACGCTGCGGCGGGAACGCGGGCGGGGGTGGCTGGCGTTCGGATACCGGCATCTGGCTGAACGGGACGCCACGGTGGTGGCCGGCCGGACACGCGTGCGGCTCGCGACCAGCCCGCTGATGGTGCTGACCAACGAGTGGTCCGACCTCGCCGGCTACCTGGCGACGCTGCCCCGCAAGTGGCGCGCCCGGCTGCGCGGGCTGCGACGCGACCACGACGCCGACGCCGACCTGCGGGTCGCGGTCGGCGCCACGATCGACCCGGACGAGGCCTGCTGGCTGGCCGAGGTGGTGCGCCGGCGGCACCGGTCGTACGGTCCCGCGCGCCCGCCCCGGTCGCCGCGGTATTTCCGGGTCCTGTCCGCCCTGCCGGAGATGAGGTTCCTCACCTACCGGGACGCCGGAGGCCGACTGGTGGCCTTCGTCGGCTTCCACGACGACGGCCGGGACCTGCTGCCGATGTGGTGGGGCGCCCGCGGGTCCCGTGACGGCGGTCGCGAGAACCTCTACTTCGACCAGTACCTGCGGCTGGTGGAGATAATGATCGAATCAGGACGTCAACGGCTGGTGCTGGGTCCGGGGATGGCGCACATCAAGGCCCGCTACGGCGCCCGGCCCGAGGCGCGGTGGGCGGTGGTGGGGCCGTGGTGATCGGTGGCGCGGTGCGACCGTTGCGACGGTGGCTGGCCGGATGGGTGGGCCGGCACCCGGGCCGGTCCGAGCAGTGGCCGCAGTGCCGGCAGTGCGGCACCCGGCACCACGTCCACGTGTGGCGCCCCGGCCGCCGACGCGCCCGGGTGTGGTGCCAGCGGTGCGGCGCGGTCGACACCGTGGCCGGTCTCGCCACCGTGACCGGTCGCGCCGCCGTGACCGGTCGCGCCGCCGTGACCACCGCGTCCGGGCCGCCGGCGGAAACCCCCGGGGCCGCCGGACCGGCGGCCGAGGCCACCGGCGCGACCGCAGCAGCGGCGGCCACGGTACGGGAGGCGATGCGGCAGGTGATGCCGAGCGCCATGCGTTCCTGGGTCCACGCCACCGGCCGGACGCCGGCGGTGATCGCGGCGTGGGACACCCGCGCGCTGTGCCGTGTCTACCGCGAGTGGGACGAGCACCTGCGCAGCGGCCCGCCCGAGGGAGGGGCCGTGGCGGGGCTGCCACCCTTCTCGACGGTGCTCGGCACGCTGGAGGACTGTTGCTACGACACCGACCGCGCGGTGGAGGCGCTTCGCGGCGGGGCGCCGAGCGGACCGGCAGCCGCCGCGGCGCTGCGGCAGCGGGTCGAGCATGCCCGGTGCTGGCTGGCGCACTGGGCGGCCGGTCGCTGCTGGATCCACATCGGCGTCCGCGACGGCGCGCTCGCACACCCACCAGCTGAACGGGTGCGGGCGGCGCTGGCGGCGTTGCGCTCCGGTGAGGACCTGTCAGCCGATCTTGCGCGGAGTGCCCGGGAGGCGATGTTCGGCACCACCGGTGGTCCGCCGCTGTCGGTGCTGCAGCAGGTCTACCCGGTCGAGGTGATGGTCGACGCGTTGCGCGTCTACCTGGACTCCGGGGCGCGCCCGCTGCGCGAGGACACGCTGGGCCGCCTCACCGCGCCGGCGGCCGACGGCGACAGCGACACCTCGGTAAGGGTCGAACCGGTCGGCGACCGCGCGGCCGCGGCGGCGGCGGTGCTGGCCGCGAGTCTGGTCGACGCCCCGGGCGCGACGATGCGGACTCACCGGCCGCGGGCACGGCTGCGGATGCTGCGCCACGTGCTGACCGCGGCCACCCGCGACGCCGCCCGGCACGGCCGGGCACTGGTGGCGGTCGAGCCCACCGACGGCGGCGGCGCCCGGATCCTCGGCGCCCTGCTGCTGATTCCACCGGGCGGTTACCCGGTCACCGCGGCCCGGCGGTTGCGGATGGCCCCGTCGATGCTGCGCGCCGCGGTTGCCGCACCGCGGCCGTTTCTGGCGCTGCGGCGTTCCGCCGGGGCGCGGGGCGACACCCTGCCGGAGGCCGGGGGCTGGTGGCTGCTGCACACGATCGGGGTGCACCCGCACGCCCATGGCCGGGGAATCGGGCGCCGGTTGCTCGACCACGGGATGCGCGAGATCGACGCCGCTGGCGGGCCGTGCTACCTGCACACCGCATCGCCGGCAGCGGCGTCACTGTTCGAGTCGGTCGGGTTCGTGGTCGACGGGGCCGGCGTGCCGGGTGGTGACCACGCGCTCGTGCGGATGACCCGGCCCGCGCCGCCGCAGCGCCGGTAGCCGCCGCAGCGCCGGTTGCGGCCGCAGCGCCGGTTGCGGCCGCAGCGCCGGTTGCGGCCGCCGGATCACCCGTCGGCGGCGCGTGCCAGCAGCACCGGCGTGCCGTGGCGGGGGCAGTCGCCCACCGTCACCGCCTCCGCGCCGGCGGGCACGATGTCGAGCAGCGTCGGCCGGCGCGAACGCGGCAGCGAGAAGGCCACCACCCCGTCGCGGTCGCGGGCGTAGACGCGCGGCGTGTCCAGGTGCGGCAGCCCACATTCGGGCATCCACCCCCCGAGATAGCCCAGCCGCGGCTCGAACAGCACCGCCGGCCCCCCGGCGCCGCGTTCGGCACCTTCGGCACCTTCGGCACCTTCGGCCGCGGCGGCCACCGGCAACCGACGCACCGGGCGCAGGCGCGGATCGGCGGCCCCCGGCACCGCGTCGAGCTCATCCGGGCCACCGACCACCGTGCCGGCGCCGGCCGCCTCGACCACGGCCAACGCTTCCCGGTTGAGCGCGGCCCGCCGCGTCTCGGAGGCGACGACCGCCTCCGGTGACAGCAGCACCCGGTACGGCGGGCGGGGGCCGAACCGGCGCAGCCGCGGCAACCGGGTGCGGTCCAGCAACGCCGCCCGGATCTCCAGCACCGGGTCACCGTCGCGGCAGCCGGCGGTCCGCAGCGCCCGTGCCAGTGGATGCGCCGGTGGGGTCCACAGCGACGGTTCCCGCTCGGCGACCCAGGGGCGGGAGAACGGGCACAGCGTGTGTGGCGGGTCCGGCAGCTGCGCGACCGCGGTGGGCGCCGGTTCGTCCAGCAGTTGGCCGGCGGCGGCGCACTGTTCCCGGTAGAACGTCACCTGGGCGAATGCGCGGCGCGCCGCGCGCAGGTAGCGCCGGTGTTGGCGCTCGTCCCGCCGCAGCATGCCCACACCCCTCCTGGTCCCGATGGTCGCGATCATGTTACCGGCGCCCCGGGCGGCGGTGGGGTGCCGGGACAGCCGGCCCGATAGCATCGAACGGCTGGGCTGGTCCCGGTCCGCGCATCCCGACCAACCGGAGGAGATCATCGTGTCCGCACTTCGCACCGCCGCCGTGGCCGACCCCGTCGTCGTCCCGGCCGGGACGACGTGCGCCGACGCGGTGTCCGCCGCCGGACTGCCCACCACCGGACCGACCGCGGTGGTGGTGGTGCGTGATCCGGACGGGCGGCTGCGCGACCTGGACTGGGCGCCGGAGACCGACGTCAGCGTCGAGCCGGTCACCATCGACTCGCCCGACGGGCTGAACGTGCTGCGTCACTCGACCGCCCACGTGCTCGCGCAGGCGATGCAGGAGCTGTTCCCGCAGGCCAAGCTCGGCATCGGCCCGCCGGTGGAGAACGGGTTCTACTACGACTTCGACACCGCCCCGCTGCACCCGGAGGACCTGGCCACGCTCGAGAAGCGGATGCAGGAGATCGTCAAGTCGGGGCAGCGGTTCCGCCGCCGCCGCTTCGACAGCGTCGAGCAGGCCCGCGCCGAGCTGGCCGACGAGCCGTACAAACTGGAGCTTCTCGGCGCCGGCGGCGGTGCCGGCGGGGTGGACACCTCCGAGGTGATGGAGGTCGGCGGCGACGAGCTGACCATCTACGACAACCTCGACCCGCGCAGCGGCGAGGTCCGCTGGTCGGACCTGTGCCGCGGGCCGCACCTGCCCACCACCCGACACATCGGCGCGTTCAAGCTGATGCGCACCGCCGCGGCGTACTGGCGCGGCAGCGAGGCCAACCCGCAGCTGCAGCGGGTCTACGGCACCGCCTGGCCCACCCGCGACGCCCTCAAGGCGTACCTGCACCTGCTGGAGGAGGCCGCCCGGCGCGACCACCGCAAGCTCGGCGCGGAGCTGGACCTGTTCAGCTTCCCGGAGCAGATCGGCTCCGGGCTGGCGGTGTTCCACCCCAAGGGCGGCACCGTACGCACGGTGATGGAGGACTATTCGCGCGAGCGCCACCAGCAGGCCGGGTACGAGTTCGTCACCAGCCCGCACATCACCAAGGCGGCGCTGTTCGAGACCTCCGGGCACCTGCAGTGGTACGCCGACGGGATGTTCCCGCCGATGCACCTCGACGCCGAGTACGACGAGGCCGGCAACGTACGCAAGCCCGGGCAGGACTACTACCTCAAGCCGATGAACTGCCCGTTCCACAACCTGATCTTCTCGGCGCGCGGGCGCTCCTACCGGGAGCTGCCGCTGCGGCTGTTCGAGTTCGGCGG
>SLSW01000216.1 GCA_007130245.1 Micromonosporaceae bacterium
TCTACGGCATCATCGACTCACTGCGGGTGCCCGGCGGCACCAGCTTCGCCAGCTACCGCTACCCCTCCACCCTGCCCGAACGGGTCCAGGAACGGATGATCTCGATGGCCTGCCGGACGGTGGAGGCGCTCGGGCTCGACCGCTCGGCGTGGAACGTCGAGTGTTTCTGGGACGAGGGCGCCGACCAGGTCTGGCTGCTCGAGGTGAACAGCCGGCTGTCCGAGTCGCACACCGACCTGTTCAGCAAGGTCGACGGCGTGTCCAACCACTCGGTGATGCTCGACCTCGCCCTCGACCGAAGCCCGTCCATGCCACGCCGCCAGGGCGACTTCTCGTACGCCGGTAAGTTCTTCGTCCGCCGCGCGGATGACGCGTACGTCGAGTCGGTGCCCACACCGGCGGATGTCGGCGCCGTTGAGCGGGAGATCCCGGGCACCCGGATCGTGCTGCGGGTGGGACCGGGTCAGTGGCTGCACGACCTTCCCTACCAGGACAGCTACACCTACGAGCTGGCATGGATCTACGTCGGTGCAGACTCGCCGGCCGAGCTCGAGGAGCGCTACCGCGCGTGCGCGGAACGCCTGCGCTTCTCCTTCGCGGAGGAGAAGCCCCGCTCGGGCATCGACCTGGCACGGCTCGACCCGCATGTCCGGGAGGCGAACCTGTGAGAGTGGTCGACACGTTCCCGTGGCCGGTCCGCCACGTCGAGAACGCCTGGGTCCCGCTGCGCGACGGCTGCAAGCTCGCGGCCCGGATGTGGATCCCGGAGGGGGCGCAGGACGCACCGGTGCCGGCCATCCTGGAGTACATCCCGTACCGCAAGCGCGACCACAAGCGCAGTCGCGACCAGGCCCTGCACGGCTGGTTCGCCGGGCACGGATACGCGTGCATCCGGGTCGACATGCGCGGCAGCGGGGACTCCGACGGGGTGCTGCTGGACGAGTACCTGCAGACCGAGCTCGACGACGGATGCGAGGTGCTGCGCTGGATCGCGTCGCAGCCGTGGTGCGACGGCAACGTCGGGATGATCGGGATCTCCTGGGGCGGTTTCAACGGGCTGCAGATCGCCGCCATGCAGCCGCCGGAGCTGCGGGCGGTGATCTCGGTGGCGTCGACCGACGACCGCTACGCCGACGACGTGCACTACATGGGCGGCTGCCTGCTCGGCGACAACCTGTCCTGGGCGTCGGTGATGTTCGCCCGCAACGCCTGCCCTCCGGACCCGGACATCGTCGGGCATCGCTGGCGGGAGATCTGGTTCGAGCGGCTCGAGGCCAACCGGCCATGGCTGGAGACATGGTTGTCGCACCAGCACCGCGACCAGTACTGGCGGCACGGCTCCGTCGGCGAGGACATCTCCCGCATCCAGTGCCCGGTCATGGCGGTGAGCGGCTGGGCCGACGGCTACTCGAACGCGGTGTTCCGGCTCATGCAGAGCCTGCAGTCGCCCCGTCTCGGTCTCATCGGGCCGTGGAGCCACCTCTACCCGCACGAGGGTGTCCCCGGGCCGGCGATCGGCTTCCTGCAGGAGGCGTTGCGCTTCTGGGACCACTGGCTCAAAGACATCGACACCGGGGTCATGGACGAGCCGATGCTGCGCGTGTACCTGCAGGACAGCATCGAGCCGGCGGCCCGCATGCGGCACCGGCCGGGCCGCTGGGTGGGCGAGCCGAGCTGGCCGGCTCCGGGCGTGCGCGACGCCGACTACCGGCTCGCCGCCACCGGACTGGTGCCGCGCGCCCCCGCCGACGGTGAGGGCGGATCCGAGCCCGGCGAAGACGACGAGCCGACCGAGTTCACCGTCACGTCGCCGCTGTCGATCGGGCTGTTCGCCGGCAAGTGGTGCGCGTACGGCGTCGGACCGGACCTGCCGTACGACCAGCGGGAGGAGGACGGTGGCGCGCTGGTCTTCGACAGTGAGGTGTTCGAAGAACCGCTGGAGATCCTCGGTGCACCGGTGGTCCACCTGGAGCTGTCGGTCAACCGGCCGGTGGCGCTGGTGGCGGTCCGGCTGTCCGACATAGCCCCCGACGACAAGGCGACCAGGGTCACCTACGGGCTGCTCAACCTCTGCCACCGGGACTCGCACGCCGCGCCCGAGGCGCTCGAGCCGGGTACGTGGTACCGGATTCCGGTCTCACTCAACGACGTGGGGCACCGCTTCCTCACCGGGCACCGTCTGCGGATCTCGATCTCCACGTCGTACTGGCCGCTCGCCTGGGCCCCGCCGGAGCCGGTGCGCCTCGCGGTGCGCTGCGACCGCAGCACCCTCACCCTGCCGGTGCGGGCGCCGCGCGCGGAGGACGCGACACTGACACCGTTCGGGGAGCCTCAGGCCGCGCCGGCCGCGCCGCGCACCCAACTGCAGGAGCCACACCACAACTGGCGCGTGCTGCGCGACCTGTCGACCGACGAGTCGGTGCTCGAGGTCACGCTGGACGAGGGCTCGTACGTGCTGGACGACATCGACCTGCTTGTCCGCTCCTGGGCCCGCGAGCGCTACCTGAGCCGTAACAACGACTACACGTCCCTGAGGGGCGAGACGCACTGGGTCCACGAGTTCGCCCGGGGCGACTGGCGGGTGCGCACCGAGACCCGCCAGGTGCTCACCTGCGACCCGACCACGTTCTATCTGCACGCGCAGCTCGACGCCTACGAGGGCGAGGACCGCGTCTTCTCCCGCAACTGGAGCACGTCCATACCTCGCGACCTCGTCTGACAGCCCGACTCAACCGGCTGATGCCCGGTGACGCGCGCTCAGCGTCACACTGCTCACCAGCGCGCCGAGCGCCAGCAACGCAGCGACCACCCCGATGACCATCGCGGCTTGCGCGGTCACATTCCCTAACGCGGCCACGTAGCCCAGGCCCGCACCGGCGCCGGCGGCCGATCCGACGACTGCCCGGGCCGCGGAGCTGGTGGCCGCAGCGGCCCACACCACGAGTGCGGTGACCGGCAGGAACACCAGCGGCCCGAGCCACGACAGGCCGGAGAAGACCGCTCCCGCGCCAGCCAGTGCCCACAACGCGAACCCGCCCACGGTGCGAGCGGCCGGCAGGTCACGGTCGCCGAGCCACCTGCGGTGGTGCATGACGGCCCACACCGCCAGCGGGATCAGGAGCACGGTGAGAACCATCATCGTGACCACGTCCGTTCCAGCGCGGCTGCGTACGGTCAAGGGTAGCGCCCACGCGCACGTGGCGCACGGTCGCTTCACGTCGGTGTGACACGGGTTCCGGTACGCTGCCCAGTGTGGACGAAGAACGCTCGTACGAGCAGATCACGCTGGACGACCTCGCCCGCCTCGAGGAGATCACCGCCGTGGACCGGCGGACGTTTTTCATCACCCGCCCCGAGTATGCGCAGCGGATGCTGTGCACCGCGCTGTGTCAGGGCGCGGGTCAGCACTATGTGGAGCTCGCCGCCGGTGATGAGAAGCCGTACGGCATCAAGGATTTCGACGTGTGGACGTTCTTCTCCACGATTCCCGGCACGATGTTTCCGGCCAACCGGCGGCTGACCCACGCCGACTTCGGGCAGTCGAGGTTCGGCCGGTGGACCGGTGGGCTGCGCCAGTTCCGTCGTTACCAGGGCCGGCGGGTCGACATGATCATGCGTGGGCTGCCGGTGCCGCTCGACGCCGACCCGGCGGAGGCGGTGCGCGCCTATCTCACCGAGGCACGCACCACCAGCGCCCGGTTGCTCGCCGCCAAGGGCGTCGTTCTCATCAGCCCGGCAGACCGACGTGGCACGGTGATCTGGCCCGTCACGACGTGAACGTCGGCCGCCGTCACAGCACGGTGAACTCAGTGACCTCACCGTCGGAGACCGCGTAGACGACCCAGGCACCGTCCTTCTGCCCGGGCATGCCCGGCGATCCGGCCGGCATCCCGGGAAGCGTGATCCCGTCGATGTCCGGCCGCTCGTCCAGCAGCATGTGGATCACCTCGGCCGGGACGTGTCCTTCGACGAAGTAACCATCCACCATGGCGGTGTGGCAGCTGGCGAGATCCATCGGCACGCCCACGCTGTCCTTGAACCTGTCCACGTCTTCGCGCACCCGGGACTCGACCTCGAAACCCTGCTCGGCCAGGTAGTCCTCGTAGACCTCGCAACAGCCGCAGTACACCGAACGGTGCACCTCGATCGTGACCGCCTCCACGGCCGTCGCCCCCGATCGGGTGTCGGCCCCGGGTTCCGGTGCGGCCCCGCACGCGGTGGTCAGCAGCAGGGCGGCCAGCCCCACCGCGGACGCGAGCCGCAGCCGGCCGGTCCGGCCGCGGCGCTGATGGGTGGAGCGGGGGCGCGGCGTCGTGATGGTGGGCTTCACGTAGCTCCTCCTCGCGTGATCGGTTCGCGCGCTCCGCGTCGCGGTCGCCGACGGGAGCTATCGAGATCCTGCGCGAAGCACGCGGTGGCGGGCAGGGCCACCGGTCACCCGTCGGCGGGACCTGCGGCCCTTCGCGGTGGGGCCGGTACGGCCCGGAAGCGCCGCGGTGAGGCCGTTCACGTGTCGCGGCCTGCGTCCGAGTGTCGACACCCACCACTGGGTGTCCGGTGCAGTGAGGATCTCGGCCGCAACGTGGTGCGGCAAGCAGTATTCGGTCTGCCCGCTCGACCACGACCGGTAACCAGGTGCCGGAGGTCCCAGCCTAACGAGACCAATGTCCCTGTCGCACACCTGGTGCACGGGCGAACTTGGTTACATGGACACCAGCGTTGGAGGCGTACACGATTTGTTACGTCGGCGCGCCGAGCTGCCGGACGGTCACCCCGACCGTGCGACGCTGCGTTCCCGCGCCATCGAGGCGGGTCTGCCGCTGGCGCGACGCCTGGCCGCCGGCTGGCGCGGGCGCGGCGAACCCCTGGACGACCTGCAACAGGTCGCTGCCCTCGCGCTGGTCAATGCCGTGGACCGGTACGACCCGACCCGGCAGGTGGCGTTCAGCTCCTACGCCGTGCCGACCATCACCGGCGCACTCAAGCGTCACTTCCGTGACTACGGCTGGCGGATGCGCGTGTCGCGGACCACCAAGGAGGTGGCGGTGCGGCTCGCCGACGCCGGCGCCGCGCTGGCCCAGGAGCGGGGCCGCTCGCCGACGCGACAGGAGATCGCCACCCGCCTTGGAGTCACCGAGCAGGAGGTGGCCACCGCGCAGGACTCGTGGCAGGCCTACCGCCCCGAGTCCGCCGACGCCGTGGCGACGACCTCGCGCGAAGACCCGTACCCCTTGGTCGAGACCATCGGCCAGGTTGACCCCCGCTTCGACACGGCGACCGACCGGTGCTCCCTGAAGCCGCTGCTGACCACGCTCACCGCACGGCAACGGCGTATCCTGGCCATGCGTTACTACGGCGACATGAGCCAGGAGGAGATCGCCGGACAGATCGGCGTCTCGCAGGCGCAGATCTCCCGCATCCTCATCCGCACGCTGGCGAAGTTGCGTGCGAGTGTGCAGCCCGACGCTGCCGCACCGGTCACGACACCGTCGCGACTCAACTGATCGAGTAACTGCCCTGATGGCCGTCCGCCAGGGTGAGCTCGCCGGACGTCCGGCCTGGGCCGTCGCCGGGCAGCTGCGGTCCCCGGAGCCGCGCGAGCACCGCGGCCATTGCCAGCGTGAGGCGGTGCGCGGCGCGCCGGTCCAGGTCGGTGGGCCCGTCAGGTCCGGCGGTCAGGGCGATCGGAACCAGGTCCGCCTCCTGCGGCCAGCCGTACCGGCCCGCCTTGGCGGTGAACTCTGGCGGCGCCGACTCCGGAGGATCCAGCCACAGCATCAGCATGCCCTCGGGCAGTGCCACCTCGGATGGATCGGGCGCGTGCAGCGCCTCGGGCAGCACCGCCCCGGGATAGAGACTGAGTCCTCGCTGGATGCCCTCCTGCCCGAGCACCACCGCGACATACCGCGCCGCGGCGCCGTCCACCTTCAGCACCAGGTCCAGGGTGTCAATGTCGGACCAGGCCTGCCACGGCTCGGCCCGCCGGTAGTCGATGGCCACGTCGAACAGGAACCGCCAGTCCGCCGGGGTAGGGAACTCCTCAGGCTGCTGCCGCCCGGCCAGATGCCCCACGAACGAGTCGAAGATGTCCTCGGCCTCGACGACGACGTTGGCGAGTAGTTCGGGAACAGCCGCGTTCCCGAGCAACTCGGGCAGCTCCGCCCGCACCTCCTCGGGCGGCAGGTTGCTGCACACCACCCGCACGGGCACCGCTGCCGGCAGCGGCCCCGCTGGCCGGGTCAACGCCATCCGCATCGCCTCCGCGCCGGCCGACCGCACGGAGGCCCCGGTCGACAGGCCGCGCACCAGGCCCGTGTCGGCGTCGAGGACCATGCTGGCCACGGTCTGTGCTTCACCCTCGACACGGGCCGCGTGTGATACGTCCCGCGCCATCACCACCCATGTCACCGCAGCATCATCCACGCCCGGGAGTCTGCCACCGGCCGCGTTTCGGCCGTACAGCGCCGGGTACGAGGTAGGGAGTTTGTTCCGGGCCGCGTCGCCGCGGCCGGCTGGGGAGGAGGACCCTGATGGCCGGCATCACCCTGCGTAGCCCCGCCTTCTCCGACCACGACCTGTTGCCGCAGCGCCTGTCGAGGCCCGGCGGTAACGTCTCGCCGCCGCTGCAGTGGGACGACGTGCCCGACGGCACCGAGGAGCTGGTGCTGCTGTGTGAGGACCCGGACGCCGGCGGCACGCCCTTCCTGCACTGGCTGGTGACCGGAATCGACCCGGCGAGCGGCGGGTTCGGCGAGGGTGAGGTGCCCGCTAGCGGGCGCGAGTGGCCGAACGACTTCGGCACCGTGGGTTGGGGCGGACCGCAACCACCGGTCGGCGACGAACCGCACCGGTACTTCTTTCGCCTCTACGCCGTGCCCGAACCGCCGCGCCTGCCGTCGCGTCCGCGGGCGGGCGACGTGCACCGCGCGGTGCAGGGGCACGAACTGGCCAGTGGCCACCTGGTCGGCAGGTTCGCTCGCTGATCCGGACCGCCGCCGGCGCTACTGGTGGACTCGGGCGCCTGGGTCGACCTGAACCGTTACTACCGCACCTGCGTCGACTGGCTCGGTTCTGAGGCCGAAAGCACGTACGCGCGCACGCCCGGTCGGCCATGATGAAAGGTGGTAACCACCGGCGGTGGGGCGACCGGCGTCCGCGCGGGACAACGCGACCGCGTGGTCGGGTGTCAATCATGGGGGGTCGATGTCCGATACCTTGCCCGAGGTGTCCAGTCCGGCACCGCCGCACGCCGGGAACGGGTCGGTTCCCGGCCCTGGGGCCAGGATCCGGATGGAAGTGTCGGTCCCGCTGCGTTTCCTGGATGGCTACACCACCGATGCCCGGCTGTTCACCTTTGAGGGTCTCGCCGACGGCCGGGAGCATCTCGCCCTCGGTCTCGGGCAGTGGCAGGCGTGCCTCGACGGCGCCGCCACCCCCGGGCCGGCGCCGCTGGTGCGACCGCACAGCGAGTGCCTGACCGGAGATGTCTTCGGCAGCCAGCGCTGCGACTGCGGCCCGCAGCTGCGCGAGGCGGTGGAACGCATCGCCGCCGTGGGCGGATTCCTGCTGTACCTGCGGCAGGAGGGCCGCGGCATCGGCCTGTACGCCAAACTCGACGCGTACGCGCTGCAGGGCGCCGGGCTCGACACGTACGAGGCCAACCTGGCCCTCGGGCACGGCGAGGACGAACGCGACTACACGGTGGCCGCCCAGATGCTGCGCACCCTCGGGGTGGAGCGGGTCAGCCTGTTGAGCAACAACCCGGACAAGGCCGCGCAGCTGGAACGCCTTGGCGTGCGGGTGGCCGGTGTGCTCGCCACCGGGGTGCACCTGTCCGACGCCAATGCCCGGTATCTCACGACGAAGGTGACCCGCCGTGGCCACACCCTCGCGCTGCCGCCGCACGGGCATCCGGAGCGGACCTGATGGCAACCGCGCTCGGCACCCGGGCCCACCACCGCGTGAACCGCCTCGGGGCTCATTCCCGGTAGGCGAGCAGATCGTGGTGACCGACCACCACCTGTAGCTCACCCGCGTCCACGGCCGCGAGCCGCCGCTCAAGGTAGGCGGACGCCGCTCCAGTGAGGTCGGGCCGCTGCGCGCATGCGGCCGCGACCCAGCTGCGCAGCCACTGGCGCATCAGCGCGGTCTGGTCCGGGCCGAGCCGCCACGGGCTGGGGCGCACCAGCACCGTCGAACCCCGGCGGGTGAACGCGCGATCGGCGGCGTCAACGGCGTCCGGGCCGAGCAGGCGCCGGCCGCCGGTGCGGCGGCGCTGGTGGGAGTTGAATGCGGCGGCCACCTCCACGTCGAGCGGGTCGGGCGGCGTGAGCTCCACCTCGCCGGTCACCGACAGCGTCAACAGCGCCGGGCAGGACGCCGCGGCGCACGCCGCGGCTATGCGGTCCACAT
The DNA here is from genome assembly GCA_007130245.1 of Micromonosporaceae bacterium. Lineage (GTDB taxonomy): Bacteria > Actinomycetota > Actinomycetes > Mycobacteriales > Micromonosporaceae > Natronosporangium. The sequence continues at coordinate 8,413 of SLSW01000216.1, forward strand.
GGTCGCGGGTGAGCAGGTCCAGCAGCGCGGAGGCGGTGACCAGGCCGGCGCCGGTCAGGTCGTCGGCGGCCAGATCGGCGATGTCGATCTGCCGTGTGGCCACCGTGACCGGCGCGCCGTCGGCGGCGGTGTCGACCATCGTGGAGGCCGCCCGCCGGAGCAGCACCGGATCGCGGTCGAACAGGATCCAGTGCTGCCGGCCGGGCAGGTGGCGGGCGAGCCAGCGTCCCATGGCGCCGGTGCCGGCGCCCAGGTCGCACACGATCAGCGGTGAGGCGTCCGGCAGCCGGTCCCGTAGCGGGTCGAGCAGCGCGGTGGCGCGCGCCGCGGCGTCCGCGTCCTCGCGCAGCCCGAGCCAGGCGGCACTGTGTCGGGGCGTGTCGAGAGTGCTCATCCGTTCCTCCCCACCGTGGGCACCAGATCTGTCAGCACCGCACTCAGGGCGGCGGCCGTGGCCTGCCATCCGGGCAGGGTGCGCCGTCGGGCGGCCGCGGCGCGGCGCAGGTCACGCCGCCAGCCGGGATCGTCCAGCCAGCGGCGAAGGCCGGCGGCCAAGGCCGCCGGGTCCGCCGGCGGCACCAGCATGCCCGGGTGGGCTCCGTCCGGGGCGCGCCCGAGGGCCTCGGCCACGCCGCCGGTGTCGGTGGCGAGCACCGGCACACCGCGTGCCAGCGCCTCGGTGACCACCATCCCGTAGGTCTCGGTGCGGGAGGCCAGCACCAGTAGGTCGGCGGCGGCGTAGGCGCGGGCCAGGTCGTCCCCGGTGCGGGCCCCGACCAGCCGGACGCGGTCGCCGAGCCGGTGCGCCCGCACCGCCCGGCGCACCCGTGCGGCGTGGCCGGGAGCCCGGTCCAGGTCGCCCACGCACACACACTCCAAGCGCCGGTCGGCGGCGATGGCCAGCGCCTCGACCAGCAGGTCGTGTCCTTTGCGGGGGGTCACGGCGGCCACGCACAGCAGCCGGGAGACGCCGTCGGTGCCGGGGGCCGGCGGCGCCGGATCCACCCCGGGAGCGGCGACGTGCAATCGGCCGGCCGGCAGCGGGTGGCGTCCGACCAGCCGCCGGGCGGCCCAGTCGCTGGTGGCGACCACCGCGTCCGCGGCCAGTAGCGTCTGCCGCTCGCGGCGGTGCAGCTCGGACGCGGCCCGGCGCGTCAACCCGGTCTCGTCGGCCAGCGGCAGGTGCACCAGCACCACTGGGCGCAGCCGGCCGGCCTCGGGAACCACCACGTCCGGAGCCGCGCACGCCACGAGGCCGTCCAGCAGCACCACGGCACGCTCGGGCACCGCTGCCAGCGCGGTGGCCAGGGCGGCACGGTCGGCCGGTGCTGGCTGCGGCCACGCGCCGGGTGCGGTGATCTCGTGCACCGACCAGCCCGTGCCGGCCAGCTCCCGGCACACCCGGCGGTCGTAGGTGTTGCCGCCGCTGGGCGCGCCCGGGTCGTCGACGTTGCCCGGCAGCACGGTGTACACGGTGCGGCGGTCGGAGATCATAGCCCTCGCTCGTCACCAGCCCGGGCGACGTGGGCCACCTGGTCGGGGCCGGGTCCCGGCAGGGTCGCCGGTCGGTTCCGACCGCGGCCGGGGGAGTCGAGCCAGAAGGCGTACGCGTGCCCTGACATCGACACCTCCCCTTACTCAGACATACAGTATATATAGCCCGAGCCGCCAGAGTGGGGGAGCGCCCGGATACGCGCGGGCCGACTCGTCGCGAGGCCTCAGGCGCGCGCCCGTGCAGGGGGCGCCGACGCTCCGGCCGTGAACCCGAGCGCGCGGCGGACCGCTGCCGAGACGGCCGGTCCGTCGCCGGAGTCGACCACCGCCGCGACATGACCGTCGGGGCGGATCACCCAGGCCTCGCCCGGCCCGGCCTCGATCGCCGCGGTGAGCAGACCGGTCGGGTCGATGTCGGGCAGCGCCAGCGCCCGTACGGGTGCGCCGGTCCCGCGGTTTGCGCCGGCCTTCACCGCCGCCACCTCGCCGGTGGTGAGCACGAGGATCCCGTCCCGGACGATCTCGCGCAACCGGCTGACCCCGGGCGCGCCGTCGACGGTGACCGGCACGTCCGGCACCAGCACCCCCGGCACGACCGGCGGGTCCTGCCCGCGGGAAGGCCGGCCAGGCAGGACCCGGCTCGGATGTGGCGTGGTGAGCGGGGAGTCGACGTACCAGAACGGCTCGCACAGCCGTCCGGAGTCGACCTCGGCGCGCGCCGCCGGATCGGTGAGTGCCCGCCGCAGCACGTCGGTGCGCCGCAACCTCGAGGCCTCGGTCTGCGGGACCAGAAAGTCCATCGTGGCACTGGTGACCGCGAGGTTCTCGTCGGCCGCGGCGATCCGTTCGGTGTGGTAACTGTCCAGCACCGCCGGCGGGGCCCAACCCCGCAGCGCGAAGGCTATCTTCCAGGCGGCGTTCTCCACGTCGGCCACCCCGGAGTTCAATCCGCGGGCACCGAACGGGGCCACCAGATGTGCCAGATCACCAGCGACCAGCACCCGCCCCACCCGCATCCGGTCGACCCGCCGGGCGTGGAAGCGGTAGACCGACGACCACACCACCTCGTAGGGGTGGCCACCGACGATCTGCCGGATGCGGTGGTCCAGCGCTCCGCTATCGCGCTCGGCGTCGAGATCGAAGTCCGCCGGCACCTGCCAGTCGATGCGGAACGTCGAATCGGGACACGGGTGGATGAGCACCTGCCGCCCGGGGTTCCACTCCGGGTCGAAGAAGAACCTGCGTTCGTTCGCCCAATGGCCGAGGTCCGCGCGGATGTCGCAGATCAGGAAATGGTCGTCGAAGGACCGGCCGTCGAAGCTGAGCCCCAGCATCTGCCGTACCTCGTCGCCCCTGGCGCCGGCACAGGCAATCACATAGGACGCCCGCAGCGCCCCGGCACCGTCCGGGGTGCGGCAACGTATCGTCACACCGTCGCGGTCCTGGACTACGTCGATGACTTCGTGCGCCCACCGCACGTCGACCGACGCGACGGCGGCGATCTGCTCGTCGAGTATCTCCTCCGTGCGCGACTGTGAGATGTTGACGAACGGCGGGAACAGCGACCGGCCACGGTCGGTGAAGGTCTGGCAGATCAGCTCCCGGTCGCGGTAGTAGGTGCGGGCGACGTCCCAGGTGACCCCGGCGTCGCTGATGCGGCGGCCGGCCCCGACCGCCTCCCAGATGTCCAGCACGTCGCGCTGCTGGCAGATCGCCTTGGAGCCGATCAGATCCCGCCGGGGACGTGCGTCGAGCACCGTGACCGGAACGCCCCACCGGGCCAGCAGCAGGGCGGCGCTCTGCCCGACCGGACCGGCGCCGATCACGACCACCGGGTCGGTCTCGAGAGCGGTCGGAGTGGTCATCCCTGCAACTCGTCCCACACCTGGCGGTCCAGTTCCGCGGTCCAGACCCGCGGCCAGTCGAGCCCGTCCAGCTCGTCCCACAGTCGCCGTACGTTGAACGGCAGGCAGTGCTCGAAGATCGGCCACTGCCCGTAGCGCGGCGCGAGAGCCTGATGGGTGGCGTTGAACGCCTCCGTGACCGCGCCGCCGGCCGCGTGCACCTCACCCACTGTCGCGCGCATCACCAGCAGGAAGTCGCGGGTCTGCGCGATGGCCGCCGCTACCGCCGGTGCGGTGCGGGCCACCGCCCCACGGCCGCCTACCAGTGCCTCGGCGCCGAAGGCGCTCACGCGGTCCAGGGTGGTGGTGGACCAGTCGGTGTGGAACGCGTCGCCGGTGTACAGCGCGGCCTGGGACTCCACCAGGTCGCCGGCGAACAGCACCCGTGGCTTCGGCAGCCACAGCACCAGGTCGCCGGCGGTGTGTCCGCGGCCGCAGAACTGCAGCACCGCCTCACCCCGGTCACCGCCGAGATCGATGGTGAGCCGGTCGGAGAATGTGACGTCGGGCCAGGTCAGTCCCGGAATGCTCTGCTCGCCGGTGAACAGCCGTGGCATCCGGGCACGCTCGGACTGCCAGTCCTGCATGCCACGTTCGGCGATCAGCTGCCGGGTCTGCTCGTGGGCGATGATGACCTCGGCGTCGAACGCGGCCGCCCCCAGCACCCGTACGGCGTGGTAGTGCGACAGGACGAGATACTTCACCGGCTTGTCGGTGTGCTCGCGTAACCGGTCCAGCCACTGCCGGGCCATCACCGGGGTGGCGCGCGCCTCGAATGCGATCAGGAAGTCTTCGCCCTCGACCGCGCCGACGTTCGGGTCGCCCTCGGCGGTCAGGGCGTACACCCCGTCGGCGAGCATCTCGAGCTTCTCGGTCTTGTCGCGCAGGTCCGCCGACGAGGCGAACGGCTTGGACATGGTGGTCCTTTCTCGTCCCGCTGCCGGGGTCAGGATTCGGCGGTGGAGTAACCGCCGCCCAGGTATGTGTGCTGCACCCGGTCGTCCCGGGAGAGGGCGTCGGGTGTCCCCGTCGTCACGATCCGGCCGCGGTCCATGACGGCCACCTGGTCGGCCACCCGGAAGGCGGCCCGCGTGTTCTGCTCGACCAGCACGATGGTCAGCTGGTGATCGCTCTTGAGCTCGGCGAGCGCGGCGAAGATCTGACCCACCAGCCGCGGCGCGAGACCGAGGCTCGGCTCATCCAGCACCAGGACCGACGGGTCGGCCATCAGGCCACGGCCGATGGCCAGCATCTGCTGCTCGCCGCCGGACAGGGTGCCGGCCGGCTGGCCGAGACGCATGGCCAGGGGCGGAAACAGCTCCAGCACCTGGGCCCGGCGCGCCGCGACGGTCGCGCCCGCGCGCCGGCGGGTCCAACCGCCGAGGACAAGGTTGTCCGACACGGTCAGCGAGGGGAACACCAGCCGGTTCTCCGGCACATGCGCCAGCCCCGCCGCGGCGATCTTCTCCGCCGGCAGCCCGGTGATGTCCCGACCATCCAATGTAATCCGACCGCTCGGGCGGATCAGGCCGGACAGTGCGCGCAGCAGGGTGCTCTTGCCCGCGCCGTTGGCGCCGATCACGGCCAGCAGCTGACCGTGGGACACGCTCAGGTCGACTTCGTGCAGCACCCGCAGCTTGTCGTAACCGGCGCACAGCTTGGTCACCTCGAGCATCAGTCACCCCCTTCGGTCGCCGGTGGCGGCCCGGCGTGCGGTGCCGCCGGCGAGTCCTGCTCCGGCTCCTCGGTCCCCAGGTAGGCGGCCAGCACCGCCGGATCGTGGCGAACCTCGTCCGGGGTGCCCAGCGCGATCAGGCGCCCGTCGTCGAGCACCGCGACCCGGTCGGCCAGTGCCAGCACCGCCTCCACGTCATGTTCCACGAGGACGATCCCCATGCCGCCGGCCCGCAGCCGGCGCAGCAGCCGCCCCAGGTCGCGACGCTCGCCGCTGGCCAGGCCCGCCATGGGTTCGTCCAGCAGCAGCAGGTCGGGTTCGAGCGCGAGGGCCCGGACGAGCTCCAGGCGGCGCTGGTCACCGAATGGCAGGTCCGCCGCCGGCACGTCGGCTCGTCCGCCCAGACCGACCAGGGGAAGCATCTCCTCGGCAGCGCGGCGGATCCGCACCTCCTCCCGCCGGGCGGGTAACGCCAGCGCGGCGCGCACCATCCCGGCGCGGCTGCGCAGGTGGCGTCCTACCGCCACGTTGCCGCGCACTGTGACGGACCGGAAGATCTGCAGGTTCTGGAACGTGCGGGTGGCTCTGGCGCGCGCGAACACGTGCGGTTTACGGCCGTCGATGCGCTCGCCGGCCAGCCGTACCGTGCCCCGGGTGGGGGGAAGCACCCCGCTGATGATATTGAAGCAGGTGGTCTTGCCCGCACCGTTGGGCCCGATGAGCGCGAAGATCTCGCCGGCCCGCACCTCGAACGACACGTCGTTGACCGCGACGACCCCGCCGAAGTGGCGCACCAGACCGTCGACCTCCAGCAGCGGTGTGCCCAGCTCCGGGCGGCCCGGGCGCGGCAGCAGCGGCGAGTCGTCCGCCTCGGCCGCGTCGTCCGCCTCGTCAGGCACGGGCACCTGGGGGCCGCGAAGCCGGGCCAGGACCTGCTTTCCCACCCCGTAGATACCGCCGGGGACGAATATGACGACGACGGTGAGAATGATGCCGAAGCCGATCAGCTGTACCTCGCCCTCGGCTCCGGGCAGGATGGCCGGGATCGCGGTGCGCAGCCCCTTGTCGAGCAGCTCCACCGAGAACGCGCCGATGATGGCGCCCCAGACGCTGCCCAGCCCGCCGAGCACGGCCATCAGCAGGAACTCCACCGACAGCGGGAAGTTGGCCGCGTTGGGGTTGACCACGCCGACCCAGTGCACGTACGCCACGCCGGCGAAACCGGCGTATCCGGCCGAGACCATGAAGACCTGCAACCGCAGACGGAACGTGTCCACGCCGAGGCACTCGGCGGCCACCTCGGAGTCGTTGACCGCGCCCAGGGCGCGTCCGACGCGTCCGGCGGCGATGTTGCGCGCCAACAGCAGGCCGAGGAACACCACCGGTGCCAGCAGCCAGAAGTACTCGGCGGGAGTGTCGAAGCGCCGACCACCGAAGGTCGGCTTGTCGACGCCGTAGATGCCGGAGGTGGCGCCGAGCCAGGCGGTCTCGTTGGCGATGACGGTGACGATGATGCCCAGCCCCAGGGTGGCCAGCGCGAGATAGTGCCCACGCAGCCGCAGCAGCGGCGCACCGACGAGCAGCGCCGCCAGCATCGCCAACCCGACCGCCAGCGGCGCGGCCGCCATCATCGGTACGTCGTAGCGGGTGACCAGCAGCGCCTGGGTGTACGCGCCGATGGCGAAGAACGCGGCCTGCCCGAGGCTGACCTGCCCGGCCAGCCCCATCAGCAGCGACAGGCCGATCGCGGCCAGGCCGTAGATCAGCGCGTACACGCCGACGTTGACGAATGACGTCGGCGCCACCAGCGGGAACACGGCGAGGAACAGCGCCAGTACCAGGAAGCCGACCGCATCCCCGCGCCAGCCACCGGTGGTGGGCCGGCCGAACCTGCCGGCAGCGAACAGTCGCGCCATCGGGCCCTCCGGCGTGGGCGAACCGGTGCGGCGCGGTGTCACGGTGTCGTTGGCCATCAGACCCTCGCAACGGTGCGCTGGCCGAGGAAGCCGCCTGGACGCACCACCAGGACGACGATCAGGACGATGAAGGCCACCGCGTCGCGCA
>SLSW01000313.1 GCA_007130245.1 Micromonosporaceae bacterium
GTCGACACCGGGGTGGAGCGCGGCGGCGACGAGGTGCTCGACGACGCGTACAAGCGCCGCCGCGACCACACCGTGAGCGATCCGGAACTGATGCGGGAACTGTCCACGGTGGTGGGCCGGCGGGTGATGCCGGAGGTGCGCAAGGCGTTCGCCTACCGCGCCACCCGCTTCGAGGGATTCAAGATCGCCTGCTACGACGCGGAGTCCGGCGGCTTCTTCCGCGCGCACCGCGACAACCTCACCCGCGCGACCGCCCACCGCGCGTTCGCGCTCACGCTCAACCTCAACGACGCGTACGACGGCGGCGAGCTGCGCTTCCCCGAGTACGGCCACCAGCTCTACCGGCCGGACGCGGGCGCCGCGCTGGTGTTCTCCTGCTCGCAGCTGCACGAGGTGCGCCCGGTGACCGCCGGCCGGCGGTTCGTGCTGCTGTCGTTCCTGTTCGACCAGCCCACCGGCTGAAACCCGCTCGTGGCAGTAGCGGCCGGTGGTTACGGTGTGCGGCGTGAACCTCACCTGGCTGGATCCGGAGAAGCTGGACGACCGTGACCTTGCCGCGGCCGCCGCGGTGCTGGAGGCGGCCCGGTCGCACGACGCGCCGTACCGGGTGGGCGAGATCGTGCCCACCCTCACCGCCCGGCTGCGGCACGGGCCGGACGGGCACCCGCCGACCACCGCCCTGGCCCGCGACGGCCTCGGGCTCCCGGTCGGGTTCGTCGCTGTTTCGTTCTCCCGCTGGGACAACCCGCAGCGGGCGGACATGGTGGTGACGGTGGACCCGCGGCGGCGACGGGAGGGCCTCGGCCGGCGGCTGTTCGACGCCGGGCTGGCGCGGGTGCGCGACGAGGGTCGCACGGTGCTGCTCGGGTACGGCGTCGACAGCCCGGCGTTGCGAGGCTTCGCCACCGCCGTGGGGATGCGGCAGGTGTTCACGATGGCGGTACGCCGCCAGGACCTGCGTACGGTCGACCGGGAGCGCATTGACCGGGAGTTTGCGGCCGCCGGGGCGCACGCGGCGGCGTACCAGCTGGTCCGCGTGCCCGGCCGCACGCCGGAGGAGCTGATGCCGGCGGTGGTGGCGCTCAGCGAGGCGATCAACGACGCGCCCACCGACGACATGGCGGTCGAGCGCGAGGCGTACAGCCGGGAGCGCATCCGCGCGTACGAGGAGGCGGTGCTCGCGCGCGGTCAGCGGCTCTACCGGCTGCTGGCCCGCCACCGCGAGACCGGTGAGCTGGCCGGCCACACCGTGGTGGGAGTGGACCACCACCGTCCGTGGCACGGGTTCCAGCACGACACGTCGGTGGTGGGTGCCCACCGGGGCAACCGGCTCGGCGTGCTGCTGAAGGCGGGCATGGTGCGCTGGCTGGCGGAGGTCGAGCCGCAGTTGCACACCATCGACACCAACAACGCGGCGTCCAACTCGCACATGGCGCGGGTCAACGAGTTGCTCGGATACGAGCTGCTCGCCACCTCGACCTCGTGGCAGCGGCAGCTGTGACCGTTCCCAGGAAGGGTCCCCTCTTCAGGCCCGAGCCTGATCAGGGGAGCCCGCTTGGGGAGCCGGCGGAGCCGCTGCGGGTGCTGGGGCGCGCCGACGGGGTGCTGGGCGAGGTGGTGCTGCGGGAGCGTCCCGGCGAGGCCGGGCCGGGGTACGAGCTGATCCTCAACGGGGTGTTCCTGATGGACACCGCGGAGACGACCACCGAGCGGCTGTTGGCCGGCGCGGTGCTGGCCCGCCACCGCGACCCGCGGCGGGTGCTGGTGGGTGGCCTGGGCCTGGGGTGCACGCTGGCGGAGCTGCTGGACGACCCGCGGGTGCGGCGGGTCGCCGTGGTGGAGATCGAGCCGCTGCTGGTGGGGTGGTTGCGCGCCGGCCTCGTGCCGGGAGCGGAGCGGCTGCTGGCCGACCCGCGAGTGCGGGTGGAGGTGGCCGATGTGCGCGAGTGGCTCGCCGACGGCGTCGACGACCCGTACGACGCGATTCTGCTCGATGTGGACAACGGCCCCGGCTTCCTGGTGCACCAGCGCAACGCAGCGGTGTACGAACCGGCCGGGCTGGCGGCGGCGGCGCGGGCGCTGCGGCCGGGCGGGCTGCTGGCGGTGTGGTCGGCCGACCGGGCGCCACGGTTACGGGCGGATCTGTCCGACATGGTCGGCGCGACCGGAGTGGTGCACCGCCGCGTGCGACGGCAGGGCCGCGAGCTGGACTACTACCTCTATGTGGCGGTCCGGCCCGGGTGAGCCGGCCCGGTGGCGATGCGCGCTACCGTGTGCGGCGCGCGGAAAGGAGCCGTCGATGGGGAGCCTGCAGGACGTCCAGAAGTGGCTGCCGGAGCGGCTGGCCGAGGCGGCCGCCGCCCACCAGGTGCCGGGTGCGGTGGTGGCGGTGTCAGCCGGGGACGAGCGGGCCGAGGCTGCGTACGGGGTGCTCAACCGCGCCACCGGCGTGGAGGTCACCACCGACTCGCTGTTCCAGATCGGGTCGATCACGAAGCTGTGGACGGCCACGCTGGTCATGCAGCTGGTCGACGAAGGGCTGCTGGACCTGGACACCCCGGTGCGGCGCTACCTGCCCGGTTTCCGGGTCGCCGATCAGGGCGCGAGCGCCCGGATGACCGCGCGGCGCACGAGAACGCGCCGGCCGGGTCGCTGCTGTCGATGAGCGCGGGCGACCTGCTGCGGTTCGCGCAGGTCCACCGGGACGGGGGCGCGGCCCACGACGGGTCGGTGGTGCTGTCCGGTGCCTCGGTGGCTGCCATGCGGGAGCGCCAGGTGTCGCAGCCGTACCTGGGCGGCGAGTCGGTCGGCCTGGGGCTCGCGTGGCACATCTTCGACCGGGACGGCGGCACCGTGTTCGGCCACGGCGGCGGGACGCTGGGGCAGGCGGCGATCCTGGAGATCGTCCCGAGTGCCGGGGTGGCGGCGGCGGTGCTGACCAACGGTGGTGATGTCCTCGCGCTCTACCGGGAGATCGTCGGGCGGGCGCTGGAGGAGCTGGCCGGCATCCGGATCGCGCCGCCACCCGTGCCGCCGACCGACCCGCAGCCGGTGCAGCCGGACCGCTATGCCGGCAGCTACCAGAACCAGGTGGCCCGCTATGACGTCACGCCCCACGACCGCGGCGGGCTGTGGGTGCGCCGGACCCCGCGCGGGTTGGCGGCGGAGCTGGGCCGGCAGGTGGAGGAGTACGAGATCGTCCGGCTGGACGCCGACGCGTTCATATCGGCGGAGCCCCAGGGTGGGCAGCATGCCCGGATGGCGTTCGTGGGTGCCGGTGCCGGCGGGCGGGCCACCCATCTGCACCACAGCCGCGCGGTGCCCCGCGTGCCGGACTGAGCAGGATACTGGCGGGCATGTATCTGACACATCTCGAGTGCCCTCGATGCGGCAACCACCATGAGGCCGACCGGCGGCAGAACCTGTGTGGCTGCGGGTCACCGCTCTTGGCCCGCTACGACTTGGACGCGGTCGGCCGGGCGGTGGGTCCGGCGCGGCTGGCCGGGCGCCCGGCCGACCTGTGGCGCTACCGGGAGCTGCTGCCGGTGGCCGACCCGGCGTCGGCGGTCACGTTAGGAGAGGGCTGGACGCCGTTGTGGCCGGCGCCGCGCTACGGGGCGGCGGTCGGGGTGCCGCGGCTGTTGATGAAGGACGAAGGGCTGGTGCCGACCGGGTCGTTCAAGGCGCGCGGTGCTGCGGTCGGGGTGTCCCGGGCGTACGAGCTCGGGGTACGCCACGTCGCCATGCCCACTAACGGCAACGCGGGCGCGGCCTGGGCCACCTATGCGGCGCGGGCGGGTATGCGGGCCACCATCGCCATGCCGACCAGCGCGCCGACGATCACCCGCCAGGAGTGCCTGGCCGCCGGCGCCGAGCTGCACCTGGTCGACGGCCTCATCAGCGACGCCGGCAAGCTGATCGGCCAGCTGGTCGCTGCCTCCGGCGGGATCTTCGATGTCTCCACCCTCAAGGAGCCGTACCGGCTGGAGGGCAAGAAGACCATGGGGTACGAGCTGGCCGAGCAGCTCGGGTGGCGGGTGCCGGACGTGATCGTCTACCCGACCGGCGGCGGGGTGGGGCTGATCGGCATCCACAAGGCGCTCGCGGAACTGCGTACCCTCGGCTGGATCGACGAGCGGCTGCCCCGGCTGGTGGCGGTGCAGTCGACCGGGTGCGCCCCGGTCGTGCGTGCGTTCGAGGCCGGCGCCAGGCGCGCGGAGCCGTGGCCGGACGCGGCGGCGTCGGTGGCGTTCGGCATCAC
>SLSW01000061.1 GCA_007130245.1 Micromonosporaceae bacterium
CGCGACCGGGGCCCGGCCACGTTGATGCTGGCGTACGCGTCGGTCATGTCCACCACGTGCACCCGCCAGCGTGCGCCCTCGGTCTGCAGCCAGCGTTCGATCCACTCGCCCACGGCGGTGGCCCCCGAGGAGGTCGCCGTGAGCAGGTAGCGGCTGTCGTCGAGCCGGCCGGTGACACCGTCGTCGAAGACCACGCCGTCCTCGGTGCACATGACGCCGTAGCGCACCTGCCCGACGGCGAGCTTGCGCCAGCGGTTGACGTACAGCAGCTCCAGCAGCTCGGGCACGTCGGGTCCGCGAAGCTCGAACTTGCCCAGCGGGGTGACATCGATGATCCCGACCCCGGTGCGCACCGCGCGTGCCTCTGCGTCCGGGTCACCGTAGTGGTCCGGGCGGATCCAGGCGCCGGCCACCAGCGGCGTCGCGCCGTGCGCGACGTGCCAGTCGTGCAACGGTGAACGGCGCACCGGCTGGTAGTGGCGCCCGGCCAGGGCGCCGAGGCTGACCGGGCGGTACGGCGGCCGGGCGGTGGTGGTGCCGGTCTCGGCGATGTCCTGCCCGGTCGCCGCGGCGACCACCGCGATCGCGTTGACCGCCTCCAGCTTGCCCTGCGTGGGACCCATGGTGGCGGTGGTGTACCGCTTGGCCAGCTCGATCGAGTCGTAGCCCTCGGCCACCGCGGCCCGCAGGTCGTCGGCGGACACGTCCTCGCAGAGGTCGACGATGCCGTCGGTGGACGCGGTGAACAGCGCCGGATGCGGCGCCGGGGTCAGGTCCGGCACCGGCACCTGCGCCGGCCGGCCGGCTCCCCGCCCGGATGCCGCCCGCGCGGCCGCGCTGCGGCCGGTGGCCCGGCCGTGGGCGATCAGCTCCGGCAGTGGAGCGTCTCCGACCAGCCCACCGGTGGCGAGCACGCCGTCGGGCAGCTCGGCGGGCACGAACCGGGCGGCCGCGGGCCGGTAGGCCGCCCGGCCCCCGGACATGGTCAGCAGCCCGGTCGGCGCCGTCCAGCCGGTCGCGGTCACCAGCAGGTCGCAGCGCACGCGGCTGCCGTCGGCGCACTCGACGACGCGTACCCCGGCGCGGCCGCGCACCCGGGAGATGTCACCGCCGTCGCGGGCGTCGACCACCCGCCGCACCTGCACGCCCGCGCGTTCCAGGTCGGCAGCCGCGGCCAGCCCCTCATCGTTGGCGGTGAACACCACCGCGCGGTGGCCCGGTTTCACCGCGTACAGGTTGATCAGGCGCCGGACCCCGGTGGAGAGCATCACGCCGGGCAGGTCGTTGCCGGCGAACACGTACGGGCGCTCGATCAGCCCGGGTGCGAGCACCGTCTGCCCCGGCCGCGCCTTGACCAGCCGCTCGACCACGTCCGGCAGGCCGCGCTGCACGATGGCCACCAGACCACCCTCATACGACCCGGTGACGACCGCGTCGGTGAGCACCTCGATGCTGTCGGCCGTGGCCACTGCCGCGCGCAGCTCGGCGAGCAGTGCGAGCTGGTCCGGCCCACCCCACCGCAGGTGGCCGCCGAGCTCCGGCTGGTCGTCGACGAGCATCACCCGCGCGCCGGTGTCGGCGGCGCCCAGCGCCGCGGCCATGCCGGCCGGACCGCCGCCGGCGACCAGCACGTCGGGGTGCGCGTGGCGATGGTCGTAGCTGCCGGGTGGCGGGGCGAGCGGCACCCGCCCACCCTGGGAGAACCGGCGCAGCACCCGCTCGTACAGTGGCCAGAGCCGGCGCGGGCGGATAAACGTCTTGTAGTAGAAGCCGGGCGAGAGCACGGGCCCCAGCAGCCGGTTCAACGACTTCACGTCCCACCGCAACGACGGCCAGACACCCTGCGCGACCACCGCCGTCCCGGGTGACACGCGGCGGTGCGCGCCCCGCACGTTCGGCTCGCCGTCAGCCTCCACCAGGCAGCCCGGATCGTCGACGTCCACGGTGAGCAGGCCACGCGGCCGGTGGTACTTCAGGCTGCGGGAGAACACCCGCTCGCCGGCGGCCGCCAGGGCCGAGGCGATGGTGTCTCCGGCGTAGGCGGGGTACCGCCGGCCGTTCCACGTGAACGTCAGCGGTGCGTCGCGGTCGATGACCTCGCCGGGCTGCACCTGCAGGCGCATCAGTCGTCCCCTCCCGTGGATGCCTCGCGCACGTCGTGCACCGTGTCGAACTCGCCCGTGACGGTGTGGCGCCGCACCGCCAGGTACCGCCGGCAGCCGGTGCGGTGGAACCACAGCTCGTCGGCCCAGCCGGCCGGGTTGCGGCGCAGGTAGAGATAGCTGCGCCACTGCCGTGCGGTGGCGGTGTTCGGATCCGGTCGCCGGGTGCGCTCGCCGACGTAGGCGAACTCGGCGGCGTCGCGCGGCCCGCAGTGGGGGCAGGAGAGCAGCATCATCAGCGGTGCACCCCCATCAGTGCCCGACCGCCGCGGCGCCGCGTTCGCCGACCAGCCGGCCGTCGGTGAACCGGTCAAGATAGAACGGCGCGATCAGGTCGGGCGTCGTACCGTTGGCGAGCAGCGCGGCCATGGCCTCACCGGCGGCAGGACCGGCCTTGAAGCCGTACGTGCCCCAGCCGACGTCCACGTAGAAGCCCTCCACCGGAGTCCGACCCATGATCGGGGAGAAGTCGGGTGTCATGTCGCACAACCCGGCCCATTGCCGCAGGATGCGCACCGGCGCCAGCGCCGGCATCAGCTCGAGCACATGCGCCGCCACACCCTCGGTGAACTCCAGCGATCCGCGGGTGGAGTACGACGGGTACGGGTCCACCGACGCGCCGAACACCAGCTCGCCGCGGTCACTCTGGCTGACGTAGACGTGCAGGGTGCCGGAGACCACGACGGTGTCCAGGAACGGCCGCACCGGCTCGGTGACAGCGGCCTGCAGCGGGAAGGTGGTGATGGGCAGCGGCACTCCGGCCATGTCGCACACGTTGGTGGCCCAGCCGGCGGTGCACGAGACCACCACCGGTGCGGCGGTGTGCCCGCGGTTGGTCCGCACGCCGCGCACCCGGCCGTCTGACACGTCAATTCCGGTCACCTCAGTGCCCTGGTGCAGGTGCACGCCGGCCGCGTCGGCCGCGCGGGCGTATCCCCAGACCACCGCGTCGTGCCGGATGATCCCGCCCGGCGGGTGCCACAACCCGCCCAGGATGGGGAACCGGGGGTGGTCGGAGACGTCGAGGTGTGGCACGAGCGCGGCGATCTCGGCCGGCCCGATCACCGATGAGTCAACCCCCTGCAGCTTGTTCACCTCGGCGCGCCAACGCATGGTCCGCAGCGCCGAGTCGGAGTGCGCGAGGGTCAGGTGCCCCCGTTGCGAGAACATGACGTTGAAGTTCAGGTCGGCCGACAGCGACTCGTACAGCCGCACGGACCGGTCGTAGAACTGGACCCCGTCCGGTGTCAGGTAGTTGGACCGGATGATCGCGGTGTTGCGGCCCGACCCTCCACCACCGAGGTAGCCGCGCTCGAGCACCGCCACGTTGGTCACACCGTAATGGGCCGCCAGGTAGTACGCGGTGGCCAGTCCGTGCACGCCACCCCCGATGATCACGACGTCGTACCGGTGGCGGATCTCATGCCGCCGCCAGGCCGGTGGCCACGACGATCCAGTGAGGCCGCGCCGGAGCAGGCCGAACCCGGAATAGCGGGCGGGTCGCGGCGGGTGGCTACGGGCTCTCATCGGCCTGTGCTCCGCCACAGCGCGGAGGCGTGTTCGATCAGCAGCGGCGCCGCCGCCCGCATCGCGTGCGTGTCGAACCGCCAGGACGGCCCCTGCAACCCGAGAATCGCCACCAGGTGACCGCCGCTGTCGAACACCGGGGCCGCGATCGCGTGGAGTCCCAGTTCGCGTTCCTCGAGGGCTTCCGCCCACCCCCGGGACCGGACGTCGGCGAGTTCCTTCTCCAGCAGGTCACGGTCGGTGATGCTCCGGTGGGTGCAGGCCACCAGGTCGTCGTCGGACAGCGTGCCTCCGTAGCTGAGGTAGACCTTGCCGACGGCGGTGGCGTGCGGAATGGACGGGCGGCCGATCTCGGCGATGCTGCGGACCGTGGACGGGCTCTGGACAAAGTCGAGCGTCATAGCCGTGGTTTCGCCGGGCACCGACAGGGTGGCGGTCTCGCCGGTGGTCTCGGACAGCAACGTCAGGCGTGGGCGGGCGAGGTCACGTAGCTCGATGCGGGACAACGCGGCGTTGCCCAGCTCGACCAGTCGCAGGCCCAGGTGGTACCGGCCGGTGCTGGCATCACGCCGGACCAGCTCGCCGCGCGCCAGTGTGGTCAGGAGCCGGGACGCCGAGCTCGGGTTGACACCCGCGCGCCGCGCGATCTCGTTGGTCCCCAGGTCACCACGGGAGTCGGAGAGGACATTGAGGATCGCCAACGCTCGTTCCACAACGACGACCGGTCGCGGTGTTGTCTCGTTCACAGCGGCGATGCTACGGTCCGGAACCGCAAAAGTGAAATGGCATTGCCCAAAAGGCAACGGAGTGGGAGCGCTGAGCCGCGATGACTTCACGTACGGCCCGGTTCGTGATCGTCGGCGCGGGAATCCACGGCCTGTCCACGGCGTGGCACCTGGCCCGGGAGCTGCGCGCCCGGAACGAGGAACCGGACGTGCTGGTGCTGGACAAGAGCGACGTCGGCGCGGGAGCGTCCGGCATCGCGTGCGGCGTGGTGCGGAACAACTACTTCCAACCGGCGATGCGGCGTCTGATGGCCCACTCGGTCTCGATCTGGGAGTCCGACCGCGCGGCCTTCGCCTACCACCCGGTGGGCTACCTGCAGCTCGGTCCGGAAGGGATGCGGGCGGATGTCCGACAGATCTTCCACGAGCAGCAGGCGATCGGTTACCCGTCCACGTTCGTCGAGGGCGAGGCAGAGTCGCGGGCGTACCTGCGGGGGCTGTTCGGAGACTGGCGCGCCGAGGGAATCACCTGTGTGCTGCACGAACACCGCGGCGGCTTTGCGAACAACCTCGCGTCGCTGCGCGGGCTGGCCGCCAGGGCCGAGGCCGCCGGCGCCCGGATCCTGCCCGGCGTGCAGGTCACCGCCATCGACGCCGACTCGCGCACCGTGGCCACCGACCAGGGCCTCATCCGGTGCGAGCAGGTGGTCATCGCCGCCGGTCCCTGGACCCGCGACCTGTGGGCGATGCTCGACCTTCCCGCGACCGTCGCGGTACGTGACGCCGACGGCGCGATGAACCGGGCGCCGATGTGGTCGTACTGGCTGGTGCAGGAGGGCACGCTCAAGGTGGATCCGGAGTCGTTCACCGACGCGGGCGGCAAGCCGCCACCGGTCGTGCATGTCGACAGCGACGCCCCGCTGTCCGACGACGAAGGGCCGATCACCGACCAGCCGTGGGGTATCTACTACAAGCCCGACCCCTACTTCGGCGGCATCCAGGGTGGCAGCATGCCGCGCCGGCTGGACGAACCCGCCGACGCGGTCGCCGTCGATCCGTACGGCCCGCAGCGGTCCGCCTACACCTCGGGCGCCGATTTCGCGCGCCTCTGGACCGCCGCGCTGGCGCACTGCCATGAGCGGCTGGCCGGCACACGGCACCGGTACGCCGAGGGCCCCTCGGGCGGGATCGGATGCTTCACCCCGGACAGCTTCCCGGTCTTCGACCGGTTCGGGGATTTCGCGTACCTGATCGCGGACTCCAACCACGGCTACAAGATGATCGGCGTCGGCGCACTGGTGGCGGCCGAGCTGATGGGCGAGCAGCAGGAGCTGCTCGAACCGTTCCGGTTCGCCCGCTACGAGCGCGGCGCCCTGCATCCGACCAGCAACTCACCGTTCCCCTGGAGCTGAGGGGCCGACCGAAGGGATAGACGAATGTCGGGTCTGACGGAGCGGCTCGCGTCCGGACCGCTGGTCTGCGCGGAGGGCTACCTGTTCGAACTCGAGCGGCGGGGATACCTGCAGGCGGGCGCCTTCGTCCCGGAGGTGGTGCTGGACCATCCCGAGCAGGTGACCTCCCTGCACGAGCAGTTCGTGCACGCGGGTTCGGACGTGGTGGAGGCGTTCACCTACTACGCCCACCGCGAGAAGCTGCGCGTGATCGGCAAGGAGGCCCAGCTCGAGCCGATGAACCGCCAGGCGCTCGCACTCGCCGCCGAGGTCGCCTCGCGGCACCGCGTGCTGCTGGCCGGCAACGTCTGCAACACCAACGCCTACGACCCGGCGGACCCGTCGACTGCTGGCCAGGTGCGCGCCATGTTCGAGGAGCAGGTGGGCTGGGCGGCGGAGGCCGGTACCGACTTCGTGATCGCGGAGACGCTTCGCTACCTGGGTGAGGCCGAGCTCGCGCTCGAGGCTGTCCGCGCCGCCGGCCTGCCGGCGGTGGTCACCCTCGTGGTCGACCGGGAGGTCAACACCCGCGACGGTGTGCCGCTGCCGGAGGCGGCCAAACGACTGGCGGGTGCCGGCGCGGATGTGGTGGGCCTCAACTGTTCCCGGGGGCCGACCACCATGCTTCCACTGCTGGAGCCGCTGGTGGCCGCCGTGGACGTGCCCGTGGCGGCACTGCCGGTACCGTACCGCACGACCCCGGAGCAACCGACGTTCCAGTCGCTGACCGACCCGAGCCTGCCGGATGGACAGGCTTTCCCCACCGCGCTGGATCCGTTCACCTGCCACCGGTACGAGATCGGCTCATTCACGGCACAAGCGGCCGATGCCGGCGTACGGTACTTCGGCCTGTGCTGCGGCGCCGCACCGCATCACGTGCGGGCCATGGCTGAGGCGTTGGGACGCACGCCGCCGGCGAGTCGCTACTCAGCGGACATGTCCAAGCATGTCTACCTCGGCGACGACCCGAGGTTGGCCCGTCACAACCTCGCGTACCGCACCGAGCTGTAGGGCGCCTCCGCGTATGTCGTCCCGCTGGCGGGCGTGTCGTACGCTGACGGCATGGTCGGGCTGCCCGGTGCGCCCGTCGTCGCGCCGTGGCTGTTCGTGCTGGGTGGGTGTGGGCGGCGTGCTGTTCCTGGTGCTGGACCGGGTGCAGGCCTGGGTCATCGCCAGGTGGCACAGTTGAGTCGCCTGTTCGGGTGACAGCGCGCAGTGGGCTCATCGCGCCCACCGCAGATCGTGACTGTCTGACGTTGTACGAGCCTGTCCGACCTTGTCCGAGCTTCGCATTCACGGTAGCGACGGCCCTTGATGCGGCTCACTCTTGACCCATGCAGCACCGTGTCCAGATAGGGATGGCGCCGTCACCAGCCGGCCGAGCGATTACGCCGACGTCGGCCCTGCATCTTGTCCCGAACCGCTGGACGCCCGTGCCGGACACCAACATCACGGTGCTGCACGAGGGCAGTGAGGTGGTCACCATCCAGCGCCATCGGGAGGGCTGGGACTTCACACCGCTGTCGAGCCGCCCGGGGGCGGGGCTGGCCTGGGTCATGATCACCAGGAACGGCCGGCCCGTGACCTCACCGTGGCCGATCACACCGCAGACGACCGCGAGCCTCCCACTGGCCGGAGGCCGTCCCGCATCGAGCCACGCCGCCGGGCCGGTTCCCGTCTAGCGTCCCGGTTTCACAGAGCGTGACAGCTGTCACGAAGGTGGGTCCGTGTCCGGAGGGGGGACACGGACCCATTCTCGTGGGCGGCGCACCGGGCGTGCCGGCGCGTCAGCAGGACGATGAGCGTGACCAGCACACCCCAGTGCATGTGGCCTTCGTGCGCGCTCCAGTGCATCCGGCCTCTCCTTCCGCCGTACCCCCACAGGTGACATGCTGTCGCGCCGGTGCGGGCGGGCGGCAGGGCCACAACGTCCCCCATGCGCGGGACTCTCGACCCGCCCTCCTTCTCCGGGCGTGTGTCGGTCAGGTCGACTCGGGCAGCACCACGTCGAGCGTGCGCGCCCACTGCCGCAGGATCCGCGCGCGCCGGCGGCTGTCGTCGGTGAGCAGATCCGCCAGCCCGAGCCCGCGGACCATGTCCAGGGTGGCCTGCACCGTCTCCCGTACGCCGGGCTCGCGCTCGTCCACCCGCAGCAGCTCCAGCGCCACCCGGTGTGCCTGCCGGCCCAGCTCCGCCTCCAGTGGGGCGACCTGGTCGTGCAACTGCTGGTCGGTCGCCGCGGCCACCCACAGCTGCAGGGCCGCCCGGAACACCGGTCCGCTGTAGAGGCTGAACAGTGTCTGCAGCACCGCGTCGGTGCGCCGCCGCCCGCTCGCCAGCGCCGCGGCGGCCCGGGTGGTCTCGGCGGCACGCACCTGGCTCATCTGCTCGAGCGCCCCGGACACCAGCGCCTCGCGGGTGGGGAAGTGGTGCTGCGCCGCGCCCCGGGACACCCCGGCACGCTCGGCCACCACCTGCACGGTGGTCCCGGCCCAGCCCAGCTCGGCCAGGCATTCCACGGTCGCCGACAGCAGTCGCTGCCGGGTCGCCCGGCTGCGGTCCTGCTGCGGCTGCCGGAGCGTGGTGTCGGTCACCCGGGTCACGCTACCCAGCGACCTCAGTAGGATCTCGGCAGGCCCAGCGAGTGCTGGGCGACGAAGTTGAGCACCATCTCCCGGCTCACCGGCGCGGTGCGGCTCAGCCGCACCGACACCAGCATCGCCGCCAGGCCGTACGCCGTGGTGAAGCCGTTGCCGCCGTGGGTCTGCATGGCGTGGTCCACGGCCGCGATCGCCGCCTCGGCCGCGGCGTACTTGGCCATGTTCGCCGCCTCGCCGGCGCCGGTGTCGTCCCCGGCGTCATACAGTTCCGCGGCCCGGTGGGTCATCAGCCGGGCCAGCTCGACGTCGATGTGGGTGGCGGCCAGCGGGTGGGCGATGGCCTGGTGCGCCCCGATCGGCACGTCCCACACCTGCCGGGCGCGGGCGTAGTCGGCCGCCTTGTTGAGAGCGTGCCGAGCGGTGCCGGTGGCGAAGGCCGCCGCCATGATCCGCTCCGGGTTGAGCCCGGCGAACAGCTGGATCAGCCCGGCGTCGGGTGACCCGACCAGCGCGTCGCCGGAAAGCCGCACCCCGTCGAAGAACAGCGCGAACTGCTTGGCCGGCGCCACCATGTCGGTCTCGATCAGCGTGGCGGAGAACCCGGTCGCGTCGGTCGGTACCACGAACAGTGCCGGTTTGAGCCGGCCGGTGTCGTCGTCGCGGATGCGGCCGACCACCAGCACCGCGTCGGCCTCATCCACCCCGGAGATGAACGTCTTCTGCCCGGACAGGACCCACTGGTCGCCGTCGCGGGTGCCGGTGGTGGTCAACCGGTGGGCGTTCGACCCGGCGTCCGGCTCGGTGATGGCGAAGGCGAACGTCAGCTCACCGCTGGCCAGTCCGGGCAGCCACCGCTGCCGCTGCTCGTCGGTGCCGAACCGGGAGATCACGGTGCCGGCGATGGCGGGGGAGACCACGGTCAGCAGCAGCGGGCAGCCGGCCACGGCCAGCTCCTCGCAGACCGCGGCCAGGTCGCCGATGCCACCACCGCCGCCGCCGTACTCGACCGGCAGATGCACCCCCAGGTATCCGAGCGCACCGACCGCCTGCCACAGCTCGGTGGTCTTCTCCCCGGAGCGGGCCCTGCCCAGGTAGTAGTCGGGGCCGTACTTCTCGCCCAGCGTGCGCACCGCGGCCCGCAGCGCCCGGCGCTCCTCGCTCTCGGGAAGGATCATGGCGAAACCTCCGCAACCTCTAAGGTCACCAACACCGCACCGGGCTCCACCTGCTGACCGGGTGCGGCGTGGACTGCGCGGACCACACCGGACTCAGGTGCGGTGAGCTGGTGCTCCATCTTCATCGCCTCCAGCACCAGCAGCGGGGTGCCGGCCTCGACGGCGTCGCCGGGCGCCGCCGCCACCCGCGTCACCGTGCCGGGCATCGACGCCACCAGCGACCCGCGCGCCAGCGGCGGATCGGCCGGCGCGAACCGCGGCAGCCGCCTCAGCGTCACCGCACCCAGCACCGAGTCGACCTCGATCGTGTCGCCGTAGCTCGCCACCGCGAACGTGTGCCGCACCCGCCCGAGGTCGAGCACCACCCGGTCCGGATCCGCACCGACCAGCGTCACGTGGTCGTAGCCGTCGGCGGTCAGGCCGTCGCGGGTGTGGCGGTAGGCGACCTCGATCTGCTCCTCCCCGACGCGGTACGAGGTGCGCTGCGGCCCGGAGGGCAGGTTGCGCCAGCCGCTGGGCAGCTCCGCCAGCACCCCGGCCCGCGCCCGGTTGGCGGCCGCGCCGGCGAGCGCCGCCGCCAGCGCCGAGACCCGCTCGAGTTCGCCCGGGCCGGACGGCGACAGCAGGTCGCTGCGGTGCTGGCGCAGGAATCCGGTGGTGGTCTGCCCGGCGAGGAACTCCGGGTGGCGCAGCGTCCGCACCAGCAGGTCCCGATTGGTGACCAGCCCGTGGATGCGCGCCCGGGCCAGCGCGTCGGCCAGCCGCCGGGCAGCGTCGTCCCGGTCCGGCGCCCAGGCGATCAGCTTGGCCAGCAACGGGTCGTAGTGGATGGTGACCTGCGCGCCGTCGCCCACCGCCGCGTCCAGCCGCAGACCCGGACGGGTCGGGTTGGCGAACTCGGCGACCACGCCGGGCACGTCGAAGGCGTGCAGCAGGCCGCTGGACGGACGCCAGTCGGCGGCCGGGTCCTCGGCGTACAGGCGCGCCTCGATCGCGTGGCCGTCCGGGAACGCCGGCGGCTCGCCCAGTGCCACCCCGTCGGCCACCCGCAGCTGCAGGTCGACCAGGTCCAGGCCGGTGACGCACTCGGTGACCGGATGCTCGACCTGCAGCCGGGTGTTCATCTCCAGGAAGAAGAACCGGCCCGCGCCGTCCAGCAGGAACTCCACCGTGCCGGCGCCCACGTAACCGATGGCGCTGGCCACGGCGGCCGCGGCCCGGCACAGCTCGGCCCGCAGCGCCGCGTCCACCGCCGGCGACGGCGCCTCCTCGATCACCTTCTGGTAGCGGCGCTGCAGCGAGCATTCGCGCTCGCCGAGCGTCCACACCGTGCCGTGCTGGTCGGCGAGCACCTGCACCTCGACGTGGCGGCTGCCGGGCAGGTACGGCTCGCAGAACACCGACGGGTCGCCGAAGGCCGACTCGGCCTCGGCACGGGCCGACTCCAGCGCGGGCGGCAGCGCGTCCAGGGTGTCCACGATCCGCATGCCCCGGCCGCCGCCGCCGCCGGCAGCCTTGACCAGCACCGGCAGGTCGGCGCCGGTCACGTCGGCGGGATCGAGCTCGGGCAGCACCGGCACCCCGGCGTCGGCGGTCAGCTTCTTGGCCGCGGTCTTCGACCCCATCGCCTCGATCGCCTCCGGCAGCGGCCCCACCCAGCTCAGCCCGGCCCCGCGCACCGCCCGGGCGAAGCTCGCGTTCTCCGACAGGAACCCGTAGCCGGGGTGCACCGCGTCGGCGCCCGCCTCGACCGCGGCCGCCACCAGCAGGTCGGCGCGCAGGTAGGTGTCGGCCGGGGCGTTGCCGGGAAGCGCCACCGCCAGGTCGGCCTCGGTCACATGCAGGGCATCGGCGTCGGCGTCGGAGAACACCGCCACCGTGCTGATGCCGGCATCGCGGCAGCTGCGGAAGATCCGGCGGGCGATCTCGCCCCGGTTGGCCACGAGCAGTCGACTGATCACGGTCATCACATCCGGAACACGCCGTAGCGGCTGGTGCCGGCCACCGGGCCGGAGTGGATCGCTGACAGGCAGATGCCCAGCACGGTGCGGGTGTCGCGCGGGTCGATCACCCCGTCGTCGTACAGCTGGCCGGACAGCGCCATCGCCAGCGACTCGGACTCGATCTGGTTCTCCACCATCATCCGCATCGCCTGGTCGGTGTCCTCGTCGTACTCACGGCCCGCGGCCGCCGCGGACTGGCGGGCGACGATCGACAGCACGCCGGCCAGCTGCGCCGGGCCCATCACCGCCGACTTGGCGGACGGCCAGGCGAACAGGAACCGCGGATCGTACGCCCGGCCGGCCATGCCGTAGTTGCCGGCGCCGTACGAGGCGCCGAGCAGGACCGAGATGTGGGGCACGGTGCTGTTCGACACCGCATTGATCATCATCGCGCCGTGCTTGATGATGCCCTGCTGCTCGTACCGGCTGCCGACCATGTAGCCGGTGGTGTGGTGCAGGAACAGCAGGGGAGTGTCGGCGGCGTTGGCGAGCTGGATGAACTGGGCCGCCTTCTGCGACTCCTCGCTGAACAGCACCCCCTGGGCGTTGGCCAGGATGCCGACCGGGTAGCCGTACACGTGCGCCCAGCCGGTGACCAGGCTCGCGCCGTACCTGGGCTTGAACTCGTCGAAGCGGGAGCCGTCGACCACCCGCGCGATGACGTCGCGCGGGTCGAACGGGATCCGCAGGTCGCCCGGCACGACGCCCAGTAGCTCCTCCGGGTCGTGGCGCGGCTCCTCCGGCGCGGCGGTAGGGCCGGGTCCGCGCTTGCGCCAGTTGAGCCGGGACACGATCTGCCGGCCGAGACGGATCGCGTCCCGCTCGTCGGTCGCGTAGTAGTCGGCCAGCCCGGACACGGTGGCGTGCATGTCGGCGCCGCCCAGCGATTCGTCGTCGGACTCCTCACCGGTGGCCATCTTCACCAGCGGCGGCCCGGCCAGGAACACCTTGGACTGCTCTTTGATCATCACTACGTGGTCGCTCATACCCGGCACGTAGGCGCCGCCGGCGGTGGAGTTGCCGAAGACCAGGGCGATGGTGGGGATGCCGGCGGCCGACAGCTGGGTCAGGTCGCGGAACACCCGGCCGCCCGGGATGAAGATCTCCTGCTGTCGCTGCAGGTCGGCGCCGCCGGACTCGACCAGGTTCACCAGCGGCAACCGGTTCTCCCGGGCGATGTCGCTCGCGCGGAACGACTTCTTCAGGCTGATCGGGTTGGTGGCACCGCCGCGCACGGTGGGGTCGCTGGCCACGATGACGCACTCGACGTCCTCGATCACGCCGATGCCGGTCACCACGCTGCCGCCGACCGGGTAGTCGGTGCCGTAGCCGGCCAGCGGGGACAGCTCCAGGAACGGCGAGTCCGGGTCGACGAGCAGCTCGATGCGCTCGCGGGCCAGCAGCTTGCCCCGGCCGTGGTGGCGTGTGACGTACTTGTCGCCGCCACCGGCCAGCGCCCTGGCGTGTTCGGTGTCCAGCTCGGCGATCTTGTTCAGCATCGCCTCCCGCTCAGCCCGGAACTGTGCGGAGCTGGTGTCGAGGTGCGAAGGCAGGCTCATAGCAGCGCCTCCGGGATGTCCACGTGCCGCGAACGCAGCCACTCGCCGATGCCCTTGCCCTGCGGGTCGAACCGGGTAGTGGCCGCCGCACCTTCGCCGAGCATTCCGTCGACCAGGAAGTTGAGCGCCCGTAGGTGGTCGAAGGTGTGCCGGCGCACCGGCAGGCCGGCGGTCTCCGGCAGCAGTTCCCGCAGCCGCTGCTCGGTCAGCGTGGCCGCCAGCCACGGCCACGCCGCCTCGGTGCGGGCCCATACGCCGACGTTGGCGGTGCCGCCCTTGTCGCCGCTGCGCGCACCGGCGACCGTCCCCAGCGGCACGCGGCGGGTCGGCCCCCAGTCGCCGCTGCGGTACGCCGGAGCGACCGGCTCCGGGTCGGGTGCGACCGCGCCGGGGGTGGGCTCGACCGGCACCCCGGTGCCGTCCGGCAGCACCGCCACGTGCGGTACGAGTTTCGCGTCCACGTAGCCGGGTCGGTAGACCGCGTACGGGGAGGCGTCGCCGGGCGGGGCAGTGAGGGTGAACCCGGGGTAGCTGGCCAGCGCCAGCTCCACCGCGGCGGAGGTGAACCCGCGGCCGGCCACGTCCGGGTCCTGGTCCTTGGCGGTGGCGCGCAGCAGCGCGGCGGCCAGCTCCTGTTCCGGCGCATCGGGCTGGTCGGTGCGCGCCAGGGTCCACACCAGCTCGTCCGGCGTGCGTGCGGCGAGGGCCTCGGTCAGCTGGGTGCGCACCCATGCCGCCTTGGCCTCGATGTCGAGCCCGGTCAGCACGAAGGTGACCTGATTACGGAACCCGGCCAGGTAGTTCAGGCACACCTTGACCTGGGGCGGCGGTGGTTCGCCGGTCACGCCGGACACCCGTACCCGGTCCGGGCCGTCCTGGCGCAGACGTACCGTGTCCAGCCGGGCGGTGACGTCCGGGCCGGGGTAGCGCGGGCCTTCCACCTCGTACACCAGCTGGGCGGTGACCGTGCCGACGGTGACCGCGCCGCCGGTGCCCGGATGTTTGGTGATGACGCTGCTGCCGTCGGCGTGCACCTCGGCGAGGGGGAAGCCGAGCCGACCGGCCGGCAGCTCGGTGAAGAACGGGTAGTTGCCGCCGGTGGCCTGCGCCCCGCACTCGATGATGTGGCCGGCCACGGTGGCGCCGGCCAGCGCGTCGAGGTCGTCGCGGGCCCAGCCGAAGTGGGCCGCGGCCGGGCCGACCACCAGCGAGGCGTCGGTGATCCGGCCGGTGACCACCACGTCGGCGCCGGCGCGCAGGCACTCGGCCACGCCCCAGGCGCCGAGGTACGCGTTGGCGGTCACCGGGGCGCCGAAGCCCAGTTCGTCGGCGCGCTCGCGCAGGTCGTCGCCGGTGACGTACGCGATGCGCGGGTGCAGCCCGAGCCGGGCGGCGAGCTCGTGCAGCGCCTCGGCCAGCCCGGCCGGGTTGAGCCCGCCGGCGTTGGCCACGATCGGCACGCCCCGCTGCAGCGCCGTGGCCAGGCAGGAGTCCATCTGTCGCAGGAAGGTTTTCGCGTAGCCTCGCCGGGGATCCTTCATCCGGTCCCGGCCGAGGATCAGCATCGTCAGCTCGGACAGGTAGTCGCCGGTGAGCACGTCCAGCGGGCCGCCGGTGAGCATCTCGTGCACGGCGCTGAACCGGTCGCCGTAGAAACCGGAGGCGTTGCCGATCCGGATCGGCGGGTCCATCCGCCACCTCCCCCGATGTGCTGCCGGTGCGATGCACTCCACTATGCGGCACGGTATGAAAAGAATCAAGCACGCTTGCTTGTTTTGCGGGTGGTCGCTTGCTCAGAGGCGTCCGCGGACAAGCGCGAAGGTGACGGTGGTGAGCACCGCCGAGGTGGCGAGACCGGGGATCCAAGCAGTGGCGTACGCGCGGTCACATCCGGGCGGGTAGGCACGGCCCGTTGTCGACAGTGGGACCGTCCGCCAGCGCGCGGGAGCTCACCGGAGGCGGCAAGCCTGCCAACTCGTTGTCGTCTATGAGCGGTGGGTCGGGTCGGGTGACGTACCGTAGGTTGCGCGGAGTCTTCCAGAGGAACACGCCCGGCGATGGTTGCAGCAGCTCGGAGCCGGTGGCGTGTTTGAACAGGTGATGCAGGCGGCATTATGCCGAGCAGCGGATTATGCCGCGTTCGGTGCTGAAGTGGTTGCGCTGTAAGGCTTCTGTCGTGGGGGACGCGGCATAATCCGGACGTGTTGATCTTGCCAGTCTTTCTCCGAGA
>SLSW01000207.1 GCA_007130245.1 Micromonosporaceae bacterium
AGAACTTCGGCCCGCACATGGAGCAGAAGTGCGCGGTCTTGGCCGGCTCGGCCGGCAGCGTCTCGTCGTGGTACGCCCGCGCGGTGTCCGGGTCCAGCGCCAGGTTGAACTGGTCCTGCCAGCGGAACTCGAACCGCGCCTTGCTCAGCGCGTCGTCCCACGCCTGCGCCCCCGGGTGGCCCTTAGCCAGGTCCGCCGAGTGCGCCGCGATCTTGTACGCGATCACGCCCTGCTTCACGTCGTCCCGGTCCGGCAGGCCGAGGTGCTCCTTCGGCGTGACGTAGCACAGCATCGCGGTGCCGTACATGCCGATCATCGCCGCGCCGATGGCGGAGGTGATGTGGTCGTACGCGGGCGCGATGTCGGTGGCCAGCGGGCCGAGGGTGTAGAACGGCGCTTCGTGGCACCACTCCTGCTGCAGGTCCACGTTCTCCTTGATCTTGTGCATGGGCACGTGGCCCGGACCTTCGATCATCACCTGCACACCGTGGTCCCAGGCGACCTGGGTCAGCTCGCCGAGGGTCTTCAACTCCGCCAGTTGCGCCTCGTCGTTGGCGTCGGCGATCGAACCGGGCCGCAGCCCGTCGCCGAGCGAGAACGTGACGTCGTAGCGGGCCAGGATCTCGCACAGCTCCGCGAAGTGGGTGTAGAGGAAGCTCTCCTGGTGGTGCGCCAGGCACCAGGCGGCCATGATGGACCCGCCGCGCGAGACGATGCCGGTGACCCGGTTCACCGCCATCGGCACGTAGCGCAGCAGCACCCCGGCGTGCACGGTCATGTAGTCCACGCCCTGCTCGGCCTGCTCGATCACGGTGTCGCGGTAGAGCTCCCAGGTCAGCTTCGTCGGGTCCCCGTCCACCTTCTCCAGCGCCTGGTAGATCGGCACCGTGCCGATCGGCACCGGCGAGTTGCGGATGATCCCCTCCCGGGTCTCATGGATCCGCTTGCCGGTGGACAGATCCATCACCGTGTCCGCGCCCCACTTCGTGGCCCAGCTCATCTTGTCCACCTCCTCGGCGATCGAGGAGGTCACGGCGGAGGTGCCGATGTTGGCGTTCACCTTGACCAGGAAGCGCTTGCCGATGATCATCGGCTCACTCTCGGGGTGGTTGACGTTGGCCGGCAGCACCGCCCGACCGGCCGCCACCTCGTCGCGTACCACCTCCGGGTCCATGCCCTCCCGTACGGCGACGAACTGCATCTCAGGGGTGACGACCCCGTTTCGGGCGTAGGCCAGCTGGGTCACCGGCTTACCGTTGGCGGCCGCCAGCGGCGTGCCGGCACCGCGCACCGGGGCGACGTCGCCGCGTTCGGCGATCCACGGGCCACGCAACGGCGGCAGGCCCACCACCGGGTCGCTGCCGGGACCCGATGTGTCATAGAGCCGTACGGGTTCGTTGTCCCCGGAGAGCTCCACCTCCGCGAACGGCACCCGGATGTCCGGGCGCGGTCCTTGTTCGTACACCTTGCGTCTCGCGTTCATCCTGTCTCCTTCACCTGGTAGGACCATTCACGACCGCGCCCGCCACCGCGGCACTCAGCTCGGCGACGACGGCCGCCGGATCGGGCGCGCGCATCACCGCCCCCATCACCGCCACCCCGGCGGCGCCGGCCGCTATGCACGCGGCGGCCCGGTCCGGGGTCTCCACCCCTCCTAACGCGAGCACCGGCCGGTCGGTGAGCCGGCACAGCGTGGCGAGCCCGTCGACGCCCAGCGGCGGCCCGTACCCGGGCTTGGACGCGCTGGCGAACACCGGGGAGACGGTGAGGTAGTCCTCGATGGTCAGCCGGCCCACCTCGTCCGCGTCGTGACACGACCGCCCCACCAACCCCCTCCCGCGTTGATCATGGTTCTCTGTCGGCGGGTCGGCGGCGGACAGATGGACGGCGTCGCCGCCGAGCGGGTCCCGACCGGCCACGATCAGCCGCCCGCCGACCGGAGTCAGGATCCGCCGCAGCTCGCCCGCCAGCGCCAGCCGTTCGGCGCGCGGCAGGTCCTTCTCGCGCAGCAGCACCCACCGGGCACCCCCGGCGGCCGCGGCCGCGGTCACCTCCGGCAGCCGGGCGCGCGCCTGCCGCCGGTCGGTGACCACCACCACGCCGCTGGGACCGCTCACCGGCGCCCCCGATTCGCCGATCTTGGACGATCGCGGCCCTCGGGAGGGCAACAGGCGTCCAAGATCGCGGGAAATGGGGGACGGGGGCGGGGGCGCGGGCGGGTCACAGGTCGGGCCGCCCTTCGTCCGGGGTGGAGGCCAGCGCGTGATAGCTGCGGGGGATCCGGCCGGCACCGGCGGCCAGGCGGCCGGCGATCACGGCGTGGCGCATCGCGCGCGCCATCGACTCCGGGTCCTCCGCGCGGGTGACGGCACTGGCGAGCAGTACGCCGTCGCAGCCGAGTTCCATCGCCAGCGCCGCGTCCGAGGCGGTGCCGATGCCAGCGTCCAGGATCACCGGTATGTCCACCGCGTCGCGGATCAGCCGGATGTGGTGCGGGTTGGTGATGCCCAACCCGGAGCCGATCGGCGAACCGGCCGGCATTACCGCCGCGCACCCGAGGTCGGCCAGCCGGCGGGCCAACACCGGATCGTCGTTGGTGTAGGGCAGCACAGTGAACCCGTCGTCGATCAGCCGCTGGGCGGCGGTGACCAGTTCCACCGCGTCCGGCAACAGGGTGCGCTCGTCGCCAATGACCTCCAGCTTGACCCAGTCGGTCTCCAGCGCCTCCCGTGCCAGGTGGGCCACCTTGATCGCCTCGGTGGCGGTGAAGCAGCCGGCGGTGTTCGGCAGCACGCGCACTCCGCGCCGCTCGATCAGTTCGATGAGCCCGCCGGGCGCGTTCGGGTCGACCCGCCGCAGCGCCACGGTGACCATCTCGGTGCCGCTGGCGGTGATCGCCTGCTCGAGTGCCTTCAGGCTGTGCGCGCCCCCGGTGCCGAGGATCAGTCGCGAGTCGAACGCCACGTCTCCGATCACCAGCTGATCGCCGGTGACCGCCGCATCGGTCACCGCCGCATCGGTCGTCGTCATGCCGGTTGTCGTCATGCCGGTTGTCGCCAAATCGCCGGTCATCGTTCACCCTCCTTGCGTGGCGCTCAGCACCTCGATGCTGTCGCCGTTGCTGACGACCGTGTCGGCCCAGGACGCGCGCGGCAGCACCTCGCCGTTGAGCGCCACCGCCACACCGCGCCCCAGCGACCCGTTGACCAGATGGGCCACCACATCGGAGACCGTGGCGCCGTCCGGCAGGTCCCGGCGCTCGCCGTTGACCGTGATCACACCTGCTCACCTTCCTCTGTGAAACGGGACGGGGAGAACGGGGCGACCACCCGCGGCACCTCACCGGTAGCGATCAGCTCCGCCACCGCGTCCGCGGTCACCGGCGTCAGGAGGATCCCGTGCCGGTAGTGACCGGTGGCCACCACCACCCCGTCGCGCCACGTCCCGACGATGGGAGCGTTGTCCGGCGTACCCGGTCGGTGCCCCACCCCGACTTCGGCCAGCGCGTACTCCGACAGCTCCGGCACCAGGTCGGTAGCCGCGCGCAGCAGATCCAGCACCCCGCCGGCGGTGGGCACGACATCGGTGCGTTCCTGCTCCGTGGCTCCGACCACCACCTCCCCGTCGGTGCGCGGCACCACGTACACCCGGCGTCCGTCGGCGTAGCCGCGGATGACGTGGCGGAACCCGGGCTCACCCTCCGGCGCCCGTAACCGCAGCAGCTCGCCCTTCACCGGCCGCACCGGCAGGCCGGTCAGCCCCGCCGAGGCTGTGCCCGCGGCGACCACCGTCACCGACGCGTCGACCTCGGACAATGAGTCGACCCGCTGCGCCACCACCCGTACGCCGGCCGCCTCGGCCGCGGTGCGCAGCGCCGCCACCAGCCGGCGGGAGTCCGCCTGGTGGTCGCCGAGCCGGGCGCCGCGGCGTACCCTCGGGTGCAGCACCGGTTCGGCCTCGCGCATCTGCTCGGCCGACAGTTCCTCCGCCGGCAGCCCCAGCGACGCCTGATAGCGCCACAGCCGCGCCGCCGCCGCCGCGTCGTCGGCTGTGAGCGCAGCGACCAGAGTCCCGTCGGTGCGGTAACCGACGTCACCGAACGCGGCGAGTTCCTTCGCGAACGCGGGCCACAGCCCGGCCGAGGCCACCATCAGCGCGGTGAGCTCGGGCTCGCCGAAGTACGCCTCGCTGACCGACGCGAGCATGCCGGCCGCCACCGACGAGGCTCCGCTGCCCGGCGCCGGGTCGTAGACCGCGACCCGCATCCCGCGCTGGGCGCACCGCCACGCCACGGCGAACCCGATCGCACCGCCGCCGACCACCGCCACGTCGTCAGTCACGGCGTGCTCCCCACCGTGTCGGCCGGCTCGTACGCCCCCGGGCCCAGGGCACGCAGCAGTTCGCGGGTGGCCTCGGCCGGGTCGGCCGCCTCGCTGACCGCACCGATCACCGCCACTCCGTACGCGCCGGCGGTCAGCAACGGCGCCACGCGTACGGCGGTGACCGCGCCGATCGCGATGACCGGGGTGTCCGGGACCGCGGTGGCCACCGCGCCGATGCCGGCCGGTCCGAGCGCGTCCGGCAGGCCCTGCTTGGTGGTGGTGGCGAACGCCGGCCCCACGCCGAGGTAGCTCGCCCCGGCGGCCACCGCCGCCCGCGCGGTGTCCGGGTCGCGCGCGGTGGCGCCGAGCACCGCCTGCGGCCCGAGCACCCGCCGGGCGGCGTCCACCGGCAGGTCGTCGGCGCCCACGTGCGCACCGTCAGCGCCGATCGCGAGCGCGACGTGCAGGCGGTCGTTGACCAGGCAGGTCGCGCGGTATCGGTCGCACAGCGCGCGCACCCGCCCCGCGAAGTCGTACGCCTGCCGGTCGGTCGCTTCGTCGCCGACCCGCACCTGGATCGTCGGCGCGCCGGCCGACAGCGCGGCGGCGGCGACGGACAACGCGTCCCGCCCCGGTCGGGTATCGGTGATGATGTGTAAACGTCCCAGCGGTGCCACCGCTGCCTCCTCTCCCTGCGCCGGCATTACCCGGATCAGGTGCTGCGGTCGGGGGCTGCCTGGCCCCCCTCTCAGCCCGGTGCACCGGGCTCCCGCGGGTCTCTCTGGTCACCACTCTACCAGCAGGGGGCCCCGCTAACTCCCGTCAACTGAGCAGGGGTCCCTTCTTCAATCGGAGCACGCCGATGCGGTGGCGCGGCGTGCGGCCGGCTGTGGCTCACCGGCCGGCGTAGCGCCGCAGCACCTCGTCAGTGAACGGCGGCCACGCCTTCATCGCCCACATGTCGAACCCCCGCCCGGTCAACGCCACGCAGGCGAGCCCGGCGTCGCGGTCGACCCACAGGAAGGTGCCGGTGCCGCCGAAGTGGCCGAAGGTGTGCGGTGAGGACAGCTTGCCGGTCCAGTGCGGTTTCTTGTCGCCGCGGATCTCGAACGTCAGCCCCCACGGGTTCGGGTGGAAGTTGCCCACGCCCGGCAGCACCCCGGCCAGGTCGGGGAAGTGCGCCCGGGTGGCGTCGGCGAGGGTGTCCGCCGACACCAGGCGCGGCGCCAGCAGCTCCCGCCCGTACCGCAGTAGGTCGTCGACGGTGGAATAGATTCCGTACGCCGGCGATCCGTGCAGCTCGGTGTCCCGCAGCCCCAGTGGCGCGATCACCGCCTCCTGCAGGTATCGGCCGAAGCTGATGCCGGTACGGGTGGCCAGGTGCTCGGCGAAGCGTTCGATCCCACTGTTGGAGTAGATGCGGCGCTGGCCGGGTGCGGCCAGCAGCCGGTTTCCGGCGAAGGCCAGCCCGGAGGCGTGCGCGAGCAGATGCCGCACGGTCGAGCCGTCCGGCCCGGCCGGCTCGTCCAACTCGACGGCACCCTCCTCGAGCGCCACCAGCGCCGCTGTCCCGACCAGCAGCTTGCTCACCGACGCGATCCGGATCCGCCAGGCAGGGTCGCCACCGACCGCGAGCGTGCCGTCCGCGTCGGTGACGCCGACGGCAGCCTGCTCGACCGGCCAGTCCTTCAACAACGGCGAGAGGTCATCCACGCCGTGGGAGCCTACGCGCCCCGGGCCGACCGCCAGCGCCAGCCCTGCCCGGCGGCGAGCAGCACCAGCAGCGCGAGCAGGCCGAAGCTTCCGAGCCCGGAGGCGTCGCGCCGGTGTTCGCCCACCGCCACCCAGTCGCCGTCCGGCGCTGCCCGCCGCGGGTCTGGTGCGGTGCCGGCAGCGCGGTCGCCACCGTCAGCCGACGCGCGGTCGCCACCGTCAGCCGACGCGCGGTCGCCACCGTCAGCCGACGCGCGGTCGGCTCCGTCGGGTGCCGCGCTCGCCCCGCCGTCGACGACCGGGGACGCGCCGGGCGAGCCGGCGGTGCCGGGATCGCTGGAAGCCGTGCCGCCGCAGCCGATGACGTTGACGCGGCCCACGGTGCCGTAGATGATCTCGCCGGCGCCGGCGGCCATGCTGGGCCGGAACCCGGTCGAGTCGGGACACCGGCGGATGGTGAGCCGGATGCCGACGGTGTGCTGGTCGCCCGCGGCCAGCCACAACGGCGAGCTGCACATTCCGGGCAGCGCGAACTCGTTGTCCACGCACCCCTCGTACCCGGCGAACTCGAGGCCGTCGCCGCGGTCGCCGTACGAGATCGCGGCGAACCGCACCGAGTCGCTGCCCTGGTTGGTCATGGTCACCGGCACGGTGACCGTGTCGCCGATCCGCCCGGTCGCCTCGCCGGTGTCGAACCGGGTCTCGGTGTGCCCGACAGCCACGTCGACGGTGAGGAACACCCGGTTGTTGGACAGGTCCGGGTCCACCGCACCGACCTGTTCCACGTCCACCCGCACCTGGCCGGCCACCCCGGCGGCTGCCCCGGCGACCGGCACGGCGGTGAACCCGAAAGTGCTGGTGAGGGTGTCCGGGGTGGGGTGGTGGCTGCCGACCGGGACGTCACACCGGTACCGGTGGCCGCCGAGGGGGACGCAGCCCTCCGGGTCCGGCGCGAACTCGCCGGCGGCCTCGATCGCGTGCGCGACATCGGACAGGTCGAATGTGGCCCGCAGCGTCACCCGGGTCCGCGCGTTCGGGGTGGCGACCATGACGCTGAGGTGGGTGCCCTCCGGCTTCACCACGTAGTAAGGGTTGCCGTTGGGCTCCCCCGTGACGTCGACCAGGTTGGTGCGTACGTCGATGTGGAAGTCGAGCGAGTTGTTCGACGGATTCGGGTCGGTGGCACCGGAGACTTCGGCGGTGGCCGGCACGGTGTCGTTCACCCACTCCGCGGCCTCCAGCGCCACCATCGAGAAGAAGATGCGGTGGGTGCTTTCCGAGTCCTGGGGCACATAGTAGTGGCAAACGTAACCGCTGCCCTGCGCGTCACAGGCGGGGCTGTGGTCGGTGATCGTGATGCTGCCGCTCACTGCCGCGAAGTCGACCGTGACCGTGACGGTGGCGGTCCCGCCCGCCGGCGGGTCCGCGGCGGGCACCACCAGGTCCATGCTGAACTGGCTGCCGCGGTCGCCAGTGAGCAGCACCGATGTGCTGTTGACCGGCACCAGCGCGGCGTCCACCTCGGGCTCCGCGGCGTGCGCGGTCGGTGCGCTCACACCGACCACCAGCGCCACCGCCATCGCCACCGTGGCGGCGCGTGCCACCGTCCGCGTCGCGCGTCCTATACGCACCGTCTCTGGCTCCTTGTCGTCACCGGAAGCTGGCTCGCCGTACGAAGGCCCACCGCGCGCTGCGGGCGGTCGCGAGCAGACCCAGCAGCAGGATCAGGCCGGTCAATCCGAGGCCGGTGTCGAGACGCGGCTGCCCGAGCGGCGCCCAGTCACCCGCGCCGCCGGCCGGGGCGACGGCTGGGGCACCGGCGGCGGGAGTCGGAGCACCGGGTGCCGACGCCGGCGAGGTTCCGGCCCGGGTCGGCAATGGTGTCATGTCAGCTCCCACGCCGTCCGGCGTCGCGCCTCCCGGTGCTACGCCGGCACCGTGCCCGGCACTACCGGTGGGCAGCACGGCACCGCCGCAGCCGGTCACGGTGAGCCGTCCCGCTTCCTGCCACTCCACCCGCGCTTTGCTCGCCGCGACGGCTCCTCCCACCGAGTCACCGTCGGGGCAGCGGGTGATCTTGAGGCGGATTCCTACCCGGTGGGTGGATCCGGGCGTGAACCACGGCGGCGCCGCGCAGTAGCCCGACGGCGCGTAGGGGTTTGCCGCGCAACCCTCGTAGCCGACCAGCTCGACCCCGCCGTACCGGGGCGTGTGGGCGATGGCGACATACTGGAACGTGTTCGGCCCGGGGTTGGTGATGGTGACCGGCGCGGTGACGGTCTCACCCACCCGTCCGGTGACATCGCCGAAGTCGACCCTGCCGAGCCACTGTCCCCGGACCACGTCCAGGGTGGCGCTGACCGAGTTGTTCGACGGGTTCGGGTCCTGTCCGCCGACCTGTTCCACACTCACCCGCACCTGCCCGGCCGGCCCGGTAGGCCCACCCGACCTTGGGCTCATCCAGAACATGTGGGACGCCACCAGGGTCGCGGACGTGCGTCCGCTTCCGTTGACTTCCTGCTCGCAGCGGTACCGCCCGCCTCCGAGCGGCCAGCATTCATCCGGGTCGTCCGGGGTGAACGACACCGCGTGCCGCACGTCACGGAAGTCGAAGGTAGCCGCCAGCGTCACGCGCTTGCCCGGGTTGGGGGTCCGCACGTGCACCGTGAGATCGTCGGCGCCGTCACCCACCAGCCGGTACGCCGGGCCGGCCAGCTCGGCCGCGACGTCGGCGCGGTCGGTCCGCACGTCCAGGGTGTAGTCCAGCGTGTTGTTGGCGGTGTTCGGGTCAGTGGCGCCGGAGACCGTCGCCGTGGCCCGCACACGGCCAGTGGTCCAGGTCGCGCCGGATCTCGGGCCCACGCCGAAGGACAGGGAGTGGTGTTTGGGGGTGGACCCTGCCGGGACGGGGTACTCACAGACGTAGCGCGGAGACTGCCATTGACACGGGCCCGGATGCTCGTGGCGTTCGATGCTGTCGATGACCCGGGAGAAGTCGACGGTGACCGTCACCGTCAAGTCCGTCGGAGTGCTGGGGTCGGGCACATCGAGCTGAAACCCGAAACCGACCGGACTGTTGACCAGCACACTGGTCGAGTCGTCCGCTCTCAGCCGCACGTCCACCTCCACCGGGTCGGCGTGCGCGACCGGGCCGGTCACGCCGACCGCGAGCGCGGTCACCACCGCCACGGTGGCGGCCCGTGCCACCGTCCGCCTCGTGCCGCCGCCCGTACGCATCGTTGCCGCCCTTCTCGCCGCTACCGGACGCCGGCGTGGCGTACGAATGCCCACCGCGCACTGCGGGCGAGGGCGACCAGGCCGAGCAGCAGGATCACGCCGGTCATTCCGAGCCCGGTGCCGAGGTGCCGTTGACCGACCGGCACCCAGTCGCCCGCGTGAACCGTGGACGGCGAGGTGTCCGCTGGGGCTGCCGCTGGCGTCGCCGGGGGAGGGCTGGCCGGCGCCTGGGTCGGCTCGGCGTCCGGGTCCAGCACGGCGTCGCTGTCGCTGGTGGGGGTGGCCGCGCCGGCGCCCGTACCGCTGCCGGTCACGCCGCCGCCGGAGGCACCGCCGCAGCCGACGACGTTGATCGTGCCGACGCTGCCACGCTCGATGATGCCGTTGGACGTGTGGATGTTGGGCATGAGCAACGGATCGTCGTGACAGCGAT
The DNA here is from genome assembly GCA_007130245.1 of Micromonosporaceae bacterium. Taxonomy (GTDB): domain Bacteria; phylum Actinomycetota; class Actinomycetes; order Mycobacteriales; family Micromonosporaceae; genus Natronosporangium. Next base: position 9,706 of record SLSW01000207.1, read on the forward strand.
GGATCTTCACCCGCATGTCGACCGTGTGAGTGGTGCCGCCGCGCATCCACTGCGGGCCGGTGCACAGGCTCCCGGTCTCCGGCACGCCCGCCACGCAGCCATCGAGCCCGACCAGCTCCAGTCCGCCGTGAATCGGCGGCTGGGCAATCCCCATCCACTCGACGGTGTCCGGACCGCGGTTGCGCATGGTGACGGGAAGCGAGACGGTCTCGCCGATCTGGCCGGTCGCCTCGCCCACGTCGACCCGCACGTTGGTCGAACCGGTCGCCACGTCCAGCGTCATGCGGTAGCTGTTGTTACCCGGGTTCGGGTCGATGCCCTCTGGCTGCTCCACCGTTATGCGCACCTGCCTGGCCGGGCCAGGTGGCGCACCGCTGCGCGGCGCGATCCGAACCCCGCCGAAGAACGCCACACCGTTGCGGCCGCTGGTCTCACGAACGCACTCGTAGTGGTCACCACTGCCGCTGCACGTCTCGGCGGGCAACGGATCGGTCCCGACGACCCGTACCCGGTGGGACACTTCCGAGAAGTCGAACTTGACCCGCAGTAGCATCGGCCAGGTCATATGCGGGTAAGTGACCACCGCGCCGACCTGCCGCTCCGACGGGCCGACCATCTTGTACGAGCGCTCGCTGTTGGACGTGACCGACAGATCCACCCGGTTGCTGAGGACCTCCAACGTGACACTGGTCGTCGCGCGGTTGGAGTCGACTTCCCCGACCGCCTCGACCGAGACATGGACGTCGCCGCTGGCACGCGGGCGGTCCGGCTTGGAGGTCACCGGGAGCCCGATGGTCGTCGAGTCGCCGGGCATGACCTCGCCGGGGCACCGGTACCGCGATCCGGAGGCCAGCGCACAGCCGGTGCTCGTGTTCACGTCGAGACTGGAATACAGGTCGCCGAGGTCGTACGTCACCTCTAGCTCTACCGCTTTTTCATGCTCCGAGCTCGAGGCGTGGATTTTCACCTGCACTGACGCGTTCGGATCAGCCCACGGCGGATGGCCGGTCGGTTCCACCTGCAGGTCGATAGACGAGGTCTCGGCCGCTGCGGGCACCGGCCCGACCAGCGCCACCGCCAGCGCGACCAGGACCGCACCGCACCGCACCGCTATCCGTCTGCCCCGTGTCATGTCGACTCCCTCGTCACCGCCGATCCACCCGCGCCGGCACCCATCGGATTGCGCGCGCCATCAGGAGGATGACCGGCAGTGTAAGCAGTGCGTGCAACCCCACCAGCCCGATGCCTGTCTCGCCCTGACGCACGTCGCTGACCGTCACCCAGTCACCGGCGGGCGCGGCGGACGGCACGGACGTGCCGTGTGCCACCGCGGACTCCGCGGCGGCGAAATCCACTGCCGAGCGGTCGATGTCCTCCGCCGGTGGCGCAGGGGACGCGGCGTCGCCCGGGTCCCCGGCCGGGCTGCCGGACCCGCCGCCCGGGGTGCCGGCAAGCGCGCCGCCGGGAGTGCCGCCGGACTCACCACCCGTGGATGCCGGACCGCAGCCCTCCACTTTCACGCTACCGAAAGTGCCGTGCTCCAGCGTCGCGTCGTTGCCGCTGACGTTGATTGCATGCCCGAACTGTCGGGTATGGGGGTCCGGGCAGCCGTCGATGCGCACCCGTACGCCGATCGTCCGACTCTGGCCACCGGCAAGGTTCTCGGTGTCGCAGAGCCTGGTCGACACATAGCCGGTTTCGGCGCAACCCTCGTGCCCGACAACCTCCAGGCCCGGAACCATCGTCGCGAACGACGTCGCCGCCCACCGCAGGGTGTCCGGTCCCAGGTTCGTCATCGTCGCCGGCACCGTCACGGTCTCGCCGATGCGACCGGTGACCTCACCGCCGTCCACCCGCATCGTCTGGCCCTGCCCGGTCTCGACGTCAATGGTGAAGTCCAGTGTGGTGTTGCCGGGATTCGGGTCGGTGTTGCCCAGTTGAGTCGCTCGGGCCCGCACCTGCCCGACCGGGCCGGCCGGCACTCCCGACCTCACCTCGAGCGGTATCCGGACGGTCAGCGACACCGGCTCCTGCCTCGGCCCCAACACCCGGTCACAGTGGTAGGTCTGCGGTTGCTCCGCTGGACCGCACCGCTCGTGAGCCGGCACACTGACCTGGTCGTAGACCTGGGTCAGGTCGAACGTGACCCGGATCGTCCGCTCCTGCGTGCTGGCCGGAACGGTGACCTCCGGCCGCAGCGCGCCGCCGGTGCTCGTCGGCAGATAGTAGTAGGTCGACGAGCCGATGGAGATAGCGATGTCGACGCCTTCGTCCGCCTGGTCGGCCAGGGCGGTCGCCCCGGCGCTGACCAGGGCCACCTGCGCGGCCAGCACCACGAACGTCCGCGCCGCTGTCCGCGCCGCACCCATCACCGCTCCGTCCGTCGACGACTCCGGTCGACGGTAGCGGTACGAGCGGATACAACGACATCGTCCGTTCGGCCAGCCGGCCGGAGCCACCCGCTAACCAGCGTTATCACTGGTCACCGAACGTCCGATGTGCGCCACAATGCCACGCGTCATGATGGCAGTGATGCGGCCTCGGCGTCCCACACCGGTTCCGGGGTTTCGACGACCCCACCGTCGGCACGCAGCAGCAGGAAGCGGTCGAAGGACCGGGCGAACCATCGGTCATGGGTGACCGCCAGCACCGTGCCCTCGAACCGCTCCAACCCCGCCTGCAGCGCCGCAGCCGAGGCCAGGTCGAGGTTGTCGGTCGGCTCGTCCAGCAGCAGCAGCGTGGCGCCGGACAGCTCCAGCAGCAGGATCAGGAACCGGGCCTGCTGCCCGCCGGACAGCACATCGAACGGCCGGTCGCCGGCCGCGGCCAGCTCGTAGCGCCCGAGCGCCTGCATCGCCCCGTTGCGCGGCATCCCGTCGCGGTGCGCGTCGCCGCGCCACAGGATGTCCACCAGCGTGCGCCCGGCCAGGTCCGGCCGCTCATGCGTCTGCGAAAAGTGGGCCGGCCGCACCCGTGCGCCCAGTCGCGCCACCCCCTGGTGCGGCACCGGCGCCAGCTCCTGCAGCGCCTCACGGCCCGCCGGGTCGGTCCCGCCGCTGCCGAGCAGCCGCAGCAGATGCGACTTACCGGTCCCGTTGGCGCCCAGCACCGCCACCCGGTCGCCGTACCAGACCTCCAGGTCGAACGGCCGCGTCAGGCCGTCGAGGGCGAGCTGTTCGCAGATCACCGCCCGCCTGCCCGTACGCCCACCGGCCAGCCGTACCCGGATCTGCTGCTCGCGCGGTGGCAGCGGCGGCGGCCCCGCCTGCTCGAACGTGCGCAGCCGGGTCTGCGCCGCCTGGTAGCGCGAGGCCATGTCGGAGTTGTAGGCGGCCTTCTGCTTGTACATCAGCATCAGCGAGCGCAGCTTGGCGTGCTCCTCGTCCCAGCGCCGCCGCGCCTCGTCCAGCCGCTCGTGGCGCGCCATCCTGGCCTCGTGCCAGCTGGCGAAACCACCCGGGTGGGTCCAGGCGCTGCCACCCTCCACCGTGACGACCCGGTCGGCGGTACGCGCCAGCAGTTCCCGGTCGTGCGAAACGTACAGCACACTCTTGCCCGCCGCTGGGCCCTCGGTCAGGCGCTTCTCCAGCCACCGTTTGCCCGGCACGTCGAGATAGTTGTCGGGCTCGTCCAGCAGCAGCACCTCGTCCGGCCCGCGCAGCAGCAACTCCAGCGCGAACCGCTTGCGCTCCCCGCCGGACAGGGTGCCCACCGGCCGCTGCCGCGCGTCGTCCCACGGCAGCCCGAGCACGGTGTGGCTGACCGTGTCGAACAGCACCTCCGCCTCGTACCCGCCGGCCTCGCCCCACGCTGCCAGCGCCTCGGCGTAGCCCAGCTGCGCCTGCTGCGCCGTCCGGGACAGCCGTCCCTGCGCCTCGGCGGCCCGCAGCGCCTGCTCGGCCGCGGCGAGCGCGGTGCCAGCGGCGCGGACCGCCGGTGGTGCCAGCTCCAGCGCCAGCGCGGCCAGTGTCCGCCCGCCCGCGGCGGGGGTACCGGTCGGTTCCGCCGGCTCGCCGAACTGGCGCATCACCCCCAGACCACCGGTACGGGTGATGGTGCCGACCGGCACCGGCAGATCCCCGGCGATCATGCGCAACAGGGTGGTTTTGCCGGCGCCGTTCGGGCCCACCAGCGCCACCTTGGCGCCGTCGGCGACCCGCAGGGACACGTCGGCGAACAGCACCCGGCCGTCCGGCAGGGTGTGCCCGACCGCCGTCACCTCCACATGTCCCACGCCAGCATGGTGCCCGACATCGCCGCTGCCTGGCCACGGGTTATCACCGGCCGCACTGAGCTGGGCCGCTATCCGCCGGTGGGGCGTTGCACCCGCAGCACCCGGTAGCCTTTCTGGCTGGCGTGCCGGTCGGCCGTCCATCCCTGGTCGGTCAGCCACCGCTGCAGCGAGTCGCCGCCGAGATACCGTGCCACCACCAGCCACCCCACCCCACCCGGCGCCAGCCGGGGCAGCCACCGTGCGAGCAGGCCGTGCAGTTCGTCCTTGCCGACCCGCACCGGCGGGTTGCTCCAGATCTGCGAGAACGACACCTCCGCCGGCACCTGGTCCGGTTCCCGGACCCGTACCCGGTCGGCCACCCCCAGCGCCGCCGCGTTCTCCCCGGTGAGCTGCCGGGCCCGCTCATTGATGTCCACCGCCCACACCGTGGCTCGGGGGGAGACCATGGCCAGCACACAGGCCAGCGGGCCGTACCCGCATCCCAGGTCGAGAATCGGCCCGGTCTCGTCCGGGCCCGGCATGGTGGCCTTGCGCAGCAGCACAGCGGTGCCAGGGTCCAGCCGGTCGGCGGAGAAGACCCCGCGGGCGGCCGTGAGGGCGAAGTGGCGTCCCGCGGCCTCGAACTCGATGGTGCGGCGGTCCTCAGGTCCGCCCGGCGCCGGTGAGTAGTAGTGATCCACCCCGGCAGTATCCCGCCGCCGTGCGACCGGGCACTCCGGGACCATCCGTTACGCTGATCGCCATGACGTACGGGACCGACTCCGGACCTGGCGGCCGGCACCCGCCGGACCCGCCGGAGCGGCGTCCCGGACGGCACGGCCGCCACGAGGAGGCGGACGCCCCCCCTCGCCGGTCCCGGCACGGCCGACCGACATCGTGGGAGCCCGGCCCGCCGGATCCGCCGCAACGGGGCAGGCGCCACCGCTCGCCCGACGACGACCTGGACGAGTGGAATCCTCCGGCTCGACGTGAGCCCTACGACCCGCCCCCGGCGGGTCGTAGGCGTCCTGACCAGGTCGCAGACCCGCCGCCCCCCCGACGGCCGGCCGCCGAGCCGACCGAACCACCCCCGGGCCGCCGCCATCGCGCCGCTGAACCGTCCGAACCAGCCCCGCCGCCCCGGCGGCGGGCACCGTCCCCGGACGCGCAGCTGACGGGACGGTATATACGCCGGCCACCGATGGCACCTGCGGCGCCGGCAGGTCCGGACATCAGGCCGTCGCCAGTGCCCGGTCCCCGGCCGCCGGCTCCACGGACCCCCGCTTCCGGAGGCCCCGCTTCCGGAGGCCCCGCCTCACCCGGCCCCGCGTCGACACCGCCGGGCCCACCGCCCGGGCGACCGGCCACACCACCGGGCCCACCGCCCGGCCGACCGGCCACACCACCGGGCCCACCGCCCGGCCGACCGGCCACACCACCGGGTCC
>SLSW01000195.1 GCA_007130245.1 Micromonosporaceae bacterium
CGACCCGGACGACCCGGACGACCCGGACGAGCCGGATGCCGAGGTGCTCTCGCCGCTGCCGCTGAACCAGGCGCAGCTGGAGGTGGTGCGCCGGGCGCGCGCCGAGCCGGTGGTGGTGGTCTCCGGACCGCCCGGCAGCGGGAAGAGCCACGCGGTCGCCGCCGCGGCACTCGACACGGTCGACCGGGGCGGCAGCGTGTTGCTGGCCACCCAGTCCTCGCACGCGGCCGACGTCCTGGGGGAGCTGCTGAACCGGTATCCCGGCCCCACCCCGGTGCTGTTCGGCGACGCCGAGTTCCGCGACGCCATCGCGGCGGAGCTGGCGCGAGGTGCGGACGCGGGGCACGGCAGCCGCACCCTGCGCGCCGACCGGGAAGCGGTCGCCGCCGCCGCGGAGCGGGTGCGCCTGCTGCGGTCCGGCCTGGTGTGCGCGCTGGAGCAGGAGCGACGTGCGGCCGAGTATCCGGCCTGGGAACCGATCGTGCCGACGTTGCAATCCGAGGTGCCGGGCGCCTTCGACGACGCAACGGATCTCGACGAGGTTGCCCGGCTGCTGGCGCTGTCCCGGGCACCCGTACACACCACGCGGGGACACCTGCGCCGTCGCTGGCACCGCTGGCGGCTTCGGGCCAGGTTGCGGGTACGGGCGTCAGCTCCGCCGGACCGGCTGCGGCTGGCGGTCGACGCCGCCCGGGCCGCGCAGGCGGTCTCGCAACTGTCCACCACCGGTGGCACCGACCTGTCGCGGTCTTGGGAGGCGCTGCACCGCGCCGAGCAGGAGCTGGCGCAGGCGGTGGGTACGGCCATGCGTCACCGTGCCCGCAGCGCTGAGCGGTGGAAGGGGTCGGGCCGGCGCAGCGCGGCGGCGCTGGCGGCCGCGCTGCGTGCCGGACGCAACCGGCGCCGCCAGTTGCTGGCCGGTATGGACGGCCTCGCCCTGGTGCGGGCGTTGCCGCTGTGGGTGGGCACCGCCGCCGACACCGGAGACCTGCTGCCACCCTTACCGGGAATGTTCGACCTGGTGATCCTGGACGAAGCGTCCCACCTGGACCAGATCCGGGCAGCGCCGGTGCTGGCCCGGGGCCGGCGGGCGCTGGTGGTCGGCGACCCGCGGCAGCTGCGGTTCGTCTCTTTTGTCGCAGACGTGGACATCGCCACCACCTTGCACCGGCACGGCCTCGACGACCGGGCCGACGTGCGTCGGGTGAGCGCGTTCGACCTGGCGACTTCGGCCGCGCCGGTGACCTGGTTGAACGAGCACTACCGCAGCGCGCCGCACCTGATCGGGTTCTCGGCGCACCGGTTCTACGACGGGCACCTGACAGTGGCGACCACCCACCCGAGCACCGATACGCTCGACGTGATCGACGTGCGGCGGGTGCCCGACGGCACGGTCACCGACGGGGTGAACCACCCGGAGGTGGCTGCGACAGTGGCGACCGTGCGCGACCTGGCCGACGACGGCGTAGTGGGCATCGGCGTGATCACACCGTTCCGGGCCCAGGCCGACGCCCTGGAGCGGGCGCTGCTGGAGGAGTTCCGGCTGCCGGAGCTGGAGCGGCTGGCGCTGCGGGTCGGCACGGTGCACGCGTTCCAGGGCAGCGAAGCCGACACGGTGGTGGTCAGCCTCGGCCTGGTCGACGACGACCCGCCGGCCAGGACACGGTTCGTCAACGGCCCGCACCTGTTCAATGTGATGATCACCCGTGCGCGGCGCCGCATGGTGGTGGTGACGTCGCTGACCGTCGGGTCGGGGCGTGATGCCGACCTGGTGGACGAGTACCTCGCGTACTGCCTGGCCGGCCCGGGCGAGCCCGCCCCAGGTGGTGAACCCGACGACGGGTGGACCCGGGCGCTGTTCAGCGAGCTCGTGCGCGCGGACGTGCCGGTGCAGGCGGACTACCCGGTGGGACGCTGGACGGTCGACGTCTGCGCCGGTACCGGCGAGGCGGCCGTGGGCCTGCTGTGCCGGGTGCACCCGGACGGGACCGCCGTGCACGTGGCCCGGCAGCGGGCGTTGATGCGCGCCGGTTGGCGTCTCGTGGACGCCTTCAGCAGCCGATGGGACGGCGACCCGGCGCGGGCCGCGGTGGACCTGACCACCGGTGTGCTGGCCCCGTGTCCTCCACTTTCCTCCACCCGGGTGAGCGGTCCACCCGGCGAGGTGCTGGGCCAGCCGCGTTCCAGGTAGTTTGCCCGATCGCCGGATCCGGCATCGCCCTGTCGGAAAGCTGACGTGCCGGTTCGGCCGCCACTCAGCCTAGGCGGCAATTACCTGCGGAAACACAATTGTTGTCACCCTCAGTAGTGAACGGGTGGCTCGTAATGGGTGAGAAGTGGAGGGAAGTGGAGTAGAGTGGCGGCCGGTGGCGACGGTAGCCAGGTCCAGTGGAGGGGGTGGTGCCGGTGTTCCTCGGCACCCACACTCCGAGACTGGACGACAAGGGCCGGCTGATCCTGCCCGCGAAGTTCCGCGACGAGCTCGCGGGCGGTGTCGTGATCACCAAGGGGCAGGAACGCTGCCTGTACGTGTTCCCGACGGCAGAGTTCGCCGCCATCGCGTCACAGCTGCGCGAACAGCCGGTGACGCACAAGGCCGCCCGGGCCTACAGCCGGGTGTTCTTCGCATCCGCACATGACGAGGTGCCCGACAGGCAGGGCCGGGTCACGATCCCGGCGCACCTGCGCGAGTACGCCGGGCTCGACCGCGAACTCGTCGTGATCGGAGCGAGCACCCGGGTAGAGGTGTGGGACCGGCAGGCGTGGGAGACCTACCTCGCCGAGAGCGAAGACGACTTTGCCGACATCGAACAGGGGGTGTTGCCCGGCGGGCTGTAGGGCCGCGCCCGCACACACCGCACCAGGCAAGCCGTGCCGTGAGTTCTCCAGCCGCTGGTGTCCTGGCGTCTCTTCCCCGGCGCCAGGGTCCGAGCGGATGGGGAGCTGACGGCACGGCGGTTCAGCCAGGCACCACCGGCCGACCGGCCGGCGGCGTCGCAGGGGGTCGATCCACATGAGCCAGCCGCGCCGTACCTACGACGGTACGACCGATGAGGGCGCTCACGTGCCGGTGCTACGCGAGCGCTGCCTTGACCTGCTCGCGCCGGCCTTCTCCGCAGCGGCCGGGGCCGGACGCGCACCGGTGCTGCTCGACGCCACGCTCGGCCTCGCTGGTCACGCCGACGCCGCGCTCGCAACGCACCCGCAGCTGCGACTGGTGGGGATCGATCGCGATCCGCAGGCTCTGTCCCACGCGCGGACGCGGCTGCAGCGGTACCGCGAGCGCACCCAGCTGGTGCAGGCGGTCTACGACGAGCTGACCGAGGTGCTGGACCGGCTGGGACACGACGGCGTCGACGGTGTGCTGTTCGACCTGGGGGTGTCGTCGCTGCAACTGGACACCGCCGAGCGCGGGTTCTCGTACGCCCGCGACACCCCGCTGGACATGCGCATGGACCCCGGCCAGGAGCTGAACGCCGCCGAGGTGGTCAACAACTACGAGCAGCGCCAGCTGGCGCGGGTGCTGCGCGAGTACGGCGAGGAGCGGTTCGCGAACCGGATCGCCGCCGCGATCGTCCGCGAGCGGCGACGGGAGCCGCTGACTTCGACGGCGCGGCTGGCGCACCTGGTGCGCGAGGCCATCCCGGCGGCCACCCGGCGCAGCGGTGGCCACCCGGCCAAGCGCACCTTCCAGGCGCTGCGCATCGAGGTGAACCGGGAGCTCGCCGCGCTGGAGGCGGCGTTGCCGGCGGCGGTCGACGCGCTGCACCCGGGTGGCCGGATCGTCGTCGTGTCGTACCACTCGCTGGAGGACCGGATCACCAAGCGGGTGCTGACCTCGCGGGCCCGCAGCAGTGCACCGGTCGACCTGCCGGTGGAACCGCCGGGGACCGCCCCCACCCTGCGGCTGCTCACCCGGGGTGCGGAGCAACCTGACGAGGCAGAGGTAGCGGCCAACCCACGCGCCGCCTCGGCGCGCCTGCGCGCCGCGGAACGCATCGGGGCCGCGGAACGCAGCGGCAAGGGGGAACGGACCGGTCGGGGGGACCGGTCCGGTGACAGCGACGCAAGGGGGGACCGTGACCAGGCGGACTGAGACACCGCGCAGGAGTGCGCCACGTCAGCGCGAGGGCAGCACCGCGAAGCCGCGCAGCGGCACCAACGCGAATGCGCGCAGCGGCACCAACGCGAATGCGCGCAGCGGCACCAACGCGAATGCGCGC
>SLSW01000292.1 GCA_007130245.1 Micromonosporaceae bacterium
AGCAGCATGTCCCCGGCCGCGCCGTTGCCGGCGTCGATCCACAGCGTCCTCACGGGGTGCCACCGGTGACCCGGCGCGCGATCCGGGCGGCCGCCACCCCGGCGCCGAACCCGTTGTCCACGTTGACCGTCAGCACGCCCGGCGCGCAGCTGTTGAGCACCGCCAACCAGGCGGTCAGCCCGTCCAGGTGCCAGCCGTAGCCGACGCTGGTCGGCACCGCGATCAGCACCGAGCCGGTCAGGCCGCCGATCACCGACGGCAGCGCCGCCTCCATCCCGGCCACCGCCACCACCACGTCGGCGGCGTCCAGGTCGTCCTTGCGGGCCAGCAGCCGGTGTACGCCGGCCACACCGACGTCGACGATGACGTCCGGATCGGCACCGAACACCCGGACCGTGGTGGCGCACTCGCGCACCACCGGCAGGTCGGAGGTGCCGGCGGCGACCACGGCTACCCGACCGCGCGCCGGCGGCGGCGTGCCGAGCACCGCCGCCCGGCCGACCTCGTCCAGCTCCGCGTCGGGCAGCTGGTCGCGGCAGTGCGCCAGCGCCTCCGGGGTCAGCCGGGTCGCCAGCACCGCCCGGTCCGGGTGGGCGCGGTGCAGTCCCCGCAGCGCTGTCACCACCTGGTGCGGGGTCTTGCCGGAGCCGTTGACCACCTCCGGGTCCCCGGTGCGGGCGGCGCGGTCGACGTCCAGCCGCGCGAACCCGACGTCCACCGTCGCCGCGGCGGGCGGGTACGGTTCGGTCATCGGCACCTCCATCTGCCTGGTCGCGATGGGAGCACGCGTGGTGGACCACACGTCCGTCCTGGACGATACGTCGCCGGCCGACCGGCTCGTAATGACGCTCCGTGGTTACGGTCGTACGCTGGTGGCGTTCTCGGGCGGTGTCGACTCCAGCGTGGTGCTGGCGGCCGCAGCGCGGGCGCTCGGCCCCGGCGGTGCCGCCGCGGTCACGGCGGTCTCGCCGGCGGTGCCAGCCGCCGAGATCGACGCCGCGGTGGACTTCTGCACCCAGCTCGGCGTGGCCCACCACACCGTCACCACCAGGGAGCTCGATGTCGCTGGTTACCGGGACAACGGGCCGCGCCGCTGCTACTTCTGCAAGAGCACCCTGCTGACCGGGGCGGTGGCGCTGGCCGACGCGGAGGGTTTCGCCGCGGTCGCCACCGGCACCAACGCAACCGACATCGCCGCCGGGTTCCGGCCCGGCATCCGCGCGGCCGCCGAACGCGGCGCCCGGACGCCGCTGGCCGACCTGGACCTGGACAAGCCGGCGGTGCGCGACATCGCCCGCGGCTGGGGCCTGCCCACCTGGGACAAGCCGGCGGCGGCCTGCCTGTCCAGCCGGATCGCGTATGGCGTGACGATCACGCCGGCGCGGCTGGCCCGGGTGGAGCGCGCCGAGGCCGCGCTGCGCCCGCTGCTGGCGGCCTACGGCGTCCGCGACCTACGGGTACGCGATCTCGGCGACGCGGTGCGCCTCGAAGTGGACCAGCCGGCCGTCGCGACGGTGCGCGACGGCCCGGCGGTGTGCTCGGCTGTGCGGTCGGCCGTGCGCGACGCCGGTTTCGCCGATGCCCCGCTGACCGTGGAACCGTTCCGTTCCGGCTCCATGAACGACCTTCTCCGCGACCCGGAGCGCTGGCGCTGACCCTGCTCAGTCGCGGGGCCAGGCGCGGGGCGGGTCGGGGTGCTCCAGCGGGCGGCTGGACTCCCAGATCCGGCGCCAGGCGGCGACGGGCGGGGCGGTGGGCAGGCTCAGGTCGCCGTCAGCCTCTTTGCGCATCGAGCGGTACCAGCCGAGCTCGTCCTCGGTCCACAGTTGCGCGATCGAGGTGGCCAGCCGGATGTTGAACTTGCGGGCGTCCTCCTCGCCGCCCGGGATCAACGGCGTGCCGTACCGCACCACTACCCGCGGCCGCCCCGGCAGCGGCCAGTTGCGGCCGCGCGGCATCGCCGCATAGGTGCCCCGCAGCACCACCGGGATCGCCGGCACCTGCTGGGTGACGCACAGGTGGGCCGGGCCCAGTCGTAGGTTGGACATCCACCCGTCCTCGCTGCGGGTGCCCTCCGGGAACAGCAGCAGGCTCCAGCCGCGGGCCAGCAGGTCCGGGGCAAGGCTGCGCAACCGGCGCGACCGGTAGCGCTCCACCGGGAAAGCGTTGAACACCAGCGCGGTGACCGCGGCCCGCCAGCGGGCATCGAAGAAGTAGTCCGCCGCGGCTCCCACCGCCATCCGGTCGGCCAGCCGCCGCGGCAGCGAGCCGAGGATCAGCGGCGCGTCCAGGTGGCTGCTGTGGTTGGCGACCAGCACCACCGGTCCGCGCACCGACTCCAGCCGGTCCAGCCCTTCCACCTGCGGACGGGTCTGGCTCCACGTCAGCGGGGTGAGCAGGGCCCGCTGGAGCGCCTTCCGGGTGTTGTTCACCGCTGGTGTGCGCGCCCAGCCGGTCGGGAAGTCCCGCGCCGGTTCCGGGTGCTGGTGCTCGACGGCCGACCGGGGGGTGCGCGACCGGCCACGCCAGTCGCGGCCGCGCAGCAGCACCCGCGCATCGCGGATCAGCCCCATGACGCACCTCCACCCGTCGCCCGCCCGCTCATCGCACGTCCGCCATGGTCAGCGGCGGCGCGTGCAGGTAGTTGATGGACGGGCTGCGACCCACCCGGTCCCGCGCCATCTCCAGCGCGTCTTCCAGTGTGGACGCGGAGCGGAAACCCATGAGCGTGGTGGTCTTGCGGTCGCCGCCGACGAAGATGACGTCGCCGAGGTGCTCCATCGCGTGCGCGCCCCAGTACCACATGTACAGCGGGTGTACGCCGTGGTAGGCGTAACTGTTGCGGTAGAGGTGGACATACCACGGGTCGGTGGCGAACTGCTCCTCGTATTTCGCCTCGATCTGCGCCGGGTCGGTGGTCTCGGCCAGCACTTCCTCGAAGAAGTCGATGTAGCTGGGGTGGTGCAGCGGGTGGAACTCGTTGCGCACCGGGTGGTAATAGATGGCCACCCCGCCCGGGCGCACGATCGGCTGGCCCCGGTAGAGGTTGAAGAAGTAGCCCAGCCCGAGGCACATCACCAGGATCGGGTTCATGATCGAGTTGACGTTGTACGGGCAGATGTAGGGCAGCCCGAACACGCCGATGTCGGCGGGCCCGTCCACCTCCGTCAGCTGCTGGCGCAGCACGTGCTTCAGCGTCACGTCGTGCACCGGGGCCGGGGCGCCCGCGGTGACCGAGGTGACGCCGTACGGGGCGGCGGTGCGGTGCCACAGCCGGCGCCGCCGCCGCGGCGGCAGCATGTCGTTGGCCCGCTTGACCGCCAGGTAGGACGCCTGGTCCTTGAGCGACCACTCCCACTCGCGCTTGTTGAGAAAGCCCAGCTGGGTGGGGAAGGTGTCGTTGTTGACGCTGGTCTCGATCTGGAAGATCTTCACGTGCTCGTCCAGCACGCCGGCCATACGGTTATACGACTGGTGCATCGCCGAGTGGGGCGGGTCGTTGAACGACTTCGAGTGCCGCAGCGTGTGCACGTTGTGGTGTGCCCGGAGGCTCCGGTAGGAGGCGAGGCCGACCGACACCGACTTCGGCCCGCCGCTCATCGCGGTCAGCGTGATGTTGACGTAGACGATCAGGTCGCTCTCGGCCGCCCGCCGGTTGATCTCCACCACCTCGCCGTGCCGGGTGGTGCCCACCTCGGTCAGGTCCGCCCGGTCCTCGGCGTCGTGGTTGCGCAGGTGCTCCGGGAAGAACGACCGGAACACCCGTTCGCCCACGGTGCGCTTGAGCTCGGCCGGGGTCATCCGCCGGTGCAGGGCGTTGCCGGCGATCAGCTCCACGTCGTCGACGCCGCGTGCGGCGGCCAGCTCAAGCACCTGCTCGATGATGCGCTGGCGCACGTCCGGCGTACGCATCGGCGGCAGCGGTAGCGACAGGTCGTCGAACACGATCGTCAGGCGCATGCCGGGGCGCAGCAGGTCCGGCAGCGGCTCGCACCCGAGCGGGTTCAGCAGCGCGTGCCGGATGCGGGCGGTGAGGTCCGGCAGACCCGGCAGCGACTCGGGCGGATAGATGACGCGGCTGCCCAGCGGCAACCGCTCCAGGCGGAAGCCCTCCCCCTCGTGCACCAGCAGCGCCGGGGTGCGTTCGTCGACCTCCAGCACGAATCCGGGTCTGCTCATCGGACGCTCCTTCGTGGGCCTACCGCGGTCAT
>SLSW01000182.1 GCA_007130245.1 Micromonosporaceae bacterium
CCAGTTGCGCCGCCACCTCGTCGACCTTCTGCTGCGCCTGCTCGCGGCTCTCCATCAGCTCCAGTTCCTCGTCCTCCAGGACACCCTGGCGCCGCGAGAGCGACTCCACCTCGTGCTGCAGTGCCTGCAGTTCCCGCGCCGGGCCGACGCCGGCGGCGAGCCTGGCCGAATCCTTGTCCTTGCGGGCGCGCACCTGCTCCACGTCGCGTTCCAGGCGGGCGATGTCGCGGTCGAGGTCGTCCACGTCGGCCTGCGCCCGGGCGCGTTCGTCCTCCAATGCGGAGAGTCGCCGCATCAGCGCGTCCAGCTCCGCCAGCTCGGGCAGATGGGCGCGGCGGTGGCTCAGCTGCGCGAGCGCGGTGTCGATGGCCTGCAGCTCGAGCAGCAGGCGCTGGGCGTGCGGGTCGGCCTTCACGGCTACAGCTCCTTCGTGCGCCCGTCCGCGTGGACGGTCCAGGGGTCGGTGTCGAGGTCGGAGACCAGCGCCTCCACCCTTAGCCTGTCACGGATCACCGCCGCCAGCCCGTCCAGCCACGGCCGTTCGGTAGCCCAGTGGGCGGCGTCCAGCAGCGCCGGACCGCCCTCGGCGATGTACTCGCTGACCGGGTGGTGGCGCAGGTCGGCGGTCAGGTAGGCGTCGACCCCGGCCGCCGCCGCGTCGGCCAGGTAGGTGTCGCCGGCCCCGCCGCACACCGCCACCGTGCGTACCTCCCGCTCCGCCTCACCCGCCGCCCGTACGCCCCATGCCGTACGGGGAAGCACCTCGGCCGCGTGGCGGGTGAGGCCGGCCAGTGTCATCGGCGCCGGCAGCTGCCCGATCCGGCCGCTACCCCGTTCCGGCGCCTCCGGCACCGGGCGCAGCGGCCGCAGCTCGCGCAGGCCGAGCCGGTCGGCCAGCGCGTCGGACACGCCCGGGTTGGCCACGTCGGCGTTGGTGTGGGCCACGTGCAGGCCCAGGCCGGCGCGGATGAGCTGGTGCACGATACGGCCCTTGTACGTGGTGGGGGCCACGCTGGACACCGGGCGCAGCAGCAACGGGTGGTGCGCCACGATCAGGTCCGCGCCGGCCGCGATCGCCTCGTCGACGGTCTCGGGCACGCAGTCGACCACGCACAGCACCCGGCGCACCGGCGCGTCCGGCTCCCCCAGCACCAGCCCGACCCGGTCCCAGGTCTCGGCCCACGCCGGCGGGTACCGCTGCTCGAGCGCGCCCACCACCTCGGCGAGGGTGGCGGGTGCGGGGTCGGTCGTCACGGCGGCGAGGGTACCGCAGCGGCGATCTCGCACAGTTCCGGCGGCGACTCGCCGCGGTAACCGCGCAGCACCTCTTCGACGAGGTCGCGCGCCCGTGGCCGGCAGCGCACCTCCGCCGGCGCGATCCGGTAGCACTCGCGCAGCAGCTCCATCGCCCGCGGCGGGTCGCCGACCTGCGCGCAGGCGCGGGCGGTGTCCAGCAGGTGGTGCACCCGGCGTTCGGGCACCAGCGTCGACAGCGCCCGGCCGCGCAGCCGGTCGTGCACGGCGATCGCCGACCACCCGTCGCCGAGCTCCACCGCCGCGGCCGCCGCGTGCAGCCCCACATTGGTGGGCCCGAAGCAGGTCCAGTAGTGGTTCTCGTCGCCACCCACGTCCCCCGCCACCTCCTCGGCGGCGGCCAGCAGCTCCCGGGTGGAGCTCTCGTGCCCGAGCCGGGCGGCAGCGACCGCCGCCTCCAGCAGCAGCGCGCCGTGCACCGACAGCCGCGGCGCACCGGCCGGCTCGCCGTCACCGGGCGCCAGCCGGTCGGCCACGCTCATCTGCACCTCGAACGCCGCCCGGGTGCGGCCCAGACCTAGCAGCGCCAGCCCTACCCGCAGCGTGGCCGTGCCCACCAGCAGTTGGTCGCCGGCGCGCTGGGCGGCGCTGACCGCCCGGTCGGCGGCCAGCCGAGCCAGCTCGTATTCGCCCAGGTTGCGCAGGGTCGACGAGGCGATCTGGTGGACCTGGCTGAGCAGGTGGGCCGCCTCCGGGCTCGCCTCGGCGGCGTCGGCGACGGCCGCGGCCTGCGTCAGGCGCAGCAGCAGCGGCAGCGACCGGGTCAGCGACGCCCCGTCGGCGTGCTGGAAGGTCAGCCAGGCGTGCGAGACCCCCTGCCGCAGCTGGGTCATCTGCGGCGGGTCCGGTGGCGGGGACAGGAACGCGTCGACCTGGTCGTAGCGTTCCAGCGCCGCCTGCAGCTCGGCGACCTCCACCCGGTCGGCGCGGCGGGCCTCCTCGCGACCCAGCCAGTTCGGGTCGCGACCCAGCAGCAGCTGGGTGTCCACCTTGAGCACGTCGGCGATCTCGTCGATCACCGAATACCGGTCCAGCCGGCGTACCCCGCGCTCGACCTTGTCCACCCAGCTCTTGCTCTTGCCCAGCCGGTCGGCGAACGCCTGCTGCGACATCCGGCGCCGGCCGCGCCAGTAGGCGACGCGTCGCCCGATCGGCAACTCGTCCACGTTCTTCCCTCCCCGACGAGTCCTGCCCGGGACAACGAATGCGGGCCGGTCGGGGTAACGCGGTGTGGTCGCCCACCAGTCACGCCGCGGCAGTGGCCGCGCCAGCGGCGGCGGTCACGCCAGCGGCGGCGGCTGCACCACCAGCACGATCACCGCCAGCAGCCACACGTAGATGGCGAAGAATCGGAACCGTGCCTGGTAGAGCAGCTTCAGCACCACGGCCAGCGCGAACGCGCCCACCACCGCGGCGACCACGAACCCCACCGCGTACGCCGGCAGGCCGATGGTCAGCTCGGCGGTGTCCCGCAGCACGTCACGCGTCTGCACCGCCATGGCGGCCAGGATGGTGGGGATCGCCACGAAGAAGCTGTACTGCGCGGCCAGCGGGCGGTAGAGCCCGAGCGCCAGCGCCATGGCGATGGTGAGCCCGCTGCGGCTCAGCCCCGGCAGCAGCGCCGCGGCCTGGGCGGCGCCGATGCCCACCGCCACCCACAGCGTCAGCTGCCGGGGGCCGCGCCACTGCGGGCCGGCGGTGTCGGTCCACCACAGGATCAGCCCGGTGATGATCAGGGCGGTGGCGATCAGCGCCGGTATCGCGAACACGTCGGTGCCCCCCGCCCGCACGCCCAGGCCCAGCACCCCGGTGACGGCGACGGTGATCATGCCGAGCCAGGCCAGCCGCAGGTAGTCCAGGCGCGCGCCCTGGCGCCGGCCCCGGGCGCGGTGCCGGCCGCCGCGGTCCGGGTGCCCGGACACCACCAGCTCCCGCAGGTCGTTGCCGATGCCGACCAGCAGCCGCCACAGCGCTACCCGCATCACCACCACGATCGACACCAGCGTGCCGACGTGCACCACGATGTCGAACAGAATCATCTCGGCCGACTCCGGAGCCGGCATCGCGGAGCCGGTCGCGCCCATCGCGTGCTGCGCCAGCGCCAGGTGACTGGTCGAGCTGACCGGCACGAACATGAACAGCCCCTGGATGACGCCGAGCACGATGGCTTCGATCGTGGTCATGCTGCTCCAGGGGCTGCGCGGCTACGGGTGGGCGCGACAGGTTTCGAACCTGTGACCTCCCGCTTGTAAGGCGGGTGCTCTCCCGCTGAGCTACGCGCCCCGGCCGGCCGCCAGCCTACCCGAGCGTCGATGGCTCGTGGTCAGCGCTTGCCGCGTCCGGCGCGGGGGGCGACCAGGCGCGCGCCGCTCCAGTCCCTGCCGGCGCTGACCGTCGAGGTCTGCTGCAGCCCGGCGGTGGGCGCGGCCTCGCTGATGTCGCTGGGCTCCACGTGGCCGTCCCGGCCGGCCTTCGGCGTCAGCACCCACACCATGCCGCTGTCGGCCAGCGGCCCCAGGGCGTCGACGAGCAGGTCCACCAGGTCGCCGTCGCCGTCGCGGTACCACAGCAGCACCGCGTCGACGACCTCGTCGGTGTCCTCGTCGACCAGCTCACCGCATCGTTCGATCAGGGAGTCGCGCAGATCGTGGTCGACGTCGTCGTCGTACCCCATCTCCATGACCACCATCTCCGGCCCGATGCCGAACCGGTCCGCCGGGCTGCGTACGCCCTCGGCGGCGTGACCCGCGGTCGCGCTCACGGTCTGCTGCCTCCTTTGCTCGCTACCCGTAGCTTCTCACGCACGGTCGCTCCTGTGCGCAACCTACCGGTCCAACCGCCCGGGTGGGGTCGTCGAAACGCCATCCACGCTACGCCGCACGGAGGCGATAGGTAAACGGTCAGGCGGGCAGGAACGAGAAGCGGACCTGGCGGGTGGGATTGTCGGTGTTCGGGTCGACCAGGCACAGCGACTGCCAGGTGCCGAGCATGATCCGGCCGGCCACCACCGGCAGCGTGGCGTACGGCGCGAGCAACGCCGGCAGCAGGTGGTCGCGGCCGTGGCCCGGTGAGCCGTGCCGGTGCCGCCACCGGTCGTCGGCCGGCAGCAGGTCGTCGAGGGCCCGCCACAGGTCGGACTCGGACCCGGAGCCGGTCTCGATGATCGCCACGCCCGCGGTGGCGTGCGGCACGAACACGTGCAGCAGCCCGTCGGTCTCGCCGGCGACGAACGCGTGCGCCTCGGCTGAGATGTCGCGCACCGCTGGCGCGCTTCCGGTCTCCACGGTGATCACTTCACTGCGCATGTGCCCGAGTGTGCCCCACGTCGCACCTGAGCACCCCCGGGTCGCGCACTAACGGGTTCGGTGCCCGACCCATGTGACGTGAGGCGTGCCGAGGGGGCAGGATAGGGGGTGAGATCCGACCTATCCTCCGAACTATCCGACGAGGAGCTCCTGTGGCCACCGACAGCAGCCGCGCCACCTCGCGCCGCCCGGTCATCAGCGACGGACTACCCACCCAGCTGCCCGACATCGACCCCGCCGAGACCGCCGAGTGGATCGAGTCGCTCGACGGGGTGGTCGACGAGCGGGGGCAGAAGCGCGCCCGCTACGTGATGCTGCGCCTGCTCGAGCGCGCCCGGGAGCGCCAGGTCGGAGTGCCGCCGCTGACCACCACCGACTACATCAACACCGTCCCGCCCGAGCGGGAGCCGTGGTTCCCCGGCGACGAGCACATCGAGCGCCGCATCCGGGCGTACATTCGCTGGAACGCGGCGATGATGGTGCACCGGGCGCAGCGCCCGGAGATCAACGTCGGCGGGCACATCTCCACGTACGCCTCGGCGGCCTCGCTGTACGAGGTGGGGTTCAACCACTTCTTCCGCGGGCGTCACCACCCTGGCGGTGGTGACCACATCTTCTTCCAGGGCCACGCCTCGCCGGGCATCTACGGCCGGGCGTTCCTGGAGGGGCGCCTGAGCGAGCAGCAGCTCGACGGGTTCCGCCAGGAGCTGTCGCACCCCGGCGGCGGCCTGCCGTCGTACCCGCACCCGCGGCTGATGCCGGACTTCTGGGAGTTCCCGACGGTGTCGATGGGGCTGGGCGCGATCAACGCGGCCTACCAGGCCCGGTTCAACCGCTACCTGCACCACCGCGGCATCAAGGACACCAGCCAGCAGCGGGTGTGGGCGTTCCTCGGCGACGGGGAGATGGACGAGCCGGAGGCGATCGGCGCGATCGGCATGGCCGCGCGGGAGGAGCTGGACAACCTCACGTTCGTGATCAACTGCAACCTGCAGCGCCTGGACGGCCCGGTGCGCGGCAACGGGAAGATCATCCAGGAGCTGGAGTCGTTCTTCCGCGGTGCCGGCTGGAACGTGATCAAGGTGGTGTGGGGCCGGGAGTGGGACCCGCTGCTGGCCGCCGACACCGACGGTGCGCTGGTCAACCTGATGAACACCACCCCGGACGGCGACTACCAGACCTACAAGGCCGAGTCCGGCTCCTACGTGCGCGAGCACTTCTTCGGCCGCGACCCGCGCACCCGCAAGATGGTCGAGCACATGAGCGACGACGAGATCTGGGGTCTCAAGCGTGGCGGGCACGACTACCACAAGCTGTACGCGGCCTACGCCGCGGCGGTCAACCACACCGGCCAGCCGACGGTGATCCTCGCCAAGACGATCAAGGGCTGGACCCTCGGGACGCAGTTCGAGGGCCGCAACGCCACCCACCAGATGAAGAAGCTGACCCTGGACGACCTGAAGACGTTCCGGGACCGGCTCTACCTGGACATCCCGGACAAGGCGCTGGAGGACAACCCGTACCTGCCGCCGTACTACCGCCCCGACGACAAGTTCGACGAGATGGAGTACCTGCACGAGCGGCGCAAGGCACTCGGCGGCTACCTGCCGCAGCGCGACACCACCGTCATCCCGCTGTCGCTGCCGGGCGCCGAGGCATACGACGGGCTCAAGCAGGGCTCCGGCAAGCAGCCGGTGGCCACCACCATGGCCTTCGTACGCCTGCTCAAGGACCTGATGAAGGACAAGGGCATCGGGGCACGGTGGGTGCCGATCATCCCGGACGAGGCGCGGACGTTCGGCATGGACTCGCTGTTCCCGACCGCGAAGATCTACTCGCCGTTCGGGCAGAACTACACCCCGGTCGACCGGGACCTGTTCCTGTCGTACAAGGAGGCCACCAGCGGGCAGATCCTGCACGAGGGCATCAGCGAGGCGGGCTCGGTGGCGTCGTTCACCGCCGCGGGCAGCGCGTACGCCACCCACGGCGAGCCGATGATCCCGATGTACATCTTCTACTCGATGTTCGGCTTCCAGCGCACCGCCGACGGGCTGTGGGCCGCGGCCGACCAGATGGCGCGCGGGTTCATGCTCGGCGCCACCGCCGGGCGCACCACGCTCAACGGTGAGGGCCTGCAGCACGAGGACGGCCACTCGCACCTGATCGCGGCGACGAACCCGGCCGTGGTGGCCTACGACCCGGCGTTCGCCCACGAGATCGCCCACATCATCGCCGACGGGCTGCGCCGGATGTACGGCGAGGAGCCGGAGAGCGTCTTCTACTACCTGACCGTCTACAACGAGCCGGTGGTCCAGCCGGCCGAGCCGGACGGGCTGGACGTGGCCGGCCTGCTGCAGGGTCTGTACCGCTACCGGGCCTCGGACGCGGAGGGTCCGCGGGCGCAGCTGCTGGCCTCCGGCACCGGGATGCAGTGGGCGCTGCGGGCGGCCGAGCTGCTGGCACAGGACTGGGGCGTGGCCGCCGACGTGTGGTCGGCCACCTCCTGGACCGAGCTGCGGCGCGAGGCCGTCGAGTGCGAAGAGCACAACCTGCTGCAGCCGGACTCGGAGCCGCGGGTGCCGTACGTGACGCGGGCGCTGTCGGATGCGGCCGGCCCGGTGGTGGCGGTGTCGGACTTCATGCAGGCGGTGCCGGACCTGATCTCGCGCTGGGTGCCGACCGACTACACCGCGCTGGGCACCGACGGGTTCGGGCTGTCGGACACCCGCCCGGCGCTGCGGCGGCACTTCCACGTCGACGCCGAGTCGATCGTGGTGGCCACGCTGCGGCAGCTGGCCAAGCGCGGCGAGGTGCCGGCATCGGTGGCGGCCGAGGCGGCGGCGAAGTACGCCATCGGCGACGTCACCGCCACCCGCACCTGAACCCCTTTCTTGCGTTGATCATGGAGTTTTGTCGGCGTGTCGCCCGGCGCGTCGTGCAAGAACTCCATGATCAACGCTGAGGGATTCCGGCAATCTCCCCTTTTCGGAGGCATCGGGCAGGTGTAGTAAAGACGTAGGGAGACTCACCGGCGACCTCGGAGTGCGTATGGGCCCTCGCGCCGACCCGACATCCACCGCGACCCCTGCCACGGCTGAGGTGATCCACGAGAGCCCGGACACCCGGGTGAGCCGGTTGCTGCTGCCCGAAGGCAGTGTCATCCGCAAGGAACCACTCGGACCCGGCCGGCGGCGCCGCCTCCGGCACGAGCGGGAGGTGCTGCGCCGGCTCGCCGGCGTGCCCGGGGTGACGCAGCTGGCCGACCTGCCACAGCCGCCGGACTCGCTCCTGCTGGCGGACGTCCACGGCGCACCACTGACCAGCCGGGCCCGGCCCTGGGAGCCCGCGGCCGTGTGCCAGCTGGGCCTGCAGCTGGCACGTACGCTCGCCGCCGTGCACGCCCAGGGTGTGGTCCACGGCGACATCACCCCCTCCAACGTCCTGCTCACCGGCGACGGCAGCCGTCCGTACCTGGTTGACTTCGCGCACGCCACCGCGGGTGAGATCGGCCCCGAGCCCGCCGGGCACCGCGAAACTGTCGGCGCGCTGCCCTATCTGGCTCCGGAACAGACCGGGCGTACGGCGCGTGCGGCTGACCACCGCGCCGATCTCTACGCGCTCGGGGCGACCCTGTACGAGCTTGCCACCGGCGCACCGCCGTTCAGCTCCGAGGACCCGCTGCGACTGATCCGCGACATCCTCACGCTGGTGCCGGAACCTCCGGCCGAGCGCGACCCGACAGTGGGCACCGCCCTATCGGACATCCTGATGCGGTTGCTGGCCAAGGAACCCGACAACCGGTATCAGAGCGCCGCCGCGCTGGTGGGCGACTTCGCCCGCCTGCGCAGCGAGCGGCCGGAGGGCATGCCCGCTGCGCCCGCCCCACCCGCCACGTCCGTCGCCACCGCGCCCTCCGCTCTGGCTGCGCCCCGCACCGCCCGACCGCTGTCGCCGCCGCGGCTGGTAGGGCGCGACGAGGAGATCGCCGCGCTGGCATCCGCCTTCGCGCGGGCCTCGGACGGCGAGCAGCGCGGCGTGCTCATCACCGGTCCGGCCGGTGTCGGCAAGACCTCCTTGCTCAACGAGTTGCGTGCGGTCGCCGCCGCCCGCGGCGGCTGGTTCGTGTCCGGCACGTTTGACCGGTACCGCCGGGATCTGGAGACCAACGCGCTGTGGCAGTCTTATCGCGCGCTCGGCCGGTTACTGCTGGCCGAGCCGGAGGAGCGACTGAGCAGCGTGCGGCAGCGGCTGCACCGTGCGCTCGGCCCGGAGGCCGCGCTGCTGGCGCGGGTCCAGCCCGAGTTCGCCGCCGTCATGCGGCTCGAGCCCGACCACCCACCCGCCGACCCGGCAAGCCTGCAGGCGTGGTGGGAGCTGATCGCCGTGGAGACCCTGCGCGCGGTCGTCGACAGCGGGCGCCCCGTCGTGTTCGCCCTCGACGACCTGCAGTGGGCCCCGCCCGGGTCGCTCGACATCCTCGACCGGATCATGAGCGAGGACCGGCTCGACGGGCTGCTGATGGCCGTGGCGTACCAGCCCGACGCGGTTGCCGCCACCGATCCCGCGGCGGACATGCTGGCGCGCTGGCACCAGCAGCCCGGCGTGACCAGGGTGACGCTGACCGACCTGCCGCTGACCAGTCTGGCCACGATGGTGGCCGAGATGCTCGGAGTGCCCGCCGGCGAGGCCGGCGAACTGGCCGGCCTGATCCGGTCGGAGACCGGCGGCAATCCGTACGAGACAGTCGAGCTGCTGCGGCTGCTGGCCGATGACGGGCACCTGTGGCCCGATGGCGACCGGTGGCGCTGGGACCCTTCCGCGGTGCGGCGTCGCCTCGGCCGCACCGATACCGCCGATCTGCTGGCCCGACGCACCGCCACCGCGCCAGAGTCCACACAGGATCTGCTGCGGGCCATGGCGTTGCTCGGGGGCACGGTCGACCGCGACCTGCTGCAGGACGCCACCGGCCTGGCCGGGGCCGACCTGGACCAGCGGCTACAGCCGGCGCTCGCCGAGGGGCTGCTGCTGACCGGGCCGGATCACGGGTCGGTGCGCTTCTACCACGACCTGGTGCGGGAGAGCGTGCTGGCGGGCATGGAGCCTTCGGGGCGACACGCCCGGCAGCTCACCCTGGCCCGGCGGCTGGCCGCCCGGCCGGACCGGTGCGATGTGGCCGCTGAACAGTACCTGCCGGTGGTCGGCGCGGTCCACCGACCGCAGGAGCGTCGCGAGGTGGCGGCGCTGCTACGGCGCGCCGCCGAGCGGGCCCGGTCGCTGGGCAGCCACCTGCCGGCGCAGCGCTACCTGGCCGCCGCCACCGAGCTGACCGACCCGGCCGACACCGAGACCCTGATGGCGGTGCTCACCGGGCAGCACACCGACCTTTACCACCTCGGTCGCCTGGAGGAGGCAGACGCCGTCTTCGCCCGGCTCGCGCCGCTGAGCCCGACTCCGGCCGCGCGCACCGACGCGACCCTCACGCAGATCAGCAGCCTGACCAATCGCAACCGCCCCGCGGAGGCGATCCGGCTCGGTCTGGAGCTGCTGGCGCAGCTCGGCCACCCGGTGCCGGCCGCGGAGCGCCTCGACGACGTGGTCGACCGCGAGCTGGATGACCTCTACCGGTGGGTTGACGACGCGCACGAGCGTGAGCAGGCCGGCCGTCCGGAGATCACCGACCCCACCGCGCTGGCCGTCGGTGCGGTCATCAACCGCCTGATCGCGCCAGCGTACCTGCACGACCAGTTGCTGATGGCGTGGCTGGTGCTGCACGCGTGGCGGATCTGGGAACAGCAGGGCCCCGGCCGCACCCTGGTCGGCCCGTTGTGCAACCTGGTCCAGGTCACCGCCGGCCGGCGCGGTGACCACCGCACCGGCTACCGGATCATGCAACAGGTCATGGCGGCCAGCCAGGCGCGCGGCTACGAACCCGAGACCTCCCAGGCCCGCTTCCTGTATGCGCTCGGCGCGTGGCGGCTGGAACCGGTCGAGGAATGCGTGCGGCTGGGTCGACAGGCGCGGGAGGGCCTGTTGGCCAGCGGCGACCTGCAGAACGCCTGCTTCACCCACTACGTCACCACCGTCCCCCTGCTGGATCTGGAGCCGCTGGAGACGTACGCGTCAGAACTGGATGCCGGGATCGCGTTCGTACGCCGCGCCGGCAGCGACCAGGTCGCCGAGGTGCTCGAGATCTACCGCACACTCGTCGCCTTCCTGCGCGGGGAGACGCCGCGACCGAGCATCAGTGACATCGGCGCCCCGGAGGCGTACCGCGCCAATCCGCCCGCCGTGGCGAGTCTCCGGTTGGCGCGCGCGCAGGCCGCGCTGCTGTTCGGCGACCGGGCGGAACTGGAGACGCAGACCTCGGCGCTGATGGCGCTGCTTCCCTCGATCACCGGCACGTACGCGGCAGCGGCGACCTACGTGCTGCGGGCGCTGGCGCTGGCCGAGCAAACCCGCGCCACCGCACGCGGTGAACGCGACGCGTTGCTCGCCGAGCTCGACCGGGTCATCGACGAGGTGGCGGGCATGGCGACCGACTCGCCGGCCAACTTCCTGCACCTGCTGCGGCTGCTGGAAGCCGAGCGTGCCTGGGCGGTGGACGACTTCCGGGCCGCCGCGGTCGCATTCGACTGCGCGGCACAGGCGGTCGCCGACCGGCAGCGTCCCTGGCACCTGGCGTTCATCCTGGAACGAGTCGCCGGGTTCAGCCTGTCCCACGGCATGCAGCGCACCGGGCACGGGCTGGTGGCCGACGCCCGCCGCGCGTACCTCGCCGCGGGGGCCACGGCAAAGGTCGACCAGCTGGACTGGGCCTACCCGACGGTGCCGGCGGCCCTGGCCACCCGGCCCGGCATCGGGCTTGATCGTCCCGGCGGGGGCGCCACCGACCGTTCCCTGCTGACCACCGGCGCGGTCGACCTCGCCGGTATCCTTGCCGCCTCCCGGGCGTTGAGTTCCGAGACCAGCATCAACGGCCTGCGCCAGCGGCTGGATGAGGTGCTGTCCACCATCACCGGCGCCACCGGGGTGCAGCTGCTGCTGTGGAACGACGATCAGGACACCTGGCTGCTGGCCGTGCCCACGGGGGACGACCGGGGGGCGACCGTGCCGCTGCACGAGGCCGGGGCGCGGGGGCTGGTGCCGGTCTCGGCGGTGCGGTACGCCGAACGCACCGGCGAGCCGCTGGTGGTCGGCGACGCCACCCTGGACGAGCGGTTCCGCCGCGACCCGTACCTGTCCGATCTGGAACGCTGCGCGCTGCTGGTGGTTCCTATCCGCGGCCGGGCCGGCGCTCCAGCCATGCTGGTGCTGGAGAACCAGCTCATCGGCGGCGCGTTCACCGCCGAGCGGCTCGACGCGGTCACCCTGATCGCCGGGCAGCTCGCGGTGTCGCTGGACAACGCGACGGCCTACGCCAGGCAGGAACGCACCGTGGCCGAACGCACCGCGGGGCTGGCACACGCCAACCGGCGCCTGGAAATGCTCAGCGTCACCGACGCGCTGACCGCCATGCCCAACCGGCGCCGCCTGGAGAACGTACTCGGCCTGGAGTGGAACCGGGCGCACCGCACCCGGACGCCGGTCGCGCTGGCGATGGTGGACATCGACCACTTCAAGGAGTACAACGACCACTTCGGCCACATTGCCGGTGACCGGTGCCTGCGGCGGGTCGCGTCGCTGCTACAGCAGCACGTGCGCGGTGCCGACCTGGCGGCACGATACGGCGGCGAGGAGTTCGCCGTGGTGATGCCGGGCGCCGACCTCGACGCCGCCCGCAGCGCCGCCGAGCGGTTGCGCGCCGGCGTCGCCGCGCTTCGGGAGCCGCACCCGCTGGCGCCCGAGGGAGTCGTCACGGTGAGCGTGGGTGTCGCGGCCACGGTCCCCCGGATGCCGGATCGGCCGGGGCAGATGGTCACGCAGGCTGACGCCGAGCTCTACCGGGCCAAGCGGGCCGGGCGCAACCGGGTGATGCCGGCCGGTCCGACCGCACCCGCAGCGACAGCGCCCGAGGCGGCGTGACCCGCGAGCTGAACCACCACCCGGACCGGCTGCGGTGTGTTGGTCGCCTGATCGACGCCTACCACTCCGCGTGATCATCATGTGAGGCGGCGTTGCCTGGCGTCTGCCATCCGTTTCGCGCGCACTAGGCTGGAGGGCGTGACGGTACGCGTACGGTTCGCCCCCTCCCCGACCGGTATGTTCCACGTCGGCGGCGCCCGCACGGCGCTGCAGAACTGGATCTTCGCCAAGCAGCACGGTGGTGCGTTCGTGCTGCGGATCGAGGACACCGACGTGTCCAGAAACCGGCCGGAGTGGACAGAGGGCATCCTGTCCGCGCTCGACTGGCTCGGGATCCGGCGGGGCACGTACGAGGGCCCGTACTTCCAGTCGTCGTTCGCTGCCGAACACCGGGCAGCGGTGGAGAAGCTGGCAGCCGCCGGGCAGGCATACTTCTGCGACTGCACCCGCGAGGCGGTGCAGGCGCGCACCGGCGACCCGCACCGGGGCTACGACGGGCACTGCCGCGGGCGCGGCTTGGCGCAGGCACTTGGGCGCGCGCTGCGGTTCCGCGCCCCGGACAAGGGCCAGACCCGGGTGGTGGACCTGATCCGCGGCGAGCCGACGTTCGACAACGCGAAGATCGAGGACTTCGTCATCGCCCGCGGCGACGGCTCGGCGCTGTTCCTGCTCGCCAACGTGGTCGACGACGCGGCCATGGGCATCACCCACGTGCTGCGTTCGGAGGAGCACCTGCCCAACACCCCCAAGCAGCAACTGCTGTGGGACGCGCTCGGGCACACCCCGCCGATCTGGGGCCACCTGCCGGTGGTGGTCAACGAGAAGCGGCAGAAGCTGTCCAAGCGCCGTGACAAGGTGGCCCTGGAGAGCTACCGCGACGAGGGCTACCTGCCCGAGACCATGCGCAACTACCTGATGCTGCTGGGGTGGGCGCCGTCCGGTGACCGGGAGATCGTGCCCTGGTCGGTCATCGAGTCCGAGTTCCGGCTGGAGGACGTCAACCCGTCGCCGGCGTTCTTCGACGAGAAGAAGCTGCGTGCGTTCAACGGCGAGTACATCCGGGCGCTGCCGGTCGAGGAGTTCATGGCCGCCTGCCGGCCGTGGCTGACCGGCACCGACACCATCCCGGCCCCGCCGTGGCGGCCGGAGGCGTTCGACCCGGACTCGTTCGCCGCGGTGGCACCGCTGGCCCAGAGCCGGGTGGCGGTGCTGTCCGAGATCGTGGCGTCCGTGGACTTCCTGTTCCTGGACGAGCCGGTCGCCGACGAGGCGTCGTGGGCAAAGGCGATGAAGGAGGGGGCCGCGGACCTGCTGGACGCCACCATCGGGGCGTACCAGGCGCTGCCGACCTGGGACGCGGAGTCGCTGAAGACCACGATGGAGCAGGTGGGCGCCGCACACGGGCTCAAGCTCGGCAAGGCGCAGGCGCCGGTACGGGTGGCCACCACCGGCCGCACCGTCGGGCTGCCGCTATTCGAGTCGCTGGCCGTGCTCGGCCGTGACCGTACGCTCGCGCGGTTGCGGGCCGCCCGCGCCCGTCTCGGTTGACGCGGTGTCCCCATCGGGTTGCGTGCGGCGGCTACCATCCGGTAGTTGACGCCCGCACCTGCCGGCACCCCCGCACTTGTTGCGGAACTGTGTCCTCCGGTCACGCAACGTCGCAGCGTTCCCGGTGCGTCACAGCAGTAGAAGCGCGAGCCAGTTAGTCCACAGTAGAACGGGGGTCGCGACTGATGCGCAGCACACGCCGGTTACTGACGGTAGGGATGTCAGTGCTACTCGGTGCGCTGGCGGTCGCCGCCGTCCCCGCCCCGGCGTGGGCCAACGACGCTGACGCGGTCACGATCCGCGGCGACGACCTGCCCGATCCCATCGTGGTGCGCGCGAGCAACTCACCGCAGCTCACCGCCGCGCTGCACGCGGAGGTCAGTTGGCTGGTCGGACGGTCGGCGACCGCCGACGAACCGGACCCGGACACCGTCGGGCCGCGGTACGTCATCGAGGTGCACCTCGACGGCGAGGTCCGCCACCGCTACCAGCTGTATCCGCTGGCCGAGGGTGGTCCGCGGGTGTTCCGGCCGGAGGAGCAGCCCGGCGGGCGCACCGCCGACCCAGCGTGGTATTTCGGCCGGCTGAGCATGCCCGACACGCTGTACGCCGCCGGCATCGACGTTCCCGGTGCCCAGCCGCGGGTGCCGGGCGGGGGCGGAGGCGGCGGCGAGCCGCTGCCGCAGGCCACCCCGCCACCGGCCGGCGGCGACGGCATGATTGCCCCCTGGCGCGAAGGTGTGCTGCTCACCGCGCTGGCCGCGCTGGCCATCGTCATCGGGCTGGCGCTGGTGGCGCTGCTCATCCGCACCAAGGTCTGACCGCACCACGGTCATCCGGGCACTCTGTCACCGGCAACCGTGTCTTGCCATCGACGACGTGGCAGGGTGAAGCCATGGATCCGACCGGCGACCAACCCGTGGCGCCGTCGACGCCCGACATCCGGGCGCGACTGGCGCACACGCTGCCGCGCATCGAACGCGCAGCCGGGTCGCTGGCCGCTGCCAGCGTGGCGCGCATGGACGAGACCCTGCCGTGGTTCCGGGAGTTGCCGCCCGATCAGCGCTCCTGGGTGATGCTGGTGGCCCAGGCCGGGGTCCGGTCGC
>SLSW01000222.1 GCA_007130245.1 Micromonosporaceae bacterium
AGCGCGGTGCGCGGGCTGCACCGGTTCGCCCTCGCCGAGGGCGTCACCGGCGACGACGTCGCCCGCCGGGTGACCCCGCCCGCGCCGCCGCGCCGCCTGCCCAGAGCGCTGGCCACCGACGAGGTGGAGCGGCTGCTGGCCGCGGTGCGCCCGGCGGCGGCCGACGACGTCCAAGGGCTGCGCGACGCGGCGCTGCTGGAGTTCCTCTACGCCACCGGCGCGCGCATCTCCGAGGCCGTCGGCGCCTGCGTGGACGACCTCGACCTGGACGAGCAGGTGGTCACGCTGCACGGCAAGGGCGGGCGCAGCCGGGTGGTGCCGGTGGGCCGGTACGCCGCGGCGGCGTTGCAGGCCTGGCTGGTGCGCGCACGCCCGGCACTGGCCGCGCGCGGGCGCGGCTCGCCGGTGCTGTTCCTGAACAGTCGCGGCGGTCCGCTGTCCCGCCAGGGCGCCTGGGGCATCCTGCGCGCGGCCGCCGAACGTGCCGGGCTGCACCCGGGCAACGGCGACGATGGCGGCGCCGGGGGCGCGGCGGCGCCGCGCCGGATCTCGCCGCACACACTTCGGCACTCGTACGCCACCCACCTGCTCGACGGCGGCGCCGACGTGCGGGTGGTGCAGGAACTTCTCGGGCACGCCTCCGTGACGACCACGCAGGTCTACACGTTGGTCACGGT
Organism: Micromonosporaceae bacterium; assembly: GCA_007130245.1. GTDB lineage: Bacteria > Actinomycetota > Actinomycetes > Mycobacteriales > Micromonosporaceae > Natronosporangium. Next base: position 678 of record SLSW01000222.1, read on the forward strand.
AGAGCGGCTACGGGAGGTCTACGCGACATCCCACCCGCGAGCGGGGTAGACGCGCGCGGGGCGCGGGCCGGCCGGGTGGCCGGCCCGACACGCCGGCCGGTGAACGGAAGGGGCGTGGGCGGGTGGCGTACAGTCGGGCCAAGCACCGGCGTGGCGGGAGGCCACGCCCGAGGGGGCCGGGGGCAGTGGCAGGCATGACGGACCAGGCCGAGGACCGGACGAGGGACGACCAGTCCGGCCTCGATCTCGGTGCTGAGCTGGGTCCTGCCGATCCGTCGGCCTACACGATGCGCAAGCCGATCCCGGAGCCGATGCCGATCGACACGCACGGCCCGGCCCGCATCATCGCCATGGCCAACCAGAAGGGCGGCGTGGGCAAGACCACCACCACCATCAACCTCGGCGCGGCGCTGGCCGAGTACGGTCGCCGGGTGCTGCTGGTCGACTTCGACCCGCAGGGCGCGCTGTCGGTGGGTCTCGGGGCAAACCCGCACAACCTGGACCTGTCCATCTACAACGTGTTGATCCAGAACGACGTCGGCGTCGAGGACGTCCTGATCAAGACCAACGTGGCGGGCCTGCACGTGCTACCGGCCAACATCGACCTGTCGGCCGCCGAGATCCAGCTGGTCACCGAGGTGGCGCGGGAGATGGCGCTGGCGCGGATCCTGCGACCGGTGCGGGGCGACTACGACTACATCCTCATCGACTGCCAGCCCTCCCTGGGACTGCTCGCGATCAACGCGCTGACCTGCGCCCACGGGGTGCTGATCCCGCTGGAGTGCGAGTTCTTCAGCCTGCGCGGGGTGGCGTTGCTGCTCGATACCATCGACAAGGTGCGTGAGCGTCTCAACTTCGACCTGGAGCTGGAGGGCATCCTGGCCACGATGTACGACAGCCGCACCACCCACAGCCGGCAGGTGCTGCAGCGGGTGGTGGAGGCATTCGGCGACAAGGTCTACCAGACCGTGATCACCAAGACCGTGAAGTTCCCGGAGTCCAACGTGGCCGGCGCCCCTATCACCTCTCTCGACCCGGCGTCCTCCGGCGCGCGCAACTACCGCCAGCTCGCCCGGGAGGTCATCGCGGCCACCAACGAGCGTGGCTGAGTCACGCGCCGCCGCGGACGGCGCAGCGGCCGATGACAGCGCCAGCGGGTTCACCGTCCGCCTGGACAACTTCACCGGCCCGTTCGACCTGCTGCTGCAGCTGATCAGTAAGCACAAACTCGACGTCACCGAGGTCGCCCTGCACCAGGTCACCGACGAGTTTCTCGCCTACACCAGGGCGCTGGGCGAGGCTGCCGACCTGGACGAGACCAGCGAGTTCCTGCTGGTCGCGGCCACGTTGCTGGATTTGAAAGCGGCGCGGTTGCTGCCGGCGGCCGAGGTCGAGGACGAGGAGGACCTGGCCCTGCTGGAAGCGCGCGACCTGCTGTTCGCCCGGCTGCTGCAATACCAGGCGTTCAAGCGGGCCGCCTCCCACCTGGCCGAGCTGCACGCCTCGGGCGCGCGGCGCTGGCCACGCGCGGTCACCCTCGAACCCCGGTTCGCGCAGGCGCTACCCGAGCTGGTGCTCGGGGTGGGACCGCAGCGGCTGGCCGCGCTGGCGGCCAAGGTGCTGCGGCCGAAACCGGTGCCGGTGGTCTCCACCGACCACGTGCACCAGCTGCGCGTCAGCGTGCGCGAACACGCCGCGGTGTTGCGCGACAAGTTGCTGCGCCACCGGACAGCCAGCTTCCGCGCGCTGTGCGGCGACTGTCGCAACATGCTGGAGGTGGTGGCCCGGTTCCTGGCACTGTTGGAGCTGTACCGCGAAGGAATGGTCGCCTTCGACCAGCTGCGGGCGCTGGGGGAGCTGACCGTACGGTGGACCGGTGGCGACGAGCCGGTTGAGCTCGACGTCGACGAGTACGCCGGACCACCGCTCCGGGACCGGCCGGCGTCGCGCCAATCGGGAGGGGACAGCACGTGAGCCAAGGGCCAGCGGGGACCGACCAGCCGTCTGGTGGGTCGGCGGACCCGGCTGAGCTGCGCGCGGCGCTGGAGGCGATCATGCTGGTGGTGGACGAGCCGGTGAGCGAGACGGTGCTGGCCGGAGTGCTCGCGCAGCCGGTGGAGCGGGTCAGCGCCGCACTCGGTGAGCTGTCAGCCGAGTACACCGCGGCCGGGCGGGGGTTCGACCTGCGCCAGGCCGCCGGCGGCTGGCGGCTGTACACGCGTGCGGAGCTCGCCCCGTACGTGGAGCGGTTCGTCCTTGACGGCCAGCAGGCCCGGCTCACCCAGGCGGCGCTGGAGACCCTGGCGGTGGTGGCCTACAAGCAGCCGGTGACCAGGTCGCGCATCTCGGCTGTGCGGGGCGTCAACTGTGACGGGGTGATCCGTACGCTGCTGGCCCGCGGCCTGGTGGAGGAGGCCGGCACCGAGCCGGAGACTGGGGCGTACCTCTACCGGACCACCAACGTGTTCTTGGAGAAGCTCGGCCTGGACTCGCTGGACCAGCTGCCGTCGCTGGCCCCGCTGCTGCCTGACGACCTGGAGGCCCTGGACCCGGACGCGCGGCGGATGCGGGAGCGGGCCGATGTCGACTGAGCGCCGCTCCGCCGCCGGCGCCGGGCCGGTACGGTTGCAGAAGATCCTCGCCGCTGCCGGGATCGGCTCGCGGCGTACCTGCGAGGAGCTGATCGCCGAGGGTCGGGTGACCGTCGACGGGGAGGTGGCCGACCTCGGCGACCGGGCGGACCCGGCCACCGCGGTGATCCACGTGGACGGCGAGCGGGTGGCCACCGACCCGCGCGCGGTCTACCTGGCGTTCCACAAACCGCGCGGCGTGGTGTCGACTATGGATGATGACCAGGGTCGCCGGGCGCTGGCGGATTTCCTCGGACGGGTTGACGCGCGGGTGTTCCACGTGGGCCGCCTGGACGCCGACAGTGAAGGACTGCTGCTGCTGACCAACGACGGCGACCTCGCCCACCGGCTGACGCACCCGTCGTACGGGGTGGCGAAGACCTACGTGTGCCAGGTGCCGGGCCCGGTGCCGAAGGCGGTGGGGCGGACGCTGCGCGACGGGGTCACGCTGGCCGACGGGGTCGCCCGGGCGGACTCGTTCCGGGTGCTGGAGGCGGTCGGGCGCAGGGCCCTGGTGGAGGTGGTGCTGCACGAGGGGCGCAAGCACATCGTGCGGCGGATGCTGGCCGAGGTCGGGCTGCCGGTCCAGCGCCTGGTGCGCACCGCGGTGGGGCCGGTGCGGATGGGCCACCTGAAGGCGGGACAGCTGCGCCGGTTGTCGCGCACCGAGATCGCCGCGCTGTACGCCGTGGCCGAGCAGCCGGCGTCGCGGCAGCGGTGATCACCCGGACCCCGTCCCCGATCGGCGGACCGTGACCCGCGCCGTATCGTGGTCGAGGGTTTCGCACGCGCCAGGGTGGGGGATCGGGACAGGAGGATGAACGTGGAACAGCGGTGTGTGGTGGCCATCGACGGGCCGTCCGGGTCCGGCAAGTCCACCGTCTCGCGGCGGCTGGCCGTCGCTCTGGACGCAGCGTACCTGGACACCGGAGCGATGTACCGGGCACTGACCTGGGCGGTGCTCCGGGACGGCGTGGACCTCAGCGACCCGGAGGCGGTCACCAAGGTCGCCGTGGAGGCGGAGCTGACCCTGACCCCCGACCCGCGCGAGCCGCACATCGCCGTGGACGGCCGCTGGGTCGACGAGCCGATCCGCAGTCCGGAGGTGACCGGCGCGGTCTCGGCGGTGGCCTCGGTGCCGACGGTGCGGCGGCTGCTGGTGGCTCAGCAGCGCGAGATCATCGCCGGGGCGGACCGGATCGTGGTCGAGGGGCGCGACATCGGCACAGTGGTGGCGCCGGAGGCGGAGCTGAAGGTGTTCCTGACCGCGGACCAGGAGGAGCGCGCGCGGCGACGCAGCGCCGAAACCGCGACCGATCACGTCACGACCGCCGCGGACCTGGCCCGGCGTGACGAGTTGGACTCCACCCGGGCGGCCGATCCGCTGCAGCAGGCCGAGGACGCGGTGGAACTCGACACCACCGGCATGACCATCGACGAGGTGGTGAGCACCCTGCAGGAGCTGGCGCTGAGCCGGGCATCGGGGACCGGGCAGTGACGCTGCCCGACGAGCCGCCGCCGGCTCCGGAAGGCGCCGCCCCCGACCCGGAAATCGCCGCAGCCCGGGAGTCGGGGATGCCGGTGGTGGCCGTGGTCGGGCGGCCGAACGTGGGAAAGTCCACGCTGGTCAACCGCTTCCTCGGCCGGCGCCAGGCGGTGGTGCAGGACACCCCGGGGGTGACCCGGGACCGGGTGGCCTACGACGCCGAGTGGGCCGGGCGGCGGTTCACGGTGGTCGACACCGGTGGCTGGGAGCCGGACGCGAAGGACCGGGCACGGGCGGTGGCCGCCCAGGCCGAGCACGCGATCGCCACCGCGGACGTGGTGCTGTTCGTGGTGGAGGCCACGGTCGGGGCCACCGACATCGACGAGGCGGCGGTGAAGATGCTGCGGCGCAGCCGCAAGCCGGTGCTGCTGGTGGCCAACAAGGCCGACAACCCGACCCTGGAGCTGGAGGCGGCGGCGCTGTGGTCGCTGGGCCTCGGCGAGCCGCATCCGGTCTCGGCGCTGCACGGACGGGGGGCCGGTGACCTGCTCGACGAGGTGCTGGCCGCGTTGCCGGCACCGGCGCCGGCGGACGAGCCGCGCGCCCGCGGGCCGCGCCGCGTGGCGATCGTCGGCCGGCCGAACGTGGGTAAGTCCAGCCTGCTCAACCGGCTGGCGGGCGAGGAGCGCGCGGTGGTCGACGTGGTGCCCGGCACCACCGTGGACCCGGTCGACAGCCTGGCCGAGATCGACGGCGAGATCTGGCACCTGGTCGACACCGCGGGCCTGCGGCGCCGGGTGGGGCAGGCCAGCGGCACGGAGTACTACGCCAGCCTGCGCACCTCCGGCGCGATCGACGCCGCGGAGGTGGTGATCGTGCTGCTGGACGCCAGCGAGCCGATCACCGAACAGGACCAGCGGATCCTGACCATGGTCACCGAGGCCGGCCGGGCGCTGGTGCTCGCCTTCAACAAGTGGGACCTGGTCGACGAGGACCGCCGCTGGCAGCTGGACAAGGAGGTCGACCGGGAGCTGCGCCGGATCCGCTGGGCGTTGCGGGTCAACGTCTCGGCGCGCACCGGCCGCGCGGTGGACAAGCTCGCACCGGCGATGCGCACCGCGCTGGCGAGCTGGGAGCAGCGGGTGCCGACCGGACACCTGAACCAGTGGCTGACTGCGCTGGTGCAGGCCACACCGCATCCGGTGCGCCGGGGGCGGCCGCCGCGGGTGCTCTACGCCACGCAGGCCGGCACCTGCCCGCCGCGGTTCGTGCTGTTCACCACCGGCCGGCTCGATCCGGCGTACCAGCGCTTCATCGAGCGCAAGCTGCGCGAGGAGTTCGGGTTCGCCGGTAGCCCGGTGGAGATCACGGTGCGGCCGCGGACGAGGGACCAGCGGTAGCGCGGCGCGGCCCGCCGTTGATCGCGGTAACCGATCTCAACCTAGCTTCCTAGGATGCTTTACGCCACGTGATCCACATAACAAACGACGACACCCCTCGTTACCCTCTACCGCGTTCACGTCAACAAACTCGATGCATCACCAACCCGGAGATCCGCGTAGCTGTCGACGTAGACGCCGACCCGGCCGGCCAACAGCTGGGAGGGAATCAGGTAGAGCGCGCCGTCACCGCTAACGATGAAGAAGTAATCCAGCGCTTCCGGGTCGTACGGTGAACGCGCGGAGGCGTTTCCGGGAGCGTACGGGCGCCGGCCGACCTGGACCTGCCACCTGCCGTTGCGTACCCGGCAGGTGGTGCTTTTTACCTGGATGCGACGGATCCCCTCCGGGAACTCGACCAGCAGGTCATACACCTGAGGCTCGGTGGGCAGCGCGGTGCAGTACCCGCGGAGGGCGAACCACGCTGCGGCGATGGACGTCGCCGCTGTTCGTAGTTGCTCCGACCGAGGCGGGGCCACACCCGTGGCAGCGCGTTGCTGCCTTCTGGAGCGGTCCAGGTGTGACACATCCAGGTCGAGCCGCGCAGCGTGGCCCCGGATCCGTGACATGGAGTCACCGTTGTTGTTCACACCAAGGATGCGGAGGACGTGCGCCCAAGACGTCCCGTCTCGCACGGCGCGGATCAGCGCTCCGTCCGACCATGGTCGTTGGCCAGTGAAGTGGGAGGTGTCCAACTGAAGCCTGGCGGCATGGCGCCGGACGGCGATAGTCGAGGTGGGGCGTAGCCCGAGTGCCTGCGCCACCGCGCGCCAGGATCGTTCGCGTGCGACAACGTCTTTGAGCTGCTCGTCGGTCCACGTGCGACGGAGAGGGGGGCTGGATTGAGGTATCGCACTCACGTACGAACCATACGATGGCCGACCGACAACAACCATTGAGCAGATCTCTGCCGGTATGTCGTATCTGTCGGGCTGGCCGGATTTGAACCGGCGGCCTCCCGCCCCCCAGACGGGTGCGCTGCCAAACTGCGCCACAGCCCGTGCGTGGCCCGTAGGCCTGCGCGTGAACTGTACCGCAGGGCTCGCGCCGACGGCGAGGCGGTTGCGCCCGCGGGTCGGCAATCGACGAAAGCTATCGCGCGACACAGGCGCGCCGGGGCTGACGGATGGTGCTGTTGTCACCTATCCTCCATGCCCGTGAATAAATGGAGCCTGGTCACTGTGGTGGCAGCCGCCGCATTGGCGTTCCCCGCGACGGCCGCGCACGCGTCGCCCTCGCCCACTCCCGAGCCGACCCCGCCGCCGTACGATCCCTGCCCAGTGGTCGCGCTCGATCCACCCCCGCAGCGGCCGGAGCAGCCCGAGCCGCCGCGGCACCGTCTCGGCGAACGTGAGATCGGCGGCGTCGGCCTGGCCACCGACGGGCTGACGGTGCCCGAGGGCGCTCCGGACCTGCCTGACAACCTGAGCGCCAGCTACTGGCTGGTGGCCGACCTGGACACCGGCGAGGTGCTGGGCGCGTGCGGGCCCCACGAGTACGCAATCCCGGCAAGCACCCTCAAACTGCTGCTCGCTGCGACGCTGCTGGACCGCCTCGACCCGGACGAGGTGATCGAGGTGACCCACGACGACCTGCAGTACGAACCCGGCAGTTCGGCGGTGGGTCTGGTCGCCGGTGGCGAATACACGGTGGAGACCCTGTGGCTGGGGCTGCTGCTCAACTCGGGCAACGACGCCGCCAACGTGCTGGCCCGCATCGGCGGTGGCGAGCAGGGTGTGGAAGGCACGCTCGCCGCGATGAACGCTACCGCGCGTCATCTCGGCGCGCTCCAGACCCATGCCGCCACTCCGTCCGGGCTGGACGGTCCCGGGCAGTTCAGCAGCGCGTACGATCTCGCGCTGATCACCCGCGCGCTGTTCGACCGGGAGGACTTCAGCGAGTACATCGCGACCCTGCGCGCCGAGATCCCGGCCCAGTCGTCGCCGAACGCCCGCGGCTTCGAGATCCAGAACAACAACCGGCTGATGTTCAACTACGCCGGCGCGCTGGGCGGCAAGACCGGCTACACGAATCTCGCCCGGCACGCCTACGTCGGCGCCGCCGAGCGCGACGGCCGCCGGCTGGTCGTCACGCTGCTGGGCGCCGAGGCCCGTCCGGTGCGCAGCTGGCAGCAGGGCGCGGCGTTGCTCGACTGGGGGTTCGACATGCCGCGCCACGCGTCCGTGGGACGGCTGGTGGACCCGGGGGAGACAGCCGAACAGACGGTGTTCATCGACGAGGGTGAGATCGGGCCGGGTTCGCAGCCGGCGCCACCGCAGTCGCTGGGGCAGGTGGCCGCGGTGTGGACCGCCTGGTCCGTGGCGGCGGTGGGGCTGGTGATCTTCGTCGGTGCGGTGCTGCTGCTGGTGATCGGCCGGATCGTGGCGGGCCGGCGATGAACGCCACCGCGGCCGGGCTGGTGCTGGCCGCGGGCGCGGGCCGGCGGTACGGGAGACCCAAGGCGCTGGTCGAGTACGAGGGCCGGTTGCTGGTCGAGCGTGCCGTCGACACGCTGCGCGCCGGTGGCTGCGCGCCGGTGGTGGTGGTGCTGGGCGCGGCCGCGGACCGCATCCGGCAGCGCGCGCGGCTGGCCGACGCCACGGTGGTCGACAACCCGCAGTGGTCCACCGGGATGGCGTCCTCGCTGCGCACCGGGTTGGAGGCGGTGGCCGGCACCGACGCGCCAGCGGTGGTGGTGCTGCTGGTGGACATGCCCGGTGTCAGCGCCGAGGCGGTGCGCCGCGTGGCCGCCGAAGCGTCGCCGCAGGCGCTGGTGATGGCCGGGTACGGCGGTGACCGGCGCGGCCATCCGGTGCTGCTCGGGCGCGAACACTGGGCCGGTGTGGCGACGGCGGCGCGTGGCGACGCCGGCGCCCGTGACTATCTACGGCAGCACGCGGAGCGGGTGCGGGTGGTGCCGTGTGGGGACGTCGCCGACGACCACGACATCGACGTGGCAGGAAAGTGATCGAATTAGTTTCCGGAATCCGTTCACGTCCTATTGCCATGGGTAGTTGACTGGACAAAAATGGGCACGGGCTGCACCGGGGGGAGCGGCCTGCCTGTCACGACCCTACCCATCGGCCACCGACGATGGCGGCCCGTTCACGGAGGTGTGCATGCAGGTGCCGGCACCGTTCGCCTATGAGCGAGCGACCAGCGTCGAGCACGCTATCGAGCTACTGTCCAGGCACGGGCCTGAAGCCCGGGTGGTCGCTGGCGGCCACAGCCTGATCCCGATGATGAAGTTGCGTCTGGCACAGCCGGACGCGCTCATCGACATCAACAATCTGTCCGACCTGTCCTACATCCGCGTCGAGGGCGATCAGCTGCTGATCGGTGCCCTGACCCGGCACGCCGACCTGCTCGACTCGGCGGTGGCCGGAGAACACTTCCCGATCTTCCGTGATGCCGAGCAGGTCATCGCCGACCCGGTGGTGCGCAACTTCGGCACCGTGGGCGGGTCGCTGTGCCAGGCCGACCCGGCCGAGGACCTCAGCGCCGCGTTCGCGGCCGTGGGCGCCAGCGTGGTGGCTCGCGGCCCGAACGGCAGCCGCACCATCGACGTGCGCCAGCTGCACGCGGGTCCGTACGAGACGGTGCTGGAGCCCAACGAGTTGCTGGTCGAGATCCGGGTGCCGATCCGGCCGGGCGGTGGCAGCGCGTACGAGAAGGTGGAGCGGCGCGTGGGCGACTACCCGGTGGCCGCCGCCGGTGCGGTGGTGTGGCTCGACGGCGACACCGTCGCCGAGGCCGGCATCGGGCTGACCGCGGTCGGCGCGGAGCACTTCGCCGCGCCCGAGGCCGAGACCGCCCTGCGGGGCCGGCCGGCCACCGACGACTCTTTCGCCGAAGCCGGACGCATCGCGGCGCAGCACTGCCACCCGCAGCCCGACCAGCGGGGGCCGGCGGAGTACAAGCGGCAGCTCGCCGTCGAACTGACCACCCGGGCGTTGCGCCGGGCCACGGCCCGCGCGCGTGGACAGGAGGCCTGACATGCAGATAACCGTCACCGTCAACGGCACTGCCTACACCGAGGAGGTGGAGCCGCGGCTGCTGCTGGTGCACTTCCTGCGCCAGACGCTGGGCCTGACCGGCACCCACTGGGGTTGCGACACCTCCAACTGCGGCACCTGCGTGGTGTGGTTCGACGGCAAGCCGGTCAAGTCCTGCACGATGCTGGCGGCGATGGCCGACGGCCACGAGATCCGCACCGTGGAGGGACTGGAGCGCGACGGCGCGCTCGACCCGGTGCAGCAGGGATTCATGGAGTGCCACGGCCTGCAGTGCGGCTTCTGCACCCCCGGCATGATGATGACCGCCCGGTCCCTGCTGGACACCAACCCGGACCCGTCGGATGACGAGATCCGCGAGGCCATCTCCGGCCAGCTGTGCCGGTGCACCGGCTACGAGAACATCGTGCGTGCGGTCCGTTGGGCCGCCGAGCACCCGGCCCAGGAAGAGGTGACGACCTGATGACCGTCACGGAAGAGCGCCCCACCGTAGGCTTCGGCTCGACGCTGCGCAAGGAGGATGTGCGGTTCGTGCGGGGCAAGGGCACCTACGTCGACGACGTGAACCTGCCCGGCATGCTGCACGGCGCGATGCTGCGCAGCCCGTTCGCGCACGCCAGGATCGTGTCTATCGACACTTCGGCGGCCGAAGCGCACCCCGGCGTCAAGGCGGTCATCACCGGCGAGACCCTGGCCGGGCTCAACCTGGCCTGGATGCCCACCCTGTCGTACGACACCCAGGCGGTGCTGGCTACCGACAAGGTCCGCTTCCAGGGCCAGGAGGTGGCGTTCGTCATCGCGGAGGACCACTACAGCGCCCGGGACGCCCTGGAGCTGATCGAGGTCGAGTACGAGGAGCTGCCGGTGGTCGTCGACGCGAAGAAGGCGTTGGATGCGGACGCGCCGGTTATCCGCGACGACAAGGAGGAGCAGAGCAACAACCACATCTACGACTGGGAGGCCGGCGACAAGGCCGCCACCGACGAGGTGTTCTCTTCCGCGGATGTGGTGGTCGCCGAGGACATCCTCTACCCGCGCACCCACCCGGCGCCGCTGGAGACCTGCGGTGCGGTCGCGGACATGGACAAGGTCACCGGCAAGCTGACGGTGTGGACCACCACCCAGGCGCCGCACGCGCACCGCACGGTGTACGCGCTGGTGGCGGGCCTTCCCGAGCACAAGATCCGGATCATCTCGCCGGACATCGGTGGCGGGTTCGGCGGCAAGGTCGGCATCTACCCGGGTTATGTGCTGGCGATCGTCGGCTCGATCGTGGCCGGCAAGCCGGTCAAGTGGGTGGAGGACCGTTCCGAGCACCTGATGAGCACCGCGTTCGCCCGTGACTACCACATGCGCGGCGAGATCGCGGCCACCCGCGACGGGAAGATCCTCGGCCTGCGGGTGAACACCCTGGCCGACCACGGGGCGTTCCACTCGACCGCCCAGCCGACCAAGTTCCCGGCCGGGTTCTTCCACGTGTTCACCGGCTCGTACGACCTGCAGGCCGCGCACTGCAAGGTGACCGCGGTGTACACCAACAAGGCGCCCGGCGGGGTCGCGTACGCCTGCTCGTTCCGCATCACCGAGGCGGTGTACCTGGTCGAGCGGATGGTCGAGCTGCTGGCCCGGGAGCTGGACATGGATCCGGCCGAGCTGCGGATGAAGAACCTGCTGCGTCCCGAGCAGTTCCCGTACACCACCCCTACCGGCTGGGAGTACGACTCCGGCGACTACCAGAAGACCCTGACCAAGGCCATGGAGATGGCCGGCTACCAGCAGCTGCGGGCCGAGCAGGCCGACCGGCTGCGCCGCCGCGAGCAGGGCGAGAACGTGCCGCTGATGGGCATCGGGGTGTCGTTCTTCACCGAGGCGGTCGGCGCCGGGCCACGCAAGCATATGGACATCCTCGGGTTGGGCATGGCCGACGGCGCTGAGTTGCGGGTGCACCCGACCGGCAAGGCGGTGCTGCGCATCTCCGTGCAGACCCAGGGGCAGGGCCACGAGACGACGTTCGCGCAGATCGTCGGCAACGAGCTGGGCCTTCCCACCGAGGACATCGAGGTGGTGCACGGCGACACCGACCAGACGCCGTTCGGGCTGGGCACCTACGGCTCCCGTTCCACCCCGGTGTCCGGGGCGGCCACCGCCGTGGTGGCGCGCAAGGTACGCGAGCGTGCCCGCATCGTGGCCGCGGCGATGCTGGAGGTGTCCACGGACGACCTGGAGTGGCAGGAGAACCGCTGGCAGGTGCGCGGTGACCCGGAGAAGGCCAAGACGATCCAGGAGATCGCCCTGGCGGCGCACTCCAGCCTGGAGCTGCCCGAGGGCATCGAGGGACACCTGGACGCCACCACCGTCTACAACCCGCCGAACCTGACCTACCCGTTCGGGGCGTACATCTGCGTGGTCGATGTCGACCCGGACACCGGCCAGGTGCACCTGCGGCGGTTCATCGCGGTCGACGACTGCGGCGTGCGTATCAACCCGATGATCGTCGAGGGTCAGATCCACGGTGGACTGGCCGACGGCGTGGGTATGGCGCTCATGCAGGTGATGGCCTTCGACGCCGACGGCAATCATATGGGCGCCAACTTCATGGACTACCTGCTGCCCACCGCGAAGGAGTGCCCGTCGTGGGAGCTGGGGGAGACCGTGACGCCCTCGCCGCATCACCCGATCGGCGCCAAGGGCGTGGGCGAGTCGGCGACCGTCGGCTCACCGGCGGCGATCGTCAACGCGGTCATGGACGCTCTCAAGCCGTACGGGGTGCGTCATGCCGACATGCCGCTGTCGCCGGCGGCGGTGTGGTCGGCCATCCAGGGCCGGCCGCTGCGCACCGACCTGGCCATCACGTGAGCCGCGACTGAGGAGCAGATGAGTATCGACCTGATCGCGAGGGCGGACGGGTTGCGGCGCGACCGCGTCCCGTTCGTCCTCGCGACGGTGGTCCGGGCCGAGCGGCCCACCAGCGCCCGGCCCGGTGACCGGGCGGTGGTGCGCGCCGACGGCACGATCGAAGGGTTCGTCGGCGGGGCGTGTGCCACCTCGACGCTGCGGGCGCAGAGCGCGCAGTTGCTGCGCACCGGGGGCAGCACCGTGCTGCGGATCACCCCGGCCGGTGAGCCTGGCGCGGCGGTGCCGCCCACGACCGGCACCGTGGTGGTGGACAATCCGTGTCTGTCCGGCGGCACGCTGGAGATCCTGCTGGAGGCTGTGATGCCGGCGGCGATGGTGCACGTGTTCGGCGACACCCCGATCGCGCGGGCGCTGGCGGAGGTCGGCACCGCCGCCGGCTACGACGTGCGCACCACCACCGACCCGTCGGCGCCGGTGCCGCCGGAGGCGGTCGCGGCAGTGGTCGCCTCGCACGGGCACCACGAACTGGAGGTGCTGCGCGCTGCGCTGGCCGCCGGCACGCCGTACGTGGCGCTGGTGGCCAGCCCGAAGCGGGGTGCGGCGGTGCTGGCGGAGCTGGCGTTGCCGGCCGCCGAGGCGCAGCGCATCACCACACCGGCCGGTATGGACATCGGCGCCCGCGCGCCGGGCGAGATCGCGGTGTCGATCCTCGCCGAGCTGATCTCGCGGCACGTGTCCGCGCCGCAGCCCGAGCCGCAGGCTGAGCCGGCCACCACCACCGACCCGGTGTGCGGTATGACCGTGGCGGTCTCCGCGCAGACCATCAGCTACCGGCACGGTGGGCGTACGTGGTATTTCTGCGCACCCGGCTGCCAGCGGGCCTTCGCCGAGGACCCGGCACGGTACGCCTGATGAGTGTTCCCGCCGACGTGCCGGCGCTGCGGGCTGCGTTGGAGTCCACCGGCTACCTGGCCGACGACCCGCTGACCACCGCGCTGTTCCTGGCGGTGCGCATGGGCCAGCCGATCCTGCTCGAGGGTGAGCCCGGGGTCGGTAAGACCGAGGCGGCCAAAGCGCTCGCTACCGCGCTGGACACGCCGCTGGTGCGGCTGCAGTGCTACGAAGGGCTGACCGCGGCCGAGGCGCTGTACGAGTGGAACTACCCGCGTCAGCTGCTCGCGATCCGGCTGGCCGAGGCCGAGGGGATGCACCTGCGCGAGGCGGACCTGTTCAGCCCGGACTACCTGCTGGCGCGGCCGCTGCTGACCGCGTTGCAGCATCCGGGGCCGCAGCCGGCGGTGCTGCTGCTCGACGAGGTGGACCGCGCTGACGACGAGTTCGAGGCCTTCCTGCTGGAGCTGCTGGCTGAGGCGGCGGTGACCATCCCGGAGCTGGGCACCCGCCGGGCCACAGTGCCGCCGATCGCGGTGCTGACCTCCAACCGCACCCGGGACCTGCACGACGCGCTGAAACGCCGCTGCCTCTACCACTTCATCAGCTATCCGGACGCCGCGCGGGTCGCCCAGATCATCCGCCGGCGGGTGCCGGGCATCGGCGACCCGCTGGCCGACCAGGTGGCCGCGGCCACCGCGCGGCTGCGCGACCGTGGCCTGTACAAGCCACCGGGGGTGGCCGAGGCCATCGACTGGGCCTCGGCGCTGCGGGTGCTGGGGGTGGCGGTGCTGGACGCCGCGGCCGCCGAGCGGACCCTGCCGGCGGTGGTCAAATACGACGAGGATCTCGCCGCGGTACGCGGCGACCTGACGGCGGTGACCGGTGATGGCTGAACCCGCCGCGGCCGATCTGGCCACGGTGGCGGCCCGGTTCGGCGCGGCCCTGCGCGACGAGGGCGTGCCGGTGGATCCGGAGCGTTGCGAGAAGTTCGCCTGGGCGGTCACGCTGGTCCAGCCGCACACCACCGACCAGCTGTACGCGTGCGCACTGTCCACCCTGGTCTCCGACGTCGGGCACGTGCCCGCGCTGGACCGGCTGTTCCAGCTTGTGTTCGCCGGCGCCGCCGACCCGGCCACCGGACGCGGCCAGCCCGGCACCACCGAGGCGGGGCGCTCGACCCCGAGCGCGCCGGCGCGGCCCCGACC
>SLSW01000075.1 GCA_007130245.1 Micromonosporaceae bacterium
AGGCGACACGCCCGACCGCGGGGGTCGGCACAGGAGAGCGGTAGAACTTAGGAGACGTGGAAGCCGGATGCCTACGATCCAGCAGCTGGTCCGCAAGGGCCGGGAAGCGAAGACGACCAAGTCCAAGACTCCGGCGCTGAAGGGGAGCCCGCAGCGTCGCGGGGTGTGCACGCGCGTCTACACCACGACCCCGAAGAAGCCGAACTCGGCGCTGCGCAAGGTCGCCCGGGTCAAGCTGTCCAGCCAGATCGAGGTCACGGCTTACATCCCCGGGGTCGGCCACAACCTGCAGGAGCACTCGATCGTGCTGGTGCGCGGCGGTCGGGTCCGCGACCTGCCCGGGGTCCGCTACAAGGTCGTCCGCGGTTCGCTGGACACCCAGGGCGTTCGCAACCGCAAGCAGGCACGCAGCCGCTACGGCGCGAAGAAGGAGAAGAGCTGACATGCCGCGCAAAGGCCCGGCCCCGCGTCACCCGCTGACGCCCGATCCGGTTTACAACTCGCCGCTGGTGACCCAGCTGGTCAACAAGGTGCTGCTGGACGGCAAGCGGCAGCTGGCCGAGCGAATCGTCTACGACGCGCTGTCCGGTGCGCAGGAAAAGTCCGGCACCGACCCGGTGGTCATCCTGAAGCGGGCCATGGACAACATCAAGCCCACCCTGGAGGTGCGCAGCCGCCGCGTCGGTGGCGCCACCTACCAGGTGCCGGTGGAGGTGCGCCCGGCCCGCGCCACCACCCTCGGGCTGCGGTGGCTGGTGCACTACTCGCGGGCCCGCCGCGAGAAGAGCATGGTGGAGCGGCTGCAGAACGAGCTGCTCGACGCGAGCAACGGCCTCGGCGCCGCGGTGAAGCGGCGCGAGGACACCCACAAGATGGCCGAGTCCAACAAGGCCTTCGCCCACTACCGCTGGTAACCCGGCACCGACAACGACCCGACGAGGAGTAGGAAGACCACAGTGGCCGTCGCAGACGCCCTCGCTAAGGTACGCAACATCGGCATCATGGCACACATTGATGCCGGTAAGACCACGACCACCGAACGCATCCTGTACTACACCGGGATCACGTACAAGATCGGTGAGGTTCACGACGGCGCCGCCGTCATGGACTGGATGGCGCAGGAGCAGGAGCGAGGGATCACCATCACCTCTGCCGCCACCAAGTGCGAGTGGCGGGGGCACACCATCCAGATCATCGACACCCCGGGTCACGTTGACTTCACCGTGGAGGTGGAGCGGTCGCTGCGGGTGCTCGACGGCGCGATCGCGGTCTTCGACGGGGTCGCCGGGGTGGAGCCGCAGACCGAGCAGGTGTGGCGGCAGGCCGAGAAGTACGGCGTACCGCGCATGTGTTTCGTCAACAAGCTGGACCGCACCGGCGCCGACTTTTTCCGCGCGGTGGAGATGATGCGCGAGCGCCTGGGCGCCACCCCGCTGGTGCTGCAGCTGCCCATCGGCGGTGAGGCGGAGTTCGTCGGCGTGGTGGACCTGGTGCAGATGCGGGCGCTGACCTGGCGCGGCGAGACCGCCAAGGGCGAGGACTACGCGGTCGAGGAGATCCCGGCAGAGCTCGCCGCGCAGGTGGAGGAATACCGCGAGAAGCTGCTGGAGACCCTGTCCGAGGCCGACGACGAGGTGATGGAGCGCTACCTGGAGGGTGAGGAGCTCTCCGTGGAGACTCTCAAGACGGCCATCCGGCGCGCCACCGTGGCCGGTGCGCTGAACCCGGTGCTGTGCGGATCGGCGTTCAAGAACAAGGGCGTGCAGCCGATGCTGGACGCGGTCATCGACTACCTGCCCTCGCCGCTGGAGGTGCCGCCGATCGAGGGCATCGCCATCGACGGCGAGACGCCGTTGCAGCGCAAGCCGAACCCGTCCGAGCCGTTCGCGGCGCTGGCGTTCAAGGTCCAGACCGACCGGCACCTGGGCAAGCTGACCTACGTGCGGGTCTACTCCGGCACGCTGGAGGCCGGCTCCCAGGTGATCAACTCCACCAAGGACCGCAAGGAGCGGGTCGGCAAGATCTACCAGATGCACGCCAACAAGCGCGAGGAGCGCGAGAGGGCACGCGCCGGAGACATCATCGCGGTGCAGGGTCTGAAGCAGACCAGCACCGGCGATACCCTGTGCGACCCGGCCAACCCGGTGATCCTGGAGTCGATGAGCTTCCCGGAGCCGGTCATCTCGGTGGCCATCGAGCCGAAGACCAAGTCCGACCAGGACAAGCTCGCCACCGCCATCCAGCGGCTGGCCGAGGAGGACCCGACCTTCCGGGTGCGCAACGACGAGGAGACCGGCCAGACAGTCATCTCCGGGATGGGTGAGCTGCACCTGGACATCCTGGTCGACCGGATGAAGCGCGAGTTCAACGTCGAGGCCAACGTCGGCAAGCCGCAGGTCTCGTACCGCGAGACCATCAGCCGTAAGGTGGAGAAGATCGATTTTACCCACAAGAAGCAGACCGGTGGCTCGGGACAGTACGCGAAGGTGGTCATCTCGCTGGAGCCGTTGCCGCTGAGCAACGATGGCCCGACGTACGAATTCGCCAACGAGGTCACCGGCGGCCGGATCCCCAAGGAGTACATCCCTTCGGTGGACGCCGGTGCGCAGGACGCGATGCAGTACGGCGTGCTGGCGGGCTACCAGCTGGTCGGCGTCCGGCTGACGCTGCTGGACGGGCAGCACCATGAGGTGGACTCGTCCGAAATGGCGTTCAAGGTTGCCGGTTCGATGGCACTGAAGGAAGCGGCCCGCCAGGCCAAGCCGGTGCTGCTGGAGCCGATGATGTCGGTGGAGGTCACCACTCCGGAGGAGAACATGGGTGACGTCATCGGCGACCTGAACTCCCGCCGCGGCACCATCCAGTCGATGGAGGAGCGGGGAGGAGCCCGAGTGGTCTCCGCGCTGGTGCCGCTGTCGGAGATGTTCGGCTACGTGGGCGACCTCCGGTCGAAGACCCAGGGCCGGGCGAGCTACAGCATGCAGTTCGACTCCTACGCGGAGGTGCCGCAGGGTGTAGCAAGGGAGATCATCGCGAAGGCGACCGGGGAGTAGACACCAGACATCTGCTCCGCGTGCGGAGCGAGCCGCGGTTACGGCCGCAAGACAAAGTTACCGAAACCGTCCACAGGAGGACACCAGTGGCGAAGGCAAAGTTCCAGCGGACGAAGCCGCACGTCAACATCGGCACCATCGGTCACATCGACCACGGGAAGACCACGCTGACCGCGGCCATCACCAAGGTCCTGCATGACAAGCAGCCGGACCTCAACCCGTACATGCCTTTCGACGAGATCGACAAGGCGCCGGAGGAGAAGGCGCGCGGCATCACCATCGCGATCGCCCACGTCGAATACCAGACCGAGGCCCGGCACTACGCGCACGTGGACTGCCCCGGTCACGCCGACTACATCAAGAACATGATCACCGGCGCGGCGCAGATGGACGGCGCGATCCTGGTGGTGTCGGCCACCGACGGCCCGATGCCGCAGACCAAGGAGCACGTGCTGCTGGCGCGCCAGGTCGGCGTGCCGTACATCGTGGTGGCGCTGAACAAGGCCGACATGGTCGACGATGAGGAGCTGCTCGACCTGGTCGAGCTCGAGGTGCGCGAGCTGCTGACCTCGTACGAGTTCCCCGGCGACGACGTGCCGGTGGTGCGGGTGTCGGCGCTGAAGGCGCTGGAGGGCGACGAGGCCGCCGGCAACCAGATCATGGAGCTGATGAGCGCCTGCGACGCCTCCATCCCGGAGCCGGAGCGGGCCATCGACCAGCCGTTCCTGATGCCGGTCGAGGACGTGTTCACGATCACCGGCCGCGGCACCGTGGTGACCGGCCGCGCCGAGCGTGGCGTGCTCAAGCCGAACGAGGAGGTCGAGATCGTCGGCATCAAGGAGAAGCCGATCAAGACCACCGTCACCGCCATCGAGATGTTCCGCAAGACCCTCGAGGACGCGCGCGCCGGCGAGAACGTCGGCCTGCTGCTGCGGGGCGTCAAGCGGGACGACGTCGAGCGCGGCATGGTCGTGATCAAGCCGGGCACCACGACTCCGCACACGGAGTTCGAGGCGACCGTCTACATCCTGTCCAAGGACGAGGGCGGGCGGCACACGCCGTTCTTCCAGAACTACCGCCCGCAGTTCTACTTCCGGACCACCGACGTCA
>SLSW01000004.1 GCA_007130245.1 Micromonosporaceae bacterium
ACCTCCAGGCCGCAGATCTTCTCGACGGCGTTGGAGACGTTGCGGCGTACGCCGGCGGCCAACTCGGGGATGGAGACCCCGTACTCGACGGTCAGGTCGAGGTCGATCGCGGCCTGCCGCTCGCCCACCTCGACGGTAACGCCCTGGGTGACGCGGGATCCGCCGCCGCCGGACAGCTGGTCGCGCATCGCCCCCAGCGCGCGGGACATCCCGCCGCCCATCGCGTACACCCCGGAGACCTCGCGTGCGGCCACGCCGGCGACCTTGGTCACGACGGTGTCGTTGATGGTGGTGCGGCCTTCCTCGGTAATCAGTTCGGTGCCGCCCCGGCGGGCCTGGCTCGACGGCTGCGCCCCACCGGTCTCACCCTGCGACTTCTCGCGCGGTGCGTTCATCGGTGCTCCCCCCTCGCTCGCGAGCGTTTACGCGCTCTCCTGCGCAGTTACCCTTCGCGGTCTGTCTGTAACCGAATGTCGCCAGAATCGTGGCCGCGATTCCACCGGCGGGACGGTTCCGCCGGGCCGCTAGCATGCGACGGTGGACGAGCTGATGATCGACCCGACCACCGGCGGCGGTGCCCTGGGCACGACCATGGGCATCACCCTGGTGGAGGCCGCACCCGAACGGGTGATGGGCACCATGCCGGTCAAGGGCAACACCCAGCCGTACGGATTGCTGCACGGCGGAGCGTCGTGCGTGCTGGCCGAGACCCTCGGGTCGGTCGGGGCGCACCTGCACGCGGCCCGCCACGGCGGCGGCGTGGCCGTCGGGGTCGACATCAACGCCACCCACCACCGGGCGGTGCGCGAGGGCGTCATCACCGGTGTGGCCACGCCGGTGCACCTGGGGCGCACCATCGCCACGTACGAGATCGTGATCAGCGATGAGGCGCAGCAGCGCGTGTGCACCGCCCGCCTGACCTGCCTACTGCGCTCGCAGGCCTGAGCCCACTCAGCCCACGGCGCGTCAGCGGCGCAGGCAGCAGCCCGAGCAGATCTTCGGCTCCGGCAGCGTGAACGCCAGGCAGCAGGTGTGCCGCTGCACGGTGGGCTCCCCGTCGGCGCCGCGTGGCAGGTCCACCAGGTCGGCCACGTCGAGGGCGGCCAGCAGGAGCCACGCGGTGTCGATGGTCTCGTCCGGGGTGGTGTCCAGGCCGCGCACCGCCGCGTACGCCACCGCGGAGGCGAGCGAGCCGAGCAGGGTACGGGTGCCCAGGCGTACCCGGGTCTGGATGCGGGCCAGCAGCGGGTCAAGGTGGTGGTGGCGCACCGTCTGCCGGAAGAGGTCGAGCAGCTGCTGCTCGGTCGTGGCCACAGTGACGTCCAGCGCGCCGGCCAGCGGATCGTCGGAAAGGACCGCCAGGTGCAGCCGGCGCAGGCCGACGGTGACCGGCAGGTGCGGCCCGTCGAAGCGCACCAGCACGTCGTCGGGGTCGAGCATGGGCACCCGGCGGGCGGTGGCCCAGCCGAGCACCGGCGGCATCGCCAGCCAGTAGGTGTACGAGCGCCAGGCCAACGCGGCGGCCGCGTGCGGGGCCGCGTGCCACCGTCGCGCCGCGGCGTCGATGAGGTCGTCCAGGCGTTCGCCGGAGATCAGATCGCGGGCCGGAGTCCAGCCGGCCGGGTCCGGCACCACCAGCCCGGGGGCGAGGCCCTGGCTTCCGGTCGGGCCACGCCGTCGCCGTACGACTCCGAGCGCGTGCTCGATCGGGGCCAGGGCCGCGGTAGCGGCGAACGCGGCTGCGGTCATCCAGGCAAGGCTAACCTAAGTCGGTCGCGCCGGGCGAGCTGAGCCGCGGCAGGTGGCCGAGCCTGCACGGACCGTGCCCTTCCTGCTGCGTACCCTGCATCCATGCATCCCACCACGGCGACCCCCACCGCGCCGACCCGTGCGTCACTGCGCAACGAGATGCTGATCGTCCTCGGGGTGTCCATCGGTGCGTCCGCCATCTGGGCGGCGCTGCGCATCGTGGAACGTCTCACCCGGGAGGAAGCGCTGGCGGCGCAGACCGCTGCCCTCAACGTCTCCCGTACCCCGGACCGTCCGTGGCTGGACCTGGTGTGGCAGCTGACCGGGATATCACTGGCGGTGGTGCCGGTGTTCCTGGCGCTCTACCTGCTCAACCGGCATCCGGGCCAGGGTGTGCGGCTGATCGGCCTGGACCTGCGGCAGCCGCGCTTCGACCTTTTCGGCGGGGCGGGGCTGGCAATGCTTATCGGCATCCCGGGGCTGGGACTGTACCTGGCCGCCTACCAGTGGGGCATGAGCGTGCAGATCGCGCCGGCGAACCTCGCCGCGGTGTGGTGGGCGGTGCCGGTGCTGATGCTGGCTGCGCTGCAGAACGCGCTGCTGGAGGAGGTGGTGGGGCTCGGCTACCTGATGACCCGGCTGCGGGAACTGGGCTGGGGTGTGGCCGCGGCGGTCGGGGCGCACGCGCTGCTGCGCGGCTCATACCACCTCTATCAGGGTTTCGGCGGGTTCATCGGCAACGCAATCATGGGCGTAATCTTCGCCCTGTTCTACCTGCGTTTCAAACGGGTGATGCCGCTCGTGGTGGCCCACACGCTGCTGGACGTGGGCGCGTTCGTCGGCTATGCGCTGTTCCGCGACCAGATCAGCTGGTTGCCGTGAGGGTCTGCTGCCGTGAGGGTCTGCTGCCGTAAGGGTCTCTGGTCAGGCGGCGGTCGTCGGCTGCTGCGCCCGGAAGTAGCGGGCGGCCCGGTGGGCCAGGCGCAGCAGGCTGTCGCGCTGCTCGCTCACGGCCGACAGCGCACTCAGCGCGCTGAGCGGCGTAAGGCGACGGCGCTTGAGCCGGGTCACCGCATACCACACTGCGGCGAGCGGGCTGGTCTTCGAACCTGACTCCTCGTCAAAGCCGAGCAACGTCAGCAGGTCGTCCGCGCGGGCCGGGTCGGTCGGGTCGTGGCCGTACGCCGCGGCGATCCGCAGCACCAGCATCACCTTCAGCCCGGCCGAGGCCGGCAGGTGCAGCGCGCCTGTCAGCGGGCCGCCGGCATCGACCGCGGCGAGCGTCCAACCGTGCCGACGCGCCTGCTCGGTCGCCAGCCGGACGATCCCGTCGTCCGGGGCACCCGGATAGGTCCGCCGCAGCCAGTCCGCCCAAGCGGCGGCACGGGGGCCGAGCTCAGCGACCGCGAGTTCGGCGAGCCGGTGCGGCGGCTGGTCGGTGTGCGACAGCGCCTGCCAGGCTGCCTCCATCCAGGCACCGGGAGGGGGTGGGGCGACGAGGTTCGGCGATGCGGGCACCGGCCCCGGTGAACGCCCGGCAGCCCGGGTGCTCGCCTCCGCGACCCAGCCCTTCGCGCGGGTAGCGGTGTCACGCGCCCGGTCGGCGCGGTCCTGCGCGTCGGCGGCACGGCCACGCGCCGTCGTAGCGTGCTCCTGAGCAGCGGCCGCCCTGCCCGCCGCCTTGGCCGCGCCGGTCGCTCGGGTCACACTGGCCTCGCTGGGTGTGGTGGCTTCGGCCTCGCTGGCTGTGGTGGCTTCGGCCTCGCTGGCTGTGGTGGCTTCCGCCTCGCTGGCTGTGGTGGCTTTCGCAGGCTTCGAGGTGGTTTTGGCAGCCTTCGACGCCGCCGTGCCGGCTTTCCGGGCCGTCGGGCCGGGCTGAGGTTTTCTGGCCTTCTTCGCTGCTTTCATCGCTTTTGCAGCCTTCGCGGTGGTCTTCTTCGCCGAGGCCGGGGCCGCGGCCTCGTCAGCGCCGGAGGCCGACGATGCTGGCGACGGCCTTCCCTCCGGAGCTGGCCGCTCCGGACGTGGTTGCTCGTCGCCGCCTGGGATCTGCTGCTCGTCCGCCATGTTGTCGCAGCCTATCGCCTCAAGAACGGCGGTGGTGGTCGCCACCCGGCAGGGGCCCGGATCACCTTTGCCCCGTTCCCTCGCTAGCCTGTATCCTCGATCAGCGGTGGTGTCGCGCGACGACCACCGGTGGAGGCTTCGCCTAGTCTGGTCTATGGCGCCGCACTGCTAATGCGGTTTGGGTTTACGCCCATCCGGGGTTCAAATCCCCGAGCCTCCGCTGCCGATGCCCGGCCGCTACACTGGGCAGGCACTGCGCCCGTAGCTCAACGGATAGAGCATCTGACTACGGATCAGAAGGTTAGGGGTTCGAATCCCTTCGGGCGCGCAAGATCATA
>SLSW01000156.1 GCA_007130245.1 Micromonosporaceae bacterium
CCTCCGGAGGCGGGAGCGCAGGTTCGAATCCTGCCGGGGGCGCCCATCTCTCAGCTGCACAAACACCCGTCTGACCAGCGACAACGCGCGCGCGAGCGGCTGGCTAAATGTGCGCGGCAAAGTTTGATCAAGGCCCGCGGCTGGCGGCTGGTGCCGCTCTACCGCCGTGACCGGCACCGGCGCGGTCGGCGCGTTGAGGACTGGCCATCACCGTCATCTCCGAATCGGTGGATGGTAGCGCCTGGTAACCCCTGTGCGGCGTGCGTTACCACGTGCGCGGACGCTGGCGGCGCGTTCCGGATGCAGCCCTACGACCGCATGGCGGGGAATCAGAAGTGGCTCTGGGACACGTTTGGCGGTCGGTCGGCGGCGGCAGTCGGGGCGTTGGGGCGAGTCGTGGCGGAGGAGTCCTGGTGAGACCACCGGCCCCGGTACACTCGATGCGCCGGTCGGTGCTCAGTTTCCGCTGCGCGTCCACGGGAACAATGCTTAGTGAAGCGGGCGGGTGGTCGCTGTAACACCACCCGTGACGGCCGCGTCGTCGAACGGAAGGTAAGCCCTTGACAGTCCTTACCCCGGCCGCGCCGGGATCCAGTCCGCGCCGCGGCAGCGACTTCGCGGAACTCGCGCGGCAGATCAAGCAGGCCGGCCTGCTCCGGCGCCGATACGGCTACTACGCGGTGAAGATCACCGCCAACGTTGCCCTGCTCGCGGCTGCGATTGGGATGTTCGTGGTCCTGAGGGACTCCTGGTGGCAGTTGCTGACCGCGGTGGTGTTCGCGGTGGTGTTCACCCAGTTCGCCTACCTCGGGCACGACGCCGGCCACCGCCAGGTCTTCGCCCCTCGGCGGGCCAACGATGTGGTCGGCTACGCCCATGCTGCGGTGACGGGGATCAGCTACCGCTGGTGGGTCAGTAAGCACAACCGGCATCATGCCAACCCCAACCACGAGGACGACGATCCCGACATCAACATCCCCGCGTTGGCCTTCACCGTCGATCAGGCTCTCGCCAAGCGAGGAGTGCGGCGAATGGTGGCCAAACACCAGGCGTACCTGTTTTTTCCGCTGCTGCAGTTTGAGGCGATCATGCTGCGCGTCTCCAGCCTGAAGGCGGTGCTGCGGCGGGAGGTCAAGCGGCCGCTGCTGGAGGGGTCGTTGCTGTCGGCGCACATCATCGGCTACCTCGCCGCCGTGTTTCTCGTCCTGCCGCCGCTCAAGGCGGTGCTGTTCATCGTCGTACATCAGGCCGTTATGGGCATCTACCTCGGCTGCTCCTTCGCCCCGAATCACAAGGGCATGCCGGTGCTCACCGGTGGCGAGGAACTCGACTACCTCCGCAAGCAGGTCCTCACCTCGCGTAACGTGACCGGCGGCCGGTGGGTGGAGGTGCTGCTCGGAGGCCTGAACTACCAGATCGAACATCACCTGTTTCCGAGCATGCCCCGGCCGAACCTGCGCCATGCCCAAACTCTCGTGTATGACTTCTGTGTGCGCCGCGGTATCCAGTACAGCCAGTGCGGCCCCCTGCGCTCGTACGCCGATGTCCTGCGTGACCTGCACCGGGTCGGCGCTCCACTCCGCCAACCCGCAGGCTAGGCGCGCTCGCCGGCCCCACGGCTGATCACCACACTGGCGACATCGAAGCGTGGTATGGCGTACAACAGAATGGGCGTACGCTGGCCCCAGTGAGGGAGACCTGAGATGGCGACCGGCGGGCTGCGGGAGCAGCGGATCGCCGAGATCTTCGCTGAGTTCGCGGATCTGTCCTGCGGCAAGGAGGACTAGAGCGTCGATCATCGGCAGCCGCCGTCGCGGACCGGTTCCTGCCGGGCGAGTTGCGCTTACATGAGCTCGGGCAACCGCCAAGATCGGCTACTGAGCTGCGTCAACTGGTTCGCCCCCCAATGCCGACGTCGCACCAGGAAGGAGAAGTCATGGCGAAGGTCGTGCTCCGTCTCCGACTCACTGGCGGCGACCGCATGGACGTTGCCTACGAGGAGCCGGGCACCGCCGACGCCACCCAGGTCATCGAACACGTGATCTCTATTCTCGCCGACGACACGGGAGTGCTACGCGTGGAACACGGCGATCGGCTCGTCGTCGTGTACGGCCGAGGTGTCGCCGCCATAGAGGTGGCTCCTCGCGGCGCGGTCCTGTGAACTCGCCGCCCTCGACTTCCTGTCAGACACGCCCGCTGATCCCACTGCCGACGCGAGGCGGCATCCACTCGGCGGTCAGCGGATCGGCCGGATCGAGGCGTCCCCCGCGTACCCCTGGCGCGTCACAGCTGAGCACCGCTCGCCGCAGGTCGGCTCTCGCCGATCGGCAAGCGGATGCTCACAGCTGCCTCCAATCTGGTAACCGTGCCATCGCATCTCCGATAGGGCGCCCCGTTTCGGCCGGCGTGGACTGGCCGCAGCCGGCGGCGGGACCGGCTATTGCTCTGACGTAGCTGCCGAAGGGGGCCGCGCAAAGTCGGTTGGTTTCGGCTCGCCCTCCGGGTCACGCTGGATGAGTTTGCCGCGGAACTCGACGGCGGCGCCGCGAGCGTTGGTGGTGGCACGTTGTACGACTGTCCTGGTCTGCTCCCGCACCGCCTCAGCCCCGGCGCTGGCCTTTTCACGGACCGTTGCTGCCGCGTTCCGCGCGGCGGCGCTCGCCTGGTCGGTCACGGTCTGGTCGGCTTCGCGCCTCGCCCGCGCCAGTACCGTCGCACCGGCTGCGCCGATGGCCAATCCGGCGGCCAGGCCGGCGCCGAGCCAACGCCACGGGGAGCGGGAGGGGGGAAATTCGCCAAGTAGCGCAAGTCTGGCGGTTTCCGCCCGGTCGCGGGCGATTCTTGCCCGGCGCCGCGACGTCTGGCCGACGTGCTTGGCTCCGTGCCCGGCTGCGCTGAGCAGGTGGTCCCATGAGGTCGTCAGGTCGCGGCGCGCCCGCTGTGGGTGGTCGCCCAAAACGTGATCAGATATGTGGGCCATGATGCTACCTCCGGTTGGGGGTTGTGGGGTTTTGTCGCCTCGTACCTCGCCGGTCCTCGCGGCGCGGGGTTGGGGGCTGAGATTGTTCATGCGAACCTGCCTCCTTCGCTGTCCCAGATCTGTTCGGCCAGGTTGTCAGGTCTGGCGGTGTTGGCCGTTCCCGCGGCGGCGAGAAGGTCCGGGGCGTGGATGCGGTTGCCTGCCGTTGCCGCGAGGGCCATCGCCGCCTCGGCGGATCGCCGCGCCGTGTCCGGGGGTACGACCAGCAGGTCCACCCGCTGGCCGTTGTCACACCGCGCGGTCAACAGGGCAGCAGGCTGGCTGGTGAAGTAGCCGAGCCGCCGGATGCGACCGGCCACTTCCACGCGCCGGAGATGAGGCACCCACCCGGCGGCGTGGAGCACGAGCCGGTTCACCGGCCCACGTAGCCTGTCGATGGCCAGGATCAGTCCCGGTAGTTCCGCCGCCGGGTCGACCGAGCGGGGCCACCAGCCGCCGTCCAGCAGAGTGCGGCGCGAACCCGTGGGCTCCAGTCGCAACCGCGGCGGTCCGAGCGCCGACGGTGACACGGCGCCGGCGCTCACATCAGCCACTGTCATGCCGGCCTTCCTTCCCCCCGGGCCACCGGGTAGCACTCAGCGGTGGGTCGAACGAGGCGTGAACGCAGAGTCGCCGCGCGCACGACGGGTGCCCAGTGACGCTCAGTGGTCCTGACGGAACCGGCGTCGCAACTGGGTGATGCGAGCCACGCCGACCATCATGGTCAGCAGCGCCGCGCCGACAGCGGCGATGAGCAGCGCCATCGCCAACGGCAGACTGCCCTGCATCCAGAAGAAGCTGACCTCCACACTGGCTGTGTTCTGCAGCATGAAGACGATCAGCACCACCAGGATGACAGCAGCGGTGCAGACTCCCAGCCAGGCAGCGCTGGTGCGGGTAAGAGAGAGCTGCCGCCGGCCGCCGGCCGACGGCGGCTCAGCCGCCCGCTCGGTAGTTGCGGTCTCCGGAGCCTCTGGCGTGTCTGAATTGCGATGTAGAACGGACATGAGGCCCCCTAAGCCTGGATCCGTGGACGGATCCGGTCCACTGTGCTCGTAAACGGTGTGGAGACGTTGAAAGTGCCCTTCCTGCTGGGATAATCAGGTCTGCGAAGAATTTGATCAACCAGGCAGA
>SLSW01000127.1 GCA_007130245.1 Micromonosporaceae bacterium
CACAACTCCGCCTGCCACTACGCCGAGGCGCTCAAGCTCGTCTAGGGCGACGCACCGACACCACCGGACGGCAGCGGCGCTACGGGCCGGATGCCCGTAGCGCTTGACGAACCCCGGACGGCCCGCCACGGTGGGAACCGAGGGGGTGGCATGCCATGCGCGCCACATTGTCACTGGGCCGGTGGTTCGGGGTGCCTGTCGGCGCCAACGCGGGGGTGCTGGTCATCCTGGTGCTGGTCGGGTTCCTGCTCGGAGTCTGGCACTTTCCATACCTCTACCCGGACCTGCCGGTGTGGTCGTACATCGTCGCGGGTGCCGCCGCCGCGTTGCTGCTGATCGGCTCGGTGCTCGTCCACGAGCTGGCGCATGCGCTGGTGGCCAAGGCCAACGGCATCGAGGTGGAGCGGATCGTGCTGTGGCTGCTGGGTGGGGTGGCACAACTGCGCGGCGAGCCCCGGTCGGCCCGGGTGGACTTCGCCGTCGCCGCGGTCGGCCCGCTGACCAGCGTGGTGCTCGGCGGCATCTTCGGTGCGCTGACCGTGGCCTGGGTGGCGCTCGCCGGCACCGGGCTGGTGGCGGCCACTCTCGGCTACCTCGCCGTGATCAACGTGCTGCTGGCGATCTTCAACCTGGTGCCGGCGGCACCGCTGGACGGCGGCCGGGTGCTGCGGGCCGCGTTGTGGTGGCGCACCGGCGACCGGGTGAAGGCGGCGGTGTTCGCGGCCCGGTCGGGACGGTTCTTCGGTCTCTCGCTGATCGTGTTCGGTATCGGTGGCGCGCTGCTGTGGGCCTGGTTCGGAGGGTTGTGGCTGGCGCTGATCGGGTTCTTCCTGGTCCACGCCGCGATGGCCGAGGAGCAGAACGTGCTGGTCGGGCAGCAACTGAGCGGGGTCCGGGTGCGCGACGTGATGTCCCCGCCGCCGGTGCCCGCCGCCCCCGGCGCCGAGCTGAGCAGGTTCATCGACGAGGTGGTGCTCCGGCAGTCGTTCTCGACCTACCCGCTGGTCGACCACGACGGGAAGCTGACCGGCCTGGTCACCCTCGGTCGGATCCGGAAGGTGCCGCCGCAGGAGCGGGCGCACACCACGCTGCAGGACATCGCCTGCCCGCCGGACGAGGTGCCCGCCACCCGACCGGACGAGCCGCTGGCCGATCTGTTGCCCCGCCTGGCCGGCTGCGCCGACGGGCGCGCGGTGGTGCTCGACGAGCACGGTCGGGTCATGGCCGTCGTGTCACCCCGCGACATCTCGCGGGTGGCGGCGCTGGCGGACCTGCGGCAGAAGCACCCACTGGCGCCGCAGCAGGACCTGGTGCCGCCGGGGGACGGCACCCCGGCCCGTCCGGGCGGCTGAGCCGCGGCGCGACCGCCGCACCACCACCACGAGCGCCGTCATGCGATATTGGAGCGCGTGAGAGCTCGCGTACTGGTGGTCGACGACGACCCCGCCCTGGCCGAGATGCTCGGCATCGTCCTGCGCAACGAGGGTTTCCACCCGATCTTCGTCGCTGATGGCGAGCACGCGATGGAAGCCTTCCACGAGCACCGGCCGGACATCGTGTTGCTGGACCTGATGCTGCCCGGCATCAGCGGCATCGACGTGTGCCGGGCGATCCGGGCCGAGTCGGGAGTCCCAATCGTCATGCTGACTGCGAAGACCGACACCGTGGATGTGGTGCTCGGGCTGGAGTCAGGCGCGGACGACTACGTGGTCAAACCGTTCAAGCCGAAGGAGCTGGTGGCGCGGATGCGCGCCCGGCTGCGCCGCAGCGAGGAGGTCCCACCGGAACACCTGGTGATCGGCCCGCCGCACAACCAGATCACCATCGACGTGCCGGCGCACACGGTCACCCGTGACGGCGAGGAGGTCAAGCTCACCCCGCTGGAGTTCGACCTGCTGGTGTCGCTGGCCCGCAAGCCCCGGCAGGTCTTCACCCGCGAGGTGCTGTTGGAGCAGGTGTGGGGATACCGGCACTCGGCCGACACCAGGCTGGTCAATGTGCACGTGCAGCGGCTACGCGCCAAGATCGAACAAGATCCGGAGCGGCCGGAGGTGATCCTGACGGTGCGGGGCGTGGGCTACAAGGCCGGCACCGCTCAGCAGGTCGGCTGACGGTGGCCGCCGGCCGCGCGGCCGAGGCGCGGTGGCGGACTCCGATAGACTGGGGCAGACCGTGATCGATCTCCAGCGAGCCGCCGAGCCGGGCAGCACGCCGCGGGCGGGTGGGGCCCCGCGGGCGATCTGGCACGCCCTGCTCCACCGCGTGGCGGACCTGGTCGACGCGGCGCGGCGCAGCTGGCGACGTTCGCTGCAGCTACGGATGGTGACCACGACCCTGGTGGCCTCGTCAGTGCTGGTGGGCATGTTCGGCTACCTGGTGGTCACGCTGACCACGGACAGCGCGCTGGAGCGCGCCGTCGACGACGCGCGGCGGCAGGTGGAGATCGGCGCGGAGGCCGCCAGTGAGCAGCTCGCGATCGCGGTACGCCCGTCCGACGTCGATCGTGAGACCGTGCGGAGCGAGGTGAACCGGCAGTCTGACGGTGGCCGGCTGGCGGCGCTGGTCCCGCCTCCGAACGTGACCCACGTCTCGCCCGAGGCCACCCGCCAGCTGCCGATCGTCCAGGTGATCCCGGAGGAGCTTTCAGCCGAGGTGTCCGAGGGCCAGCTCGCGCGGCAGATCGTGACCGTCACGGTCGACCACGAGCAGGGCCCGGTGACGTACCTGATCTACGGCGCGCCGGTGACCCCTGGATGGGGCGAAGGCATGCCGTTCGAGCTCTACCACCTGATCCCACTGACCGCCGAGCAGGAGGCGGCGGCCGATGTGCGCAACACGGTGCTGGTGACCGGGGCCGCGTTGATCCTGTTGCTGGTGGTGGTCACCGGTCTGGTCACCCGGCTGGTGGTGCGCCCGGTGCGGCTCGCCTCCCGCGCCGCCCAACGGCTGTCGGCCGGTCTGCTGGACCAGCGGATGATGATCAAGGGTGAGGACGATCTCGCGCTGCTGGGCGAGTCGTTCAACCAGATGGCCGCGAACCTGCAGCGCCAGATCGTCCGGTTGGAGGAGATGTCGAGACAGCAGCGCCGGTTCACCTCCGACGTCTCCCATGAGCTGCGCACCCCGTTGACGACCGTACGCATGGCCGCGGACCTGCTGTTCAACGAGCGCGACTCGTACCCGCCCGAAGTGGCCCGCAGCGCCGAGCTGCTGCAGCATGAGCTGGACCGGTTCGAGAACCTCCTCAGCGAGCTGCTGGAGATCAGCCGGTTCGACGCCGGGTTCGCCACCCTCGACCACGAGCCGGCAGACCTGGGTGCGATCGTGCGGCAGGCGGTCGAGCGGATGGGAGCGGTGTGTGAGCGGGCCGACACCCCGGTGCGGGTGCACCTGCCGGACGACGTGGTCATCGCCGACGTGGATCCGCGACGGGTGGAGCGCATCCTGCGCAACCTCATCGGCAACGCGGTCGAGCACGGCGAAGGACATCCGGTGGTGGTCACGCTGGCCAGCGATGCCAACGCGGCCGCGATCACAGTGCGTGACTACGGAATCGGCCTCCGCCCGGGGGAGGAGGAACAGGTGTTCAGCCGGTTCTGGCGGGCGGACCCGTCCCGGGCGCGGCAGACCGGCGGCACCGGCCTCGGGCTGTCGATCAGCATGGAGGACGCCAAGCTGCACAGCGGTTGGTTGCAGGCGTGGGGCGTGCCCGGCCGGGGCGCCCAGTTCCGCCTCACCGTGCCCCTGCGGGCCGGGGAGCGGCTGGACTCGTCCCCGCTGCCGCTGATGCCGGCCGACCACCGCGCCGATGGCGGGCCCTCCACGCCGTCGCCGGTGTCGCGGCCGCCCGGCAGCGGCGACCTGCTCACATCCCCGAGGGGGGAGGCATGACCGCGGCGCGGAGTTCCTGGCGCAGGACCGGCTGGCCCGCGCGGACGCTGGTGCTGTGCGCCTCGGCGGCGCTGCTTTTCGGCTGCGGGGTGCCGACCCACACCGATGTGACCGTGGACGGGCCGTTCGCCGGTGCGGAGCCGATCGACGATCCGGAGCCGCTGGTGCCGCCCGGCCCCGACGACGCCAACTCGCCGGAGCAGCTGGTCGACCATTTCCTGCAGGCCGCTGCGGAGGACCCCGATCAGGCGGTGG
>SLSW01000323.1 GCA_007130245.1 Micromonosporaceae bacterium
ACACTGCCGGCGGCGTCACCATCGAGGTCAGCTACCACGACGATGCCACCGAGCCCGGCACCGCCACCGCGGTGGCCACCGACCTGATCGGTCAGGGCTACTCCATCATCACCGGCACCGTCTCGTCCGGCATCGCCGTACAGTTGGCGCCGCTGGCCGAGCAGAACCAGGTGCTCTACATCAGCGGCGCGGCCGCGACCGACGCGGTCACCGGCATCAACGACCACACCTTCCGTTCCGGTCGCCAGACCTGGCAGGACGTGCAGGCCGCCGAGTCCTTCCTCGGTGATGTGGCCGGCAGCGAGGTGATGGTCTTTGCCCAGGACTACGACTTCGGCCAGTCCAACGTGGCCGCGGTGGAAGCGGTGCTCGGTGAGGCCGGCGGCGCCGAGGTCAGCTCGCTGCTGGTGCCGCTGGAGACCACCGACTTCACCCCGTTCGTCCGGCAGATCGTCGACGCCGCGCCGGACATGGTGTTCGTGGCGTGGGCCGGCGACACCACCGCCACCATGTGGCAGACGCTGGCCCAGCAGGGCGTGTTCGACGAGACCGAGGTGGTCACCGGGCTGGCCGACCGGGTCGGGTTCCCGCTGTTCGGTGAGGCCGCCGAGCACATCAGCTTCCTGTCGCACTACTTCGCCGAGGCCACCGACAACGAGCCGGCGCAGGCGCTGGCCGGGGCGGTCGGTACGCCGGACATCTTCCACACCGACGGGTTCACCGCCGCGCAGATGGTGGTGCGGGCCGTTGAGGAGGGCGGCGACGATGTCGTCGCCATGATCGAGGCGCTGCGGGGCTGGACCTTCACCGGGCCGAAGGGCGAGAGCACCATCCGCGCCGAGGACCACGCGCTGCTGCAGCCGATGTTCCAGGCCCAGCTCACCGTCGCCGACGGGGAGTATCTGCCGGAGCTGATCGCGGTGCTGTCGCCGGACCAGGTCGCCCCACCGGTGGCCGACCGTGGCTGACGCCACTGACGTCGCCGACCCGACCGGTGTCGCCGCGACCGTTCTGGCCACCCACGACCTGAGCGTCACCATCGGCGGGGTGCGCATCCTGCGCGGGGTGTCGCTGTCGGTGCGGCGGTCGGAGATCATGGCCGTGCTCGGGCCCAACGGTGCCGGCAAGACCACCCTTTTCAACGTGTTGAGCGGGGTGCGCGAGCCGACCACCGGCCGGGTGGAGCTGGCTGGGCGGGACGTCACCGCCCAGCCGGCCTTCCGGCGGGCCCGTGCCGGCCTGGCCCGCAGCTTCCAGATCACCAGCGTGTTCACGTCGCTGAGCGTGCTGGAGAACGTGCGGCTGGCCGCCCAGGCGAAACGTGGCGGCAGCCTGGCGCTGTGGCGGCGGGTAGGTCGCGGTGACCCCGCCTACGACGACGCGTGGCAGGCGCTGCGCCTGGCGGGCATCACCGCGCAGGCGGACCTGCCGGCCGCGTCGCTGTCGCACGGCAACAAGCGCAAGCTCGAGGTCGCCCTGGCCATCGTGGGACGGCCGTCGGTGCTGCTGCTCGACGAGCCCACCGCCGGTATGGCGGTCGAGGACGTGCCCGAGGTGACCGCGATGATCCGTGACCTGCGCGACCAGCTCGGCTGCGCCATCGTCCTGGTCGAACACCGCATGGACGTGGCGGTGGGGCTGGCCGAACGGATGGCGGTGATGCACCACGGCGCGTTGCTGGCCTGCGACACGCCGCAGCAGGTGATGGCCGACGCCACCGTCCAGTCCGCTTACCTGGGTGAGACCCTATGAGTGATCAGCTGCTCGAAGTGAGCGACCTCAACGTCGTGCTCGGCGAGTCGCACGTGCTGCACGACGTCACGTTCGGCGTACGCAGCGGCGGCGTGACCGCGCTGCTCGGCCGCAACGGGGTCGGCAAGACCACCACCATGCGGGGTCTGCTCGGGCTGGCGCCGCGCACCGGCACCGTACGGCTGGCCGGTGAGGACGTGTCCACCCTGCTCACCCACGAGATCGTGAAACGCGGCGTGGGGTTCGTGCCGGAGGACCGGGAGGTGTTCGCCGGGCTGACCGTGCAGGAGAACCTGAAGCTGGCCGAGCGTCGCGGCAGCGCGCACCACTATGACCGGGTGTACGAGTTGTTCCCGCGGCTGCGCGAACGCCGTGGCCAGCGGGCCGGCACCCTGTCCGGTGGCGAACAGCAGATGCTGGCGCTGGCCCGCGGTCTGCTCAACGACAACCGGCTGCTGCTGGTCGACGAGCCCAGCCAAGGGCTGGCCCCCTACCTGGTCACCGAGTTCACCGAGGTGCTCGCGCAGGTCACCGACCTGGTCACGGTGCTGCTGGTGGAGCAGAACCTGACCGTCGTCCGGCGGCTGGCGCGTGACGCGGTCGTGCTCGACCAGGGCCGGGTGGCCTGGACCGGCGCGGCCGCGGATCTGCTCTCCGACGAGCAGGTCACGCGTGGCCTGCTCGGTGTGGGCGTGGCGGCCGCTAACCAGGAGGGGACCTCGTGACCACCTTCGTCCTGATGACCATCACCGGGATGGGCCTGGCGGCGCTGTACTTCCTGGTCGCCTCCGGCCTGTCATTGATCTTCGGTCTGATGCACGTGCTCAACTTCGCCCACGCGGCGTTCCTTACCCTGGGTGGCTACACCGCCTGGCTGGTCGCCGGCGCCTCCGGCAGTTTCCTGCTCGGGATCGTGGTCGGAATGCTGGTCGCCGCCGCGCTCGGCGCGGCCACCGAGACCGGGCTGCTGCGCCGCATGCACGGCGACCACGTGCCGCAGGTGCTGCTGACCGTCGGGCTGCTGCTGGCGTTCACCGCCCTGGTACGGGCGATCTTCGGCTCCGACGCCCGCCCGATGCCCACACCGGCCTGGATGAACCAGGTCATCCGCGTGCTGGACGCGCCGATCCCGAATAGCCGGTTCGTGCTCATCGCCGCCGCCATCGCGGTGTGGGTGGTGATGACCATCTTCCTGACCCGGACCCGGTACGGGCTGATCGTGCGCGCCGGGGTGGAGAACCGGCCGATGGTCACCGCGCTGGGCATCGACGTCCGCCGCGCGTTCACGCTCGTGTTCGCCCTCGGCGCCGGGCTGGCCGCGCTGGCCGGCTCGTTGGTGGCGGCCGTGCAGGGCGCGGTGTCGCCGGAGCAGGGCATGACGCTGCTCATATTCGCGTTCATCGTCGTGATCATCGGCGGCCTCGGCTCGTTCCACGGTTCGGCACTGGCCGCGCTGCTGGTCGGGCTGCTGCAGGAGTACACCAACTTCTACGCGATGGTCGGCATGGGCGACCTGGTGGTGGTGCTGCTGCTGGCCGGTGTGCTGCTGACCCGACCGCAGGGCCTGCTCGGAAGGAGACTGGTATGACCTCGGTGGAGGCGGCCACCCGCGCGCAGGAGGAGCCGTCGTCGGCCGTGGCCGGCACGGGCGGACCGGAGCGGCGCCCGGTACGCCGGTGGGTGATCGCCGGCGTGCTGGTGGCGCTGGCCGTGGCGCTGCCGTACATCCCGCTGCGGATACCGGTGCTGTTCGACGGGCCGGTCAACGGCCCCGGTGCCTTGCACCTGCTGTCGTTGATGTTTGTGATGGCCGCCATCGCGATGACCTACGACCTGCTGTTCGGGTATACCGGGCTGCTGTCGTTCGGCCACCACCTGTATGTCGCGATCGGCATGTACACCACCGTGGTGGTGCTCGGCGAGACCGACTACGGGCTCGGTGCGGCGCTGCTGGCGGTGCTGGTGCTGGGACTGGTGGTGCCGCTGCTGCTCGGGTCGATCTGCCTGCGGGTGTCCGGCATCGCCTTCGCGATGGTGACCCTGGCGTTCGCGCAGGCCGGCGCGATCTTCGTGGTGCGGGACCCGTTCCGCATCACCGGCGGCGAGCTCGGACTGGCGATCGCCTACCAGAAGCTGCCCGAGCGGCTGGTGGGCGTGTTCAATGCCCCCTACCGCTACTGGCTGGCACTGGCACTGCTGGTGCTGGTCGTGGTGGCGGTGCGGTGGGCGCTGTCCTCGCGCCCGGGCCGGGTGTGGCCGGCTATCCGCGACAACGAGCCGCGGGTGGCGGTGCTGGGCCTGCGCCCGTACACCTTCAAGCTGCAGGTGTTCGTGCTGTCGTCGTTCCTGGCCACGCTGGCCGGCGCGGTGTACGCGGTGGTGGTCGGCGGCGCGTACGCCGAGGTGACGCACGCGACGTTCGTGCTGGCGCTGCTGGTGATGGTGGTGCTCGGCGGCACCGGTCGTCCCTACGGGGCGTTGGTCGGCGGGCTGGTCTACACCTACCTGGTGCACCGGCTGGGCGCGCTGTCGAGTGCGGTGCAGGACCTGCCGGCCGCGGTGCGCGCACCGCTGATGGAGCCGCTGCTGATCCTGGGCACGCTGTTCGTGCTGCTGGTGCTGTTCCTGCCCGGCGGACTGGTGTCGCTGTTCCGGCGGCCCGGCCCGAACGTGCGCGACCGGCTGCGCCGGGCGCTGCGCCGAAAGGACGCCGAATGAGCGTGCGGATCGCCGCCACCACCTCCTACCTGCCCGAACGGTGGATGACCGCCGCCGAGATCGCCGCCGCCAGCGGGATGAGCGAGCAGGTGGTGGTGGAGCGCTTCGGGCTGCGCGGCAAGCATATCGCCGCCGACGACGAGCACGTCAGCGACATGGCCGCCCGGGTGGGCTCGCAACTGCTGGCCGAGGCCGGCACCGACCCGGACGAGGTGGACGTGGTGGTCTACTACGGCTCCTCGTGGAAGGACTACCCCCTGTGGCACGCGGCGCCGCGGATCACCGAGCTGCTGGGCTGCGGCAACGCCTTCGCGCTGGAGCTGGACTACGTGTCCTGCGGCACGCCGGTGGCGCTGCGCATGTGCCGCAACCTGATGCTGGCCGAGCCGGGGCTGCGCACCGTGCTGGCGGTGGCGGCCTGCCGCGAGTCCCACCTGCTCGACTACACCAACGACCGGTCGCGGTTCGCGTTCAACTTCGGCGACGGCGCCGCCGGGGCGCTGCTGACCCGCGAGGCAGGGGTGGCCGAGGTGCTGGAGACGTCGATGCACACCGACGGGTCGTTCTCCCACCACGTGATGGTGCCCGCCGGCGGCAGTGTGGAGCCGGCCAGCGAACAGACCGTACGCCAGCGGCGCCACTTCCTCGACGTGGTCGACCCGGCCGGCATGAAGGACCGTCTGGATCCGGTGTCGCTGCCGAACTTCCAGCGCGTGGCCGAGGACGCGCTCAAACGCTCCGGGTTGAGCCTGGCCGACATCAGCCTGCTGTGCGCGCTGCACACGAAACGGTCTATGCACCAGGGCCTGCTGGAGGTCCTGGGGGTGCCGGAGGAGAAGGCGATCTATCTCGACGACACCGGCCACATGAGCGGGGTGGACCCGCTGCTGGCGCTGGACCGGGCGGCCCGCGCCGGGCGGCTGTCGTCGGGCGACATCGTGCTGCTGCTGGCCGCCGGCACCGGCTACACCTGGGCGGCCACGGTGGTGCGCTGGCTCTGACCGTTGACGAGCTGACGCCGCGCGGTGACAGGTTCAATGCGAGCGTGGCCCCACTTGTCCCGAACGCAGCCGTCCTGGTACGCGAGCGTCCACCGAGGCATAGTGCCGATGACCATTGTGCTCCAGGTCTGCCTTGACAGCCTTACGCGATTAACGTAGCGTCACGACACGCTGACTGCTCCATAGTGGTCCAGAGTTAGGCAGAAGGTATGCTCCTCAGAAGCAGAAGTGCCCCCCAGACACGGGGTGTGAGGGCACCAAGTCGCGATCGAAGCCTCTTTGCAGCCCTACGTAGATCATTCGTGGTGTCGGGGGTAGCGGCTCTCCTGATCGGATGGTTGGCCGTGCCCGCCCTAGCGGAGGGTACGTGGCAGAGTTATATCGACGGATTCCGGGTTGGTGACAAGTCGCGCACCTGGTCGAAACAGGTCAACGACAACTGGAGCACAAACATCACTTTCGTGGACTGCAAGGTGCATGGCTACTCCACCGCGACCGTTCGGATTCAGCTGACCAGGGAAACCCCCTGGTACCAGCCTGACGAGAACATGGGCCGCCAGAACTACAGCTGTAGCGGTTCTGGCACGATCCATCGTGTGTGGGACCAACCGCCCCACAACAACGACTATCATTTTGTCGCCACACATCTTGCGGGGTCATCGTCCAGCTCCAACCAGTACTCCACATGCTTGAGTGTCGGCTGTGTGAAGGTCAGTTACTGATCTCAGCAGTCATCGTCGACCGAGGGTGGCGAGTTGGCCAGTTCGCGGCCGGCTCGCCATCTTCGGTGCCGCCTTGTCCCGGAAGCGAGTGTGTGATGCCGATAGCGTTGAGAGGCTGTTCGTTCAGCTACGGCTGGGGTCCACGCCGGCGTTGGGTGCTGCGAGACTTCGATCTGAGATTCCCCGCCGGTTGTACCGTCCTGCTGGGACCGAACGGTGCGGGCAAGACGACGTTGCTGTCATTGGCAGCCTCATTGCTGTGGCCGCAGCGCGGGAAGGTCACTCTCGAACGGCTCACGACGGCCCATAGACACGATCTTCGCACCTATCGACGCAAGGTTGGTTTACTCCCGCAGTTCATCCAGGCAGTGCCCGGTCTCAGGGTCCGGGAGCAGGTGGCATACGCCGGATGGCTGAAGGGTCAGAACCGTCGTGACGCGTGGGACAGCGCCAGCGACGCGCTGGCTCGAGTGCAGATGTCAGACCTCGCGCAACGACCTGCCAGCAAGCTGTCGGGGGGTCAGTTGCGGCGTATGGGTATCGCGCAGGCGCTGGTCCACGATGCGGAGGTGTTGCTGCTGGACGAGCCGACGGCTGGCTTGGACCCGACCCAACGCGGCCGCGTCCGGCGCCTCATCGGCGAGCTGAGCGAGACCACCGCGGTCGTCGTCTCCACACATCAGACCGATGACATCAGTCGGACATACGACTCGGTGATAGTCCTGGACGATGGCCAGGTGCGCTTCCACGGTGGTGTTCAGGAACTGACGGCGCTGGTCCCGGAGGTCCAGCAGCGCTCGGCCGCCGAGCACGTGGAAGCGGCATATGTGCAGCTGATCGGCGAGGAGAGCTGAGCCATGCCCTGGAGAGCCGCTTGGCGCACCTCGCCCGCGCTCTACTGTGCTCCGTTGTTGGTGGCCGTGGTGTGGTACCAGCTTCAGGTGGCGATGCCGTGGAGATTCGATCCGACGTGGCTCGCCGCGTATTCGCGTCCCGCGGCCGGTCTCTTCCTGATCGCGACGGTCGCCGCCGGCTGTGCGGCGTGGGACACTTCCCGGCTGCGCCGCGGCGGCCTCACCGGCTGGGTGCCGGTGCGATCCCCGCTGCGGTTGCTGAGCGCCTCGTCACTGCCCGCCCTCTGCCTGGGGATGATCGGTGTCGCGACCGCGTTGCTGACGACACTCCCGCAGACCATGGGCGCGCCGGGCTGGCTCGATGTGCGGCCGCTGACCGTGGTAGTGGTGGCCGTGGCAGGCCATACCCTGCTCGGCACCGCACTGGGGTGGCTGTTGCCGGTCTACGTGTCGATGCCGTCGGTGCTGGTCGGCACGTACCTGTGGCACGTCTATCCGGCGGCGATGGAGCCCCTCTGGCTGCGCCACCTCGTCGGCTACGGCTGGGAGTACTGCTGCCCGGTGTGGGCTGTTCCCGATAACCGCTTGTTCTGGGCTTCGTTGCTGGTGCCGTTGGGGCTTGGCGGAGGAGCGCTGTTGCTGCTGGCGTTCCGCTGGGTACTCCTGCGGTCCCTTCTCGCGGTGGTGACGGCTGGCGCGGCGATCATGGTAGCCGCGGAGGTGGCGACTGGTCTGGACGTTGATCCCACCGTTCCCCGCACCGGCGCGATGGTGTGCGAGGAGAGCGAACCGACGGTGTGCGTGTGGCCGGAGAATGTGGCGCTGCTGGCCCCGGTCGCCGCGGAAGCTACCCGTGTGGCGGATGATCTGCGGGCACTCGGCGTTGCGGTGCCGGACCGGCTCGCCGAGCGAGCCGCGGACACGAGTGCAGACGACTGGTTCTTCCAGGCGAGCCGGGACGCCGAGCCCGAGCAGCTACGGAGGGTCATCGTGCTGGGCCTCGTGCCACAGGTACCCGAATGCGCGGAGACGGCAGGTGGTCTGCCGGAGGGCACCGTGCGCGCACAAGAGGTGGCGTGGGCGTGGCTGTGGTCGGCGACCGGTGGCGATCCGTCGGACTTCCCCTATCCGGACGACGTCGGGCATCGTACACGAGTGGTGGAAGAGGTCCGAGCGCTTCCTGCACACGGGCAGGCCACCTGGTATGGCAACGTCCGGGATGCGGTGCTGGCCTGCGACGCCTCGCCTGAACTGGATCCGTCGGCATGAGCTGGTGGTTAAAGGTCCGTCGGACCCCCTACCTGGCCGCGGCGATCGGCGCCTACCTGATCGTGCTCCCGTTGGTGGGAGAGAACCGTGTCCCATTGATCAGTTTCACCGGTGTGGCCTCCGCTGCGGTCGCGGCGATGGCGCCGCTGATCGTCATGGCGGCGGTCATGGCGTCGCTTGCGTCCAGGGATCGCCACTACGAACTGCTTGCCTGCCGCGGGGTCTGGCGTGGCGATATGGGGCTGATCGTGGTCACGGCGGTGGTGTGCTGCCTCGGGGCATGGGCGCTACGTCACGCACAGCCGTTCGTCGTCGAAGCGAGCCGAAACCTCGTCGGGTTCGTCGGCACCGCGCTGATCATCCGTGCAGTGACCAACGAACGGGCCGCGGTTGCGCTCACAACCGCAGCGGTGCTGGTCGCAGCCGCCTTCGGTCACGGGCGCCGAGGACTGCAGCCCTGGGCGTGGCCACTGGCGGACGGGGCGAGCATCCCGGCCGCGCTCGCCGCCGGGGTGCTGTTCACCGCCGGGCTGGCGGCCATCGCCGCAGCCCACGGTGCCGGCCAGGCCACGAGGCTCCGGTAGCCATGCCGCCGGTGCCCGGTCGGCCGAGTCAACTGAGCAGCTGCAGCATTTCCTTGGCGAACTCGGACGGCCGCTCCACGTGCGGGCTGTGCCCGACGCCGGGGTAGCAGACCTCCCGGTAGTGGCCGCCGGCGGCGGTGTAGCGCTCCAGCACCGCGCGGGTCTGGCTGACCATTGGGTGCGGCGGGCAGGCCGGCTCGCCGGGCCATCCGGGCACCACACCCAGCTTGCCCAGGTTGGCCAGGTCGGTCATGGACGCGTCGGACACGATCGCGTCGGCGTCGCCGCGCACCCACACCACCGGTGGCTTCGGAGCGGGCACCGCCACCAGCGCGTCGGCCAGGCCGAACCAGCGCGGGGACATGGCGTTGAGCACGCCGCGGCGACCCGGTGCGGTGCCGGGCCAGTTGTCCGAGGGGGTCGAGTCGCCCGGGTAGTTGTCCTCGCCGGTGACCGTCGACAGCACGCTGTCCAGCAGCAGTTCTTCGTCGTCGCCGAGGGCCGCCGGGTCGGCCACGTAGAGGGCGCGCAGCAGGGTGCGGGGGCTGAACTGCCCGTCGCCGCGGTCGCCGGCGGCCAGCAGCCGGACGAACTCCGGGTTGGCCGCGCCGCCACCGGCGCCGGCAAAGTCGTCGGTGGTCGGGGTGCCGTCACAATCGCGCGTGCCGCCGAACCCGTACGGCGACAGCGGTGCCTCCAGCAGCAGGCCGGCGACCCGGTCGGGGTGGTCGACCAGCAGCTGCATCGCCACGCCGCCACCCATCGAATGGCCGGCCACCACGGGCCGGGCACCGGCGCGGCCGAACAGCTCCGGGCGGTCCAGCAGCGCGGCCACGTCGTCGGCGAAGTCGCGCAGCCCGCGGGTGGCGTCGACCGGGGCCGGCGTGGTCGTGCCGTACCCGCGCAGGTCCGGCGCGACCACCCGCAGCGTGACCGGAAGGTGGCGCAGCAGCGGCGCCCAGAACGCCGCCGAGGAGCAGTTGCCGTGGATCAGCAGCACCGGAATCCCGTCGGCGGGACCGCCGACCAGGACATTCTGGTCGGTCCCGTTCGCGGAGACCTGGATCTGTTCGAGGTCGACGCTGGTCATGTCCGGCATCCTGGCAGGCCGGCCGGCCACCGGGCAGTGTGCGTGACCACACACCCGCGGCGACGGAGGTGGTGGCTGCCGACATGCGCGAGGCGAATCCGCGGGTGCCGGTGCGGCGGTCACGGCCGGCCTGAATACTCGGGGGCATGCGTAGTCTGCATGATCTGTCCCGGGTCGATCTGACCTACGGGGACGTGTTCCTGGTGCCCAGCCGTTCCACGCTCGAGTCGCGCTATCAGGTGGACCTCGCCACCCAGGACGGTTCCGGCACCACGGTGCCGATCATCGCCGCGAACATGACCGCGGTGTCCGGCCGCCGGATGGCCGAGACCATCGCCCGCCGCGGCGGGTTGGCGGTCATCCCGCAGGACATCCCGGTCGACGTGGTCACCGATGTGATCGCCTCGGTCAAGCAGAAGCATGTCGTGTACGACACGCCGGTGGTGCTGCGCCCGAGCGACACGGTTTCCGACGCGCTGGCGCTGCTGCCGAAACGGGCGCACGGCGCGGTGATCGTGGTGGAGGGCACCCGGCCGGTCGGCATCGTCACCGAGGCCGACTGTGCCGGGGTGGACCGGTTCACTCAGCTACGCAACGTCATGTCCTCGCCACTGCTGGACCTGGCCGACGACATCGGCCCGGACGCGGCGTTCGACCGGCTGGTCGCCGGCAATCATCGGGTCGCGCCGGTGGTGGACGACGACGACGCACTGGTGGGCATCCTGACCCGCACCGGCGCGCTACGGGCGTCCCTCTACCGCCCGGCGGTGGACGCCCACGGGCGGCTGCGGATCGCCGCGGCGACCGGCATCACCGGTGATGTGGCCGCGCGGGCCGACAAGCTGCTCGCTGCCGGCGCCGACGTGCTGGTGGTCGACACCGCGCACGGCCACCAGGAGCGGATGCTGGAGGCGTTGCGGGCGGTGCGGGCGCTGGACCCGCACGTGCCGGTGGTCGCCGGTAACGTCGTCACCACCGAGGGGGTGAGCGACCTGGTCGACGCCGGCGCCGACATCGTCAAGGTCGGGGTGGGGCCCGGCGCCATGTGCACCACCCGCGTGATGACCGGCGTGGGGCGGCCGCAGTTCTCGGCGGTGCTGGAGTGCGCCGCCCGGGCCCGGGAACTCGGCGCGCACGTGTGGGCCGACGGCGGCATCCGCCACCCGCGCGACGTGGCGCTGGCACTGGCCGCGGGCGCGTCCCAGGTGGTGATCGGGTCATGGTTCGCCGGCACCCACGAGTCGCCCGGAGACCTGCTGCGCGACACCGACGGGCGGGCATACAAGGAGAACTTCGGCATGGCCTCGGCAGTGGCGGTCAGCCGGCGCACCGCCGACGAGTCGGCCTACGAGCGCGCCCGCAAGGCACT
The DNA here is from genome assembly GCA_007130245.1 of Micromonosporaceae bacterium. Lineage (GTDB taxonomy): Bacteria > Actinomycetota > Actinomycetes > Mycobacteriales > Micromonosporaceae > Natronosporangium. The sequence goes on from SLSW01000323.1 coordinate 11,360, forward strand.
GTTCGAGGAGGGCATCTCGTCGGCCAAGATGTACCTCGACCCGCGACGGCCCGGGGTGGAGGACATCCTGGACGAGATCGTGGCCGGGCTGCGCAGCGCCTTCGCCTACGCCGGCGCCGCGGACCTGGCCGAGTTCCAGCAGCGCGCGGTGGTGGGTGTGCAGACCGCGGCCGGTCATCAGGAGGGTCTGCCCCACTACGCGAGCTGGTAGCGGACAATCGGGGGATGCCACACGAGCAACCCACCGTGACGCTGTCCGACGGGTACGCGATGCCGCTGGTCGGGTTCGGCACCTGGCGGCTGCGCGGCCGCCAGGCGTACGAGGCGACCCGCCGCGCGCTGGAGGTCGGCTACCGTCACCTCGACACCGCCACCCTGTACGGCAACGAGGCCGACGTGGGGCGTGCCGTGCGCGACAGCGGCGTGCCCCGCGACGAGGTCTTCATCGTCACCAAGCTGCGCCCCAGCGACGCCGGTATGGAACGGCGGGTGCTGGCGGCCAGCCTGCGTGACCTCGACTGCGGCTACCTCGACCTGTGGTTGATCCACTCGCCGCCGGCCGAGCGGGCCGGGCTGTCGACCTGGCGCGAGTTCCTGGCGGCGCGGGAGGAGGGGCTGGTCCGGTCGGTGGGAGTGAGCAACTACGACCCGGACCAGCTCGATCTGCTTGCGCAGCAGACCGGGCAGATGCCGGCGGTCAACCAGATCCCGTGGAGCCCGAAGCAGTACGACCCCGACGTGCTGGCGGGTCACCGGCAGCGGCGGGTGGTGCTGGAGGGCTACAGCCCGCTGAAGAACACCCGGCTGGACGACCCGGTGCTGACCGCCGTCGCCGATCGGCACGGGGTGACCACCGCGCAGGTGGTGCTGCGCTGGCACCTCGCGCACGAGATCCCGGTGATCCCGAAGTCGGCAGACCCGCAGCGCATCGCGTCCAACCTCGACCTGTTCGGGTTCGCGCTGTCGGACGACGAGGTCGCCCGCATCGACGCGCTCTGAGGAGCGTCGCCACCGCCGCCGTGCTCACTTGACCAGTTCCGGGGAGTCGGTCTCCAGCGGCACCTCCGGCGCGCGCACCAGACCCAGCTGCACCAACTGGCGGGGCAGCACCGCCTCCAGCAGCCACTCGCTGGCGATCCGCAGCCGGTTGGCCGGGATCTGCCGCAGGTGGTAGCCGTGGGTGGCCACCGCGGCCAGCGGTGGCCACCCAGGGTGACGCCGAGCGGGCGGCCACCACCGGGCCGCCGCCGCGGGCCGAAACGGTCGACCGGGCTCAGCCCCCCGCTGGCTCGTCCGGCTGCGCTTCCGGACCGATGACCGCAGCCGGGCAGCGTGCGTGGTTGATCAACGCCTGGCTGGTCGAGCCGAGCAGCAGCCCACGGAACCCGCCCCGGCCGCGGGACCCGACCACCACCAGCCGGGCACCCTCCGAGGCCTCCACCAGCGCCTCGTGCGCGGCCAGGTGCTTCAGCACCCGCGGTTCGACCGCCACCTGCGGATACTCCTTGGTCAGCTCGCCCAGCGACTCGCCGATCACGTCCGGCTCGGCCGGTGGCGGGTAGCCGGAGGCGGCCAGTTCCGGTGGCCAGGCCGCGTCCAGCGGCCAGGCGTGCAGCACCACCAGCGGGGCCTGGTAGCGGGCGGCACTATCGATCGCGAACGCGGCGGCCCGCTGCGACGCCTCGGATCCGTCCACGCCCACCACCACCGGCGCGTCCGCCCCGGTGGTCACGTCACCGCGCGACACGATCACCGGGCACGCCGCGTGGGACACCAGCTGGACCGCCACCGAGCCGGCCAGCAGGCCGGTGAACCCGCCGGTGCCGCGGTGGCCGACGACCACCAGCCCGGCGTGGTGCGACGCGGCGGTCAGCACCGCTGATGGTGGCCCGTCGTGCAGCCGGGTGATCACCGCCAGGTCAGGATGGGCGGTGCGCACCCGGGTGGCGGCCTCGTGCAGGATCTGTTCGGCATTGCGTCGCAGCTCCGCATCGACCGGCTCGGGCAGTGTCGCGATCGGGGGCAGGTCCGGGGGGACGGTGGCGGGACGGCCCAGCATGGCCGGGGCGAAACCGTGCACGATCTCCAGCGGCACCTCGCGCACCACTGCCTCGTTCGCGGCGAGATCGGCCGCCCGCAGGCTGTCCTCTGAGCCGTCCACGCCCGCGACCACCGGCGGGTGGGCGGGTCGCGCGTGTTGGTCAGTCATGTCACTGTGCTTCCCCGTACCAGCCGTCGTCATGCGTGGCGGCGACGCCGCGCGGGTGTAGTGGCGCAAGCACACGGGTACGACTTATCCGAGGACGGCTGACACGCGGGAGGTGGACAGACCATGGGAACTGTCGGGCGGGAGATCGTCGGCGACCGCGCCGACGAGATCATCGAGCTGCTCAACCAGGGAATCGCCGCGGAGCTCAACGACGCCTACCGCTATCTGTTGCTGTCGAAGGTCGCCTCCGGGGTGCACTCGTCGCCGGTGGCGCAGAAGTTCGCCGAGACCGCGCAGGACGAGTGGGGCCATGTGTCGCTGCTGATGGAGCGGGTGATGCAGCTCGGCGGCGAGCCGCTGGCCAGCCCGTCCGAGGCGGGGGAGCGCACGTACGTGCCGTACAAGCCGGCGCCGAAGGACCCGACCGACCTGCGGCAGATGCTGCACGACAGCCTGGCGGGCGAGCGGGCGGCCATCGGCTTCTACCGCGAGCTGTTCGAGAAGACCCGCGACATCGACCCGGTGACCGCCGACATCGCCCGCCACGCCCTCATCGACGAGATCGACGACGAGGACGAGCTGGAGCGGCTGCTCGAAGGCTGGCCCAACACCTAGGCTGGCCCAACACTTCGCTGCCGTACCGACCGGAAGAGGGGTGCTCAGGGCAGCGGTGGCTCCCAGTCCGGGCGCAGCGGCGCGTGGCTGCGCCCGGCCGCGTCCGGTTTGGCACCCAGCACCTGATGCAGCTGGATCTGGTTGCGCTCGAAGCCGATCCGGGAACCGACCAGATACAGCCGCCAGGTGCGTGCCTTCTCGCGACCCACCTCGGCCACCGCGTCGTCCCAGTGCGCCTCCAGGTTGCCCGACCAGTCGGTGAGGGTCTTCGCGTAGTGCTCGCGCAGGTTCTCCTCGTGGCGCACCTCGAACCCGACGTCGTGCATGACCGAGATCAGGTGGCCGGGCCCCTCCAGCTCCCCGTCGGGGAAGATGTAGCGGTTGATGAAATGGCGCCGCCGCACCGCCGGCTGCAGGTTGTCCGGCCGGGTGATGCAGTGGTTGAGCAGCCGGCCGCCCGGTGCCAGCCGGTCGTAGAGGAACCGGAAGTAGCCCGGCAGCTGCTTCTTGCCGATGTGTTCGGTCAGGCCGATCGAGGCGATCGCGTCGAACTGGCCCTCGGGCACGTCGCGGTAGTCCAGGTGCCGCACCTCCGCCAGCTCGGACAGGCCGGATTCGGCGATGGTCTTCTGGGCCCACTCGGCCTGCTTGCGCGACAGGGTCACCCCCAGTGCCCGTACGCCGTAGTGGCGCGCGGCGTGCATCACCATGCCGCCCCAGCCGCAGCCCACGTCCAGCAGCCGCTGGCCCTCGCGTAGCCCGAGCTTGCGGGCGACCAGGTCGTGCTTGGCGAACTGCGCCTGCTCCAGGGTGGCGTCCTCGCGCTGGTAGAGCGCGCAGGTGTAGGTCATGGACGGTCCGAGGATCCACCCGTAGAACCGGTTGGACACGTCGTAGTGGTGGGAGATCGCGGCGGCGTCGCGGGCCTTCGAATGCCGGGGGCCGCGTA